>DATCGU010000037.1:0-13165 GCA_036508735.1 Gemmatimonadaceae bacterium
AGCGGGATGCTCAGGTCTTCCACGTGATACAGCGGGGAGCGCTTGATGTACTCTTCCGGCTTCTCGAACGGGAGCCCCACGATGGTCGACTCGGCGGCGTAGCTGCGCTGGTAGCCCGGCCCCTTGTACGAGAGCCGGAACACCAGGTTCGTCACCGGCACGATCGCCGCGCTCGCCTTCACCACCGGCTGCTTCTTCATCGCCACGTGCGCCGCGATGAATCCGCCGTGACTCCACCCCATGATGCCGATCCGGTCAGGATCCACGTAGGGGAGCGTCTTCAGGTACGCCACGGCCGACTCGACGTCGTCGATCTCGCGACCGCCGTAGTCGATGGCCAGGTAGTGATCCTTGCCGTACCCGGTGCTCCCGCGATAATCGGGCGTGACGATCACGTAGCCGCGCTGCACCGCCTCCCTGACGAACGGCAGCAGGCCGCTGCCCCACTGGCCGTGCACGCCGCCGTGCACCCAGACCATCGCCGCGTGGCCGCGCGGGCCACGCTTGACCAGCGGCTCGAACACATAGGCGGGTACCACATACCCGTCGAGCGTGTTCTTGTACGTGATCGCCTTGTAGCTCATCACGCCCTTGCTGTAGGCGGTGTTGACGCTGTCCGCTTTCTTCGTGCCTTCGATCTGCCGAGCGTAGTCGGCTGGCGGCAGGTCCGCGAACTTGACGCTCACGTACAGGTTGGCGGCGCGCGCCGTGTCGGTGATCACCGGCAGCGGCCGCACACGGGCGCTGTCGCCGGCGGCACGCGGCGCTCGCGCAGGCTGCTGCGCCAACAGCACGGCAGGAACGACAAGAATCGACGCTAACGCCAATGCTCGGAGTGCGCGCGGCGTTGCCAAGCGCGGAATGGGACTGGTCATGCCGACCTCACGAATCGGGAACTTTCTCACGGAAGTTGGGTGAATATGCAGCTCCGCCGCCTTATGTCAAGCAATAACGACGGCCCCTCCCGTCCGGCGGCGCCAACAGACTCTGGAAGTCAGCCGGTCCGGCGGTCTCAATTTTACCATACGTCCCGTAAGGAAAAATCGTTCAGCCGGTACCGGAAAATCGTTGAGCCAAGCGTCGCGTCCCCCTACCGTCCGCTGTCCGGTGCGGCCTTCCTGATCAGCAGTCCGGTGGTCGATACCAGGATCCTGAACGTTGCCGGCTTGCCCGAGCCGACAAACGTCGCTGAGCCGTACTCGGCGTCGACGAACGGGTTGAGCATCTCGAACCGGCGCCGCAGGTGGAACATGTCCACCGGCTTGTCCTTCGCCAGCGTGAACACCGTGCGGCCCCGCGTCGTCTCATCCTCGATGCTCTCGTAGCGGCCGCCGACGCGATCGAGCTCGTACGACGTGTGCAGTCCCAGGAGGTTCGCGATGGATTTCCACTTGAGGATGTGGGCGTCCACGTACAGCTGGTCACCCGACAGGGAGAAGACCCGTACGGTGCTGTCGGGCAAGGTGAACCGGGCGGTGAACTTCTGCGAATCCGCCGGCTGCACCTCGACGACCGCCGCCACTTCCTCCCTCGTCAGGGCCCGGTACCCCTGGATGGACGCGCTGAGCGTGCCAAAGAGGGCGGCCAGCGAGAGCATGAGCAGCGACGAAATGCCCGTCATGGCCGCGCTGAATGGCCTTCTCCTCCTCAGCGCCCCGACGGTCGAGGCAAAGCCGAGCAGGGCGAGCAGGGCGAAGAGAATCGCGATGGCGACCAGCGTGGTTGGTACGGTCATTTCTCCTCCGTGACTGAATATACGCTTGCCTGCCGATCGGCCGCACTGCAACTTCGGGCATCGAGTGCATCCGTCGGCCGGCGCGAGGGACGCACTACCGTACCGTTCATCGTCGTGGCCCAGGAGCCCTCCATGCCATTTCCCATCGCGCGCCATGCCGTTGCCTTCGCCTTCGGTTTCCTGATCGCCACGCCGGCCAGTGTCACACTGAGCGCCCAGGTCACGACGCTGCCCAGCGAAACACCCGCAAAGCTCACGCCGACCTTCGTCGGCTTCGACCACGTGCGGCGGGACGTCATGATCCCCATGCGCGACGGCGTAAGGCTGCACACCGTCATTCTCGTGCCGAACGGCGCGAAGCGCGCGCCCATCCTGCTCACCCGCACGCCGTACAACGCGACCGCGTCGACCACGTATTCCGCCAGCGCGCATCTCGCCACGGCCATCGACGGCTACGACAATGCGCTCGACGTCATCATCGGCGGTGGCTACATCCGCGTGGTACAGGACGTCCGGGGCAAGTACGCTTCGGAGGGCGACTACGTGATGAACCGGCCGCTGCGCGGGCCGCTGAACCCGACCAACGTGGACCACTCCACCGACACCTGGGACACGGTTGACTGGCTGGTGAAGAACATTCCAGAGTCCAACGGCAAGGTGGGCATCCTCGGCATTTCTTACGACGGCTTCCTGCCGTTGATGGCACTGGTCAATCCGCATCCCGCGCTCAAGGTCAGCGTGCCGATGAACCCGATGGTGGACGGCTGGATGGGTGACGACTGGTTCCACAACGGGGCGTTCCGGCAGTACAACCTGTCGTACATGTACGAACAGGTCGGCACGCGCGACAACTCGGAGCGCTGGTGGAGCGCCAACTACGACGAGTACGACGCCTTCCTGCGCGCGGGCTCGGCCGGCGACATGGCGAAGATCCACGGGATGGACCAGATCGGCTTCTGGCGGAAGGTGCTCGCGCATCCATCGTACGACGCGTTCTGGCAGGACCAGGCCATGGACAAGGTGCTCGCCGCGCTGCCGCTGAAGATTCCGGTGATGCTCGTGCACAGCCTGTGGGACGCCGAAGACAGCTACGGCGCAATCGCCGTGTACAAGGCGCTCAAGCCCAAGGATGCAAACAACGACAAGGTGTTCCTCGCCATGGGTCCGTGGCATCACGGCGGTGAGATCGCCGACGGCAGTTCCCTGGGCGCCATCCGCTGGGGAAGCAACACGTCGCAGACCTTCCAGCGAGAGGTACTGCTTCCGTTCCTCGACCACTACCTCAAGGACGATGCGCCGGCGCGGCTCGACGTCTCGCCGGTGACGGCGTTCGAGAGCGGCACCAACACCTGGCGGCACCTCACGTCGTGGCCCTCGGGATGCGCGAGCGGATGCGCCATCCAACCGACACCGCTGTATCTGCAGGCGGGATCCAAGCTCGGCTTTACGGCGCCAACTTCGGGCGCGGCGTTCGACGAGTACGTTTCCGACCCGACCAAGCCGGTGCCCTTCCGCGCTCGTCCCACGCGCTCGGCGGGCTACGACACGGCCGATCGTTGGGCCGACTGGCTGGCCGATGACCAGCGGGAAATGTCGGGCCGCACCGACGTGCTCGCCTATACGACGGACGTGCTCACCGAACCGGTGAAGATCAGCGGGCAGGCGGTGGCGAACCTCGTGGCCTCGACGAGCGGCACCGATGCCGACTGGGTGGTGAAGCTCATCGACGTCTATCCCGACGAAGTGCCGGTACAGCCCGCGCTTGGGGGATTCCAGTTTGCCGTGGCCATGGAGATCTTCCGCGGCCGCTATCGCGAGAGCTTCGAGACGCCCAGGCCGATCGAGGCGAACGCGCCGCTGGTGTACCGCTTCGCGCTGCCGACGACGAACCATGTGTTCCTGCCGGGGCACCGCATCATGGTGCAGGTGCAATCGTCATGGTTCCCGTTGTACGACCGGAACCCGCAGACGTTCGTGCCGAACATCTTTCTCGCGAAGCCCGACGATTACCGCAAGGCGACGCAGCGCATCTATCACGCGCCCGGACAGGCGAGCTTCGTCGACCTGCCTATTGCCCGGGCGCGCTGATCGCCTGACTACCGGGCGTCCGACACCGTGATGGTGCCAACCACCAGCTTTTCGAACGACGTCACCACGGCCACACCCCGCTTCGGAATCGCACTCGTCTCCTCGATCTCCTTCACCAGCGCGCGCACATCCGCCACTGCTGCGCCCTGCTCCGTTGTCAGCTTGCCACCGCCCAGCGTGACCGACCGTTCGTAGTGGAACGCCCCGCGGTCGATGTCCTGTGCCACCACCGGAATGTCGTTGGGGCGCGGACGGTCCATGTTCGCCAGGGCGAGCATCAGGTGGTGCTGCGCGAGCAGCAGGTCAATTGAGGTGAGCGACTTCTCCAGCGTCTTCACGCTGGTGACGGTACCGGCGCGGAGACTGGCCGCAAGCTTGTCCAACTGCGACTCGGCGTCTATCAGGCGCGAGCCGACGTCCGCGTCGCGGCAACGGCCGGTTTGCTGCCTGACGTGCGCGCTGGCGAATTGCAGGGTCTGCGCGGCGGCACGAGCCTGGCCCGCCACGAACTGCTGCCGCGCTTTGACGAAATCGGCGTCATTCTCCTGCGCGCGGAGCGCAGCCGGGGCGGCCACGGCGAGGGCGGCGAGCGCCAGGAACACTGAACGGATTGACATGGGCACCTCCCGGTGTCGGGTCCGTGACGGACTCCCGAAACTGCGCTCGACTGGGCGCGTGGCCACGGGAAATCGCTTGACCCGTACCACTATAGTGGGACCGAGGAATGGCGTTCGCAGTAAGGAATTCGCGGACGTACGCAGGGGAAGGCCCGACCCCCTGAAGGTCCCACTCGTAGTCGCGATATCTGAGACGTGTTCGATCATCGGGCGGGCAACTTCTCAAGGGGATGAGTACGGGGTGCGGGGGTTTGGTGAGGGGGGACGAGTGGAGCCCGCACCCTGCCTCTATCGCATGTATCCCGGCCCCCGCACAATCTGTCCCGGCTTGACTCCGGTATGCTTCCCATCACGAACCACCGCCACGCCGCTCACGAAGACATCCCGCATCCCGGTGGACAGCTGGTGTGGCATCTCGAACGTCGCGTTGTCGATGATGGTGTTGGGGTCGAAGACCACGATGTCGGCCTTCAGCCCCTGCTTGAGCACGCCGCGGTCGGAGATCGACAGGCGCGTGGCCACGGCCGACGACGCCTTGCGCACCGCGTCCTCGAGCGTCGTCACCTTTTCCTGGCGCACGTACTTGCCGAGCAGTCGCGGAAAATCCCCATAGGCGCGCGGGTGGGTCATCCCGACAGCTGTCGCAGGATCGTGTGAGCTGGCGTCGGTGCCGAATTTCATCCACGGCTGGCGAATCTGGTTCTTGATGTTGTCCTCGCTCATCAGGAACAGGAGCTCGTCCAGCCCCGCATTCTCGGCGACGTTGAGGTCGATGATCGTCTCACCCCAGCTCTTGTTGAGCGCGGCGGCAATCTCCGACAGGCGCTTCCCCTCGAACCGCTGGTACTCGGGCTTCTTGAAGCCCACCACCATCACGTTGGCCGGCGAGGCAATCTCGCAGAGGTTCTCGTAGCCGGCATCGCGGGCCTCGATCTCCCGGACCATCGTGGCGCGCAAGGCCGGGTTCTTCAGGTTGTCGAGCAGCTTGCCGTCGGCGGAATACTTGGGCGGAATGCAGCTGGCAAAGCCGTTGCCGCCGGCCGGGTACAGGTACATGTCGGCCTGTACGTCCTGCCCCGCCGCGCGCGCGCTGTCGATCTTGGCGATGGCGAGGTCCATCTTGGGCCAGTTGCGCAGACCGCTCGCCTTCAGGTGATAGATCTCTACCGGCACTCCAGCCTCCCTGCCAATCCGGATCGCCTCGTCCATCGCCTCGAGGAACTTGTCGCCCTCGCTGCGCATGTGCGTGATGTAGACGCCGCCGTAGGGTGCGGCTGCCTTGTTGACGGCGATCAGCTCCTCGGTGCTGGCGTACGAATTGGGCGGGTAGATGAGCGCGCTGGCGATGCCGAAGGCGCCGTCCTGCATGGCGCGACGCACCATGGCCTGCATGGTATCGATTTCCACGCTGGTCGACGGCCCCATGCCGCCGCCCTTGCCGTACACGCGCACCGTGCCGTTGCCCACGAACGAACCGACGTTCTGCGACACGCCGCGCCTGGCCATGAACTCCAGCCAGTTGCCGAAGCCGTGCGGCCCGGTGAACTGGCGCATCAGCGCCCTGTTCGCGGAATCGGTCTCGAGCGCGAGGATCTTGTCGTTCACCGGCGCCGGCGTGCTCCCTTCGCCGAGGATTGCCGTGGTGATGCCCTGCGTCACCATCGACAGGGCCAGGCCGTCGCCCGTCATGAAGTTCGCGTACGACTGCGCCTGGATGTCGATGAAGCCCGGCGCCACCACGAGCCCGGTGGCATCGACGCGCGACGTGGCGCGCGCCGCCTTGAAGGCGCCGCGCGGCCCGATGGCGGCAATGCGGTCACCACGCAGCGCCACGTCGCCGTAGTACCAGGCGGCGCCGGTGCCGTCGATGACGCGGCCGTTCTCGATGACGACGTCGTAGGCGGCGCCGGCTGACGAGGGACCGGTGCTGATGCCGCCGCGCGGGGCGCAGGCGGCGAGGGCAGCGGATGCGGCGATCAAGAGGATCGTGCGGGCAGGACGCATCGCGGACTCACGGTAAGGGAGACCCGCGAGAATCTACGCTACATCAGTCGGGCGGCTAGTTTCTTCCGACTGCAAGAGAAGCTGTACGCGGTACGTTCTACGTTCTACGTTCTACGTTCTACGCTCTACGTTCTACGCCCGACGAGAGGAGGTCGAGCACCGCGTGCAGGTCGAGCTGCAGCGCCTCGAGGGCCGGGTCGAGGCGCCCCTCCACGGCAGGGTCGACGGCGCCATACCCGCGCAGCCTGCCGGACGAACTATCCTCGATCTTCAGGAGCTGCGCAGTCATAAGCGTGCGAACCAGGCGCTTCGCCGACGTGTGGCGTTCGGTGAGCGCCATCGCCGTGGAAAGGGACGCGACCTTCGCGCGCAGCCTCTCGACGATCGGCGCTGCGCCTTCCCAGAAGGCATCGGGGAGATCGCCGTCCATCCGCGTGAGTCGACATCCACCATGCTCCCTTCCCTGCGCGATCAGCTCCAGGCGGGACAGCGCCTTCTCCAGCGAGGCGAGGATCACCTCGAAGTGCAGGCGCTGCGGACCGTTCAGCGGGATGAGATTGGCGGGCCGCATCAGGAGCTTGCGTTCAGTCCCGCAATGAATGCGTCCAGCCCGGGCCACGCCTCGCCATTGTACCGCGCGATCGTCGCCAGATAATGCCGACCGTCATCGCCGTGCTGGTCGCACACGGCCTGGGCAGCCCGCGCCACGGCGTCCGCGGCGGCAAAGGGCGGCGGCATGTCGTCGGCAAGCTTCCCGCCCTCGTGCGCCACGCCGGCCACGTCGAGGAAGGTGACCTGGATGGCCGGCTCGAACTCCACGTACAGCAGGTTGAGCAGCGTGAGCTCATCGTCCGCACTCTCCAGGTTCATGCGGACGATTTCGCGCGCCAGCTTGTCGGGAGGCCACGACTGCAGCGTTGCCACGCGGAAGCCGCCGCCCTTCTTGAGCATGCGCTGGACGAAGATCGAGCGCATTTCGCGGCTGCTCTTGATGGCGCGGGTCACGACGTCCACGCGGCGCGCGGCGGAGAGGGCGCGGTAGGGGCTGGGATTGGCCATGGGCGAAATCTAACGTCAGGTGCTAGGCGCTAGGTGCTAGGTGCTAGGCGCTAGGCGCTAGGCGTTAGGTGCCAGGTGCAGGTATCCAGCACCTAGCTCCTATCATCTAGCTCCTGTATCACTCGCACCTTCGTCCCCCACGGATCGCTCGCCGTCCACCCGCCCGGCACGTCCTCTGTCGCACGGCCCGTCTTCGCCACGCTCGCGCGCGCCGCACGAACGGCCGCGTCGTCCGGCAGCACGATCTCCCAGTCGATCAGCCGCGCGTCGTCCGCCGCCGCACTCGGCTGGCTCGCCGCCCAAGTATTGGTACCGAGGTGGTGATGATAGCCGCCCGCCGAGAAGAACAGCGCACCCGGATACGACCAGACCACGAGGTCGAAGCCCAGCGCGTCGTGATAGAAGGCGCGCGCTTCGTCGAGCGCACCAACGTGCAGGTGCACGTGCCCCAGCACGGTGCCGGCCGGCATTCCCGTCCAGGGCGCACCGCCGGCTGCTTCAGCAACGGCCCGCGCGTCCATCGGCTCCGTGCTCATCGTCAGTTCGCGATCAACATGACGCCACGCATTGCGCGGACGGTCGGCGTAGACCTCGATGCCGAGTCCGTCCGGATCGCTCAGGTAGATCGCTTCGCTCACCAGGTGATCCGACGCGCCCGCGTGCACGCCAAGGCCAGCGAGGTGCACGAGCAACCGGCCGAGTGACGCGCGATCGGGCAGGAGAATGGCGAAATGGAAGAGCCCCTGGCGACCGCGGCGCGGCACCGGCCTCGCAGCGCCGGCGTGGAGTTCGAGAATCACGCGATCATCACAGTGCGCCCCCAACTCGGCGACACCGTCGCGCTGGGCGATGACGCGGAAGCCCAGGACATCCGTGTAGAAGGCAGTTGAGCGCGCGAGGTCAGTCACCTGAATGCGCGCGCGCCCCAGGCGGGTGGCGTCGGGGAGACGAAACCCGACGGGTTGCAGGCCATACTGGAGGGGCGTCATCGAGATCTCGGCTTGAAAAGAAGCTGTACGCTGTGCGCTCTACGCCATACGCCGTCAGCTTCATTTATCTTAGTAGTAAGATACTTGCCTATGCGCGGAACGCCAGTCCCTTTCCCGCGCTATCCCTGGGACGACTCCGCCCCCCTGAACCGCAGCGCCTCGGCCACGGCCTCGCGCTCCACGCGCTCGGCGCCGTCGAGGTCGGCAATGGTGCGCGCCACACGCAGCACGCGGGCGTAGCCGCGGGCGCTGAGGCGCAGACGATCGGCAGCGCCCACCAGCCACTTGCGCGCTTCACTCGTCGGCCCCGCCTCACCGTGCAGCGCGCGGGCCGGCGCCTGCGCGTTGGCATGCACGTCGCGCAGCGCGGCGTAACGCGCATGCTGCCGCTCGCGGGCGGCCACGACCCGCGCCCGCACCACTGCCGACGATTCCTCGCCACCGCCGTGTATGGCACTCAACGCCACCGGCGCCACGGTGACGCGCAAGTCGAGCCGGTCGGCCAGCGGCCCCGAGAGGCGCGCGCGATACCGCGCGATGTCGTTGACGCTGCACCTGCAGGCGTCGCCGTTGTTGCCGCTGGTACCGTAACGCCCGCATGGACAGGGGTTGGTGGCGGCCACGAGCATGAAGCGCGCGGGGAACGCCACGGCGTGGGAGGCACGGGCAATGATCACCCGGCCGTCCTCGAGCGGCTGGCGCATGGCGTCGAGCACGTGACGTGGCAGCTCGAGTAGTTCGTCGAGGAAGAGGACCCCGCGATGGGCCAGGCTCACTTCGCCGGGTCGCGGGCCGCTGCCGCCGCCGATGAGCCCCGCCTGCGAGATGGTGTGGTGCGGCGCCCTGAACGGCGGCACGCGGCCGGGAATCACTCCCGCAGGGAGCACACCACCAATGGAGTGGATGGCCACCACTTCCATGTGCTCGCCGGGCGTGAGCGGCGGCAGGATGGATGGCAGCCGACGCGCCAGCATCGTCTTGCCCGCCCCGGGTGGGCCTTCGAGCAGCAGGCTGTGCGCGCCGGCCGCGGCGATTTCAAGGGCGCGTTTGGCTGAACCCTGACCGGCCACGTCGAGGAGATCGAGACCATCGTCGAGCTCTTCCGGCGCCGCGGTCGTCAGTACGGGCGCCGTCAGCCGGCCGGTGCGCAGCGCTGCAACCAACTCAGCCAAGGTGGTAGCGCCGGCCAGTTGCGCGCCACTGACGAGCGACGCCTCGCCACCATTTGCCTCGGGGAGCACCAGCGCGCGGTACCCTGCCTGCAGCACCAGCCGAGCCATGGAGAGCGCACCGCGGATGGGACGCACCGTGCCATCGAGGCCCAGTTCGCCGGCCACGCACAACCCCTCGACGCACTCCGCGGGTATTTGCCCGCTGGCCGCCAACACGGCGAGCGCGATGGGCAGGTCGAAGGCCGTGCCGGTCTTCACCTGGTCGGCCGGCGATAAGTTGACCGTCGTGCGCCGCGACGGCACCTCGAAGCCGGAATTCACCAGCGCGGCGCACACGCGCTCGCGCGCCTCCTTTACGGCATTCGACGCGAGCCCAACGATGGACCACGCAGGGAGGCCGCGGGCGACGTCGACCTCGACGAGCACGGGGTGGGCGTCAACGCCGATGACCGACGCGGAATGGACGGAGGCGAGCATGCGGAACGGTGCGTGCTCGCCTCTCCATGTGCAGCATCACGATGCCGCACGCGTCGTCAAACGGACGCAACGGTGACGGGCCGTGAAACCAGGCGCCGCCCATTCGATGCATATCAGCGCAACCGGATACCCACCGTCACCGGGGCAACCCAGAGCGTGCCTGCGGAGGTGTTGGGCGATACAAGTGCGCGAACGCTCGCCACCATCGCCACGTGCGAAATGATGCGACCGACGACCCGAAGTCCGCCGCCAACCAGCAAGGCACGCATCGTCGGCCGATCAAACCAGCTCCCGCCAAGCACACCAAACAACTCGGCGTCCAGATAGCGCGCGACGCGGGCGTTGCGACCCACTTCAACGCCGACTGCCAACATGTTGGGATAATCATGCAGACACTGGCCACCACCGGCAGGGATGACACATGTATCACCGCGCGGCGCACCTATTACGTCCGCAGACACGCCGATGGAAGTCGCGTGAGCTGCGCTGGTGCGAAGCGCAATGGCTATGCCGAACGCCAGGACGCCGCGCTCCCCGAATTCGCCGCCGCGGCCCTTTCCTGCTCCGACCACGAGATCAACCGCCGGTCCCGACGACTGGGCCACCACCGCTGTCGGCAGACAGAATACCGCGCCGAGCACAGCGCACATCATGCGAGAAGACGGTTTCATGCACCACTCCATACCCGCAGATGAAATCCGACGCCGACCTCGACGGCTGTCCGCCGCAACATGCCGTGCTGCAGCTGCAGGTGCAGGTCCCCGCCATGTCCCCATCGGTTGATCGTACGAACTGTCGCGCGGACCAGGGTACCGAATTGTGGGCCGCCTACGTCCGCTGATCCGTAGCCATAGATGACGCCAGGAGCAAGCAGGAGTTGATAGCGACGCTTAACCGAGCGGCTCAGTTCGAACGAGTGGCCGATGTCGACGGCCGCATAGCTTCGGTACCCTCTGTCTCCGGTGCAATGCCCTGGAAAGCTGGTATAGCATTTTCCACCGCCCGATGGAAACGCCGAGGCGTAGCTCAATCGCAGGTGGTCGATACCCCACGTGCCTTGCCACGACGGCATCAACGCCGTCCGCAGGAACACCTGACTCCCATCGCGAAGGCCACCGTCGACTGTCCACTGCACGCTGGCCGATGGACTGACCTGCGCGGCGGCGCTGCCGGCGATCGTTGCGTGGAGCAGAATGAAGAGGCCCGCCGTCAGGCGCCCTGAGCCGAGAATACTGGGTCTCATGTGCATGGCACCGAATAGGGATCGAGGTGCAAAAGGTACCGGATCATCCTGCTCCCTGTTTCAGTCGTGCTGAGCATTTCGCATTGCGCGACGCGTCAAGACTGGGGTGGTCACAGTCCGGCGTGCACAGAGCGGGCGTGGAGCCGGCTCCTTTTCCCTCACTGAGAAGTATCGCCTTGGGCGCACGCTTTCGTCGTCGGGAAAGCGCCTACGCGAGTGTCACGTTTCGCTGGCGTTCTGGTGCCGACAGGACTGCTGATACCGGTCCGCTCGCGCGAAAGCACGGCCATCATCGCCGCTTCCCGTACGTGCTGATGAGGTCGTGGGGCACCACATCGGCGAGGAGCAGCGTGTCATTCGCAATGCGAAACACGACGCGATCTCCGTCGTTCACCCGCGCCTCGCGATAATACTTCTCCGGTTCGATCGGCTTGATGCGCATCCCGGGCGTGCTGACTCCCTTGGCGAGGGCCATGACCACCTCGTCAATCCGGTCCTGCTCCCTCGGCTGGAAACCCGCGTAGCTCTTCTTGAACTGCTCGGCGAATTCGATGTCGAGGAACGGCTGCTTCCTGGCCATGCGGCGCTCAGCGCTTCGCGGCCCGCTTCGTCACCTTCTTCGCGGCGCGCTTTGCCACGACCCGTCGGCCGATACTCCCCTTCAGGGAGTCGAGCAGCCGCCGCGCCTCTACCTCTCCGCGCGTCCGTGACACACGTCCTGTCTGCAGCTCCTGGTCGGCACGCTTGAGGCGCGCCCGCCCCTCGTCGCCGTGATACCACGCCTGGTCCTGCGGAATCGAGACCGACGGCACGAGTTCGATGACCCCCGACTCGGTGCGCTCGATGCGCAGTTGCGTACCCTCGCCGATGCCGAGTTGCTCCCTCACCCGCTGGGGCAGCGTCGTACGCCCCTTCTGATCGATGGTCAGGTACCCGATGATCTCGCTCATGCGGCGCTCCACTGGTGAATATTCCCTCAGAGGGAATTTACCACATTGGTACCAGCCGTCAATCAGCGGGCGGACGTGAACGGTCATGGCCGCGGCGGCATGCACGCGAAGGCGCGCTGACGGCGAGCTACGCCGCGACCCTGCGCACGCGGCGCAGCGGCTTCTCCGTCGCCGAGCGACGCCCCCGCGCGTCGCGCCCGGCAAGGTAGGCTTCGAGGTCATTCACATCGAGCATCCAGTCCCGGCCGACCTTGCTGGCCTTCAGGCGTCCGTTGAGGATCTGGTTACGCAGAGAGGCAGTTTTCAGCCCGGAGAATGCCGCGGCCTCCGACAAGAGCATCCCCGGCAAGGGGCGCCCGAACCGGGCGAGGGCACGTGGCGTTCCATATCGCGAGGCTGTGAGGATCTCGAGGCCCGCGAGCTGTCCCCTGGGGCCAAGGTCCAGAATCACGCCGCCGGCCACCTCGCGCTGGACCAGCTTCATCGAACCAGGCGCCAGCAGTTCGAGGTAGAGGGCATCGACGTCGGGGTCGTAGGTCACGCGCATGGATGGATTGCTCTGTAGCGAGGGAAACGAGAGACCAGCGCTGGCTAGTTCGGGACCAGCATCACTGTCCAGATGTGAAGCCGGCCACGATACTCCCTGTAGAGCACCGCGATCCGCCGGCCGTCGACCACCGCGTCCTTTCGCGTACCGCCGTTCGGGAGTTCCGACACTACCCCAGTGGCCAGCACCGCGCGGACCTCCCGTCGGGTGATGCGACGTTGCTTCAGGCGGATTTCCGCGTGGGCCGAGTAGGCAACCGGCTTGTGCGTCACGGATATTATATG
>DATCGU010000038.1:0-2527 GCA_036508735.1 Gemmatimonadaceae bacterium
CGTTCACCACGTCCGATGGCCAGCGCCTCGACTTCTCGCTGATCCGCCCGCCAGCCTTCGACTCGACCAGGCGCTATCCGGTGGTGTTCACCATCTATGGCGGCCCGGGCTCGCAGGCGGTGTACGATCGTTGGGGCGCCAGCGGGTGGTCGCAATGGCTGGCCCAGGAGGGATTCATCGTCGTCGACGTCAACAATCGGCCGTCGGGCAACTACGGCAGCGCCTTCATGAAGGGCGCCTACCGCCGCCTCGGCACGTGGGAGTCACATGACTTCGCCGAGACGGCGCGGTACCTGCAGCGCATGTCGTGGGTGGACAGCGCGCACATCGGCATCATGGGCACCAGCTACGGCGGTTACAGCACACTCTACACGATGGCGACGTACCCCGACATCTTCACAGCGGGCGTCGCCAATTCCGCCGTGACCGACGAGCGGCTTTATGACACAATCTACACCGAGCGGTACATGGGTCTCCTGGGCGACAACGCCGCCGGCTACGACAGCGCGTCGGTGCTGTTGCGCGCGGGGCGCATCAAGGGGCACCTGCTGGTGATTCATTCGCTGATGGACGACAACGTGCATCCGCAGAACACGATGCAGCTGCTGACGGCGCTCACCAACGCCGGCGTGGACGCCGACGTGCGCATCTACCCCCCGGGCCGGCACGGCGCGGCGTACAACATGCAGAGCATGATGCTGATCCAGCAGAACAGCGTAGCCTGGTTCAACCGCTGGCTGAAGGAGGTCAGCTCCCGCTAGGCCATGGTGAGGAAGGGAGCCAGGGGACTCAGGCCAGTTCCTCGTACGCCGCGGTCAGCACGCGCTCGACCAGCGGACCGTGATCGGGGAAGCCTTTCAGCGGATCGGTGATCTTGACGATGATCTCCTTTGACTTTCCGGCCTTCATCTCGCCGCGCACGAAATCGAGCAGTGCGGTGAGGTAGTCGCGCATGTACAGCAGGTCGGCCCTGCCGCCGGTGGCCGGGAAGGCGGGAGACGCGTGGCCGAAGATGTAGATGGTGCTGCCATCATGGTCGGCCACGGTCCCTTCGACGACCTTGATCCAATTGGCAATGGACGCGCCGGCGGGGCGGTCGATGTACGGGTGGCGGCGATTGAAGACCAAGTCGCCCACATGCGCGACGTTCGCCTTCTCGAAAGTCACGACCGCGTCGCCGCTGGTATGGGCTGGCCCGTAGTACTTGAGCGCCATGACCTCGTCGCCCACCGGCGCTCGCCACGTCTTGTCGAACGTCGTGTCGGCCACCACCTGCTCGGGTTGCGGCGGCTGGCCGGGCTGGGCCGCCTGCGCAGCGCGCGCGGCGGCCTCCATCTGCAGCCGCGGCACGTTGACCTGCGCGAGGATCTTCTTCGCCACCGGACGGAAGACGGGGTTGCCCCCGGTGTGGTCGGCATGGTGATGCGTGTTGACGAGATAGTCGAGCCGGCGGCTGCCCGTGCGCGCGTTGACCGCGTCGAGGCAGGTCTTCGCCGTCGCCGGGAACTGCGAGTCGACCACGACGACGCTCTTCGCGTCGATGTGCCAGCCGATGGTGCCACCCTGCCCGATGAAGGTGCCGATGGACCTGCGCACGGGAACCAGCAAATCCGGCTGCAGCGCCGGGGCGCCGTGGGCCAGCAGCGATCGCCAGTCGAAGGCGGACGCGACCAAGGCGACAGACGACGTGGCGAGAAACTGGCGACGGTTGAGTAACATCTGGGAAGCTCCTCTAGAAACCGTGATCTATCGTGGGTCCGGCGAAACCCGGTGTGGTGTTGGACATCGCCACGAGGGGACGAATCGCTCCGGGTGGCAAGAACGCTCCGGGCGATTGTCCTTCCGTGACGACGAAGATGGCTCCGCGCCCATGGTCCGTGCCCCAGCGCGTGGTGGCTTCGATGCCGCTGAAGAAGCGGATGGATTGCACGGACTCGGTGGCGATGTCCTTGAGCATCGCAACACCGCCCACGCGCACGCCGTCCACGTATACCTGTATCTCGACGGGACGGTTGAGGCTCGACTTCCCCCGTTCAACAAGCCAGTTGCCGCGGAGCGAGCGCACGGCGTCGTACGCCGTGGTGACGTGTCGCGAGAGAATTTGCTCCCGCGTGATCAGCGAGCGGTCGCCCCCGGTTCCATCGTCAGTGCGCATTCCACCCGCGCAGCCGACGGTGGACGAGATGACGGGCAGGCAGACGATAAGCAGCCTGGCAAGGCGCATGTTCCCCCGAAGAAGACCTGACTGAATGATGCCCTGCCGGCTCCGCGCTGTCGAGGCCGATGGCTCTGCCGAAGCTGATGCCGAAGCTGATGGCTGGTGCGACGCGTGGCCGCGCCGCATACTCTGGGGTCGCCATCGACGGCCCGACGCTTCGGGTCGTTCGCGTCGAAGGAGCGGGCCGCTGGCTCCGCTGACTTCTCCCACATCAAGCCCCCGCAACTCATGAACGCCGACGATTCGAACTTCTCACGACGGGACTTCCTCCTCCGCGCCGGCACGGCGGGTCTTGCGGCGTCGGCGGTG
>DATCGU010000039.1:0-3708 GCA_036508735.1 Gemmatimonadaceae bacterium
GCCCACCCCTCTCCCGTGCGCAGTTCCGACACCACGAAGCCAATGGGGATGCCCCGCGGATAGACGCCTCCCAGTCCGGCACTCACGATCAGTGAGCCCGGGACCAGCGCATTCCGGAATGCGACGCCACGCAACTCGAGCAGGAAGCGTGTGGCACCGGAGCCCAGGTGCGGGTACACGATGCCGAACGCCGCGCCATCGGCGGACATGGCGCTGACGCGGAAGTCGGGATGCGGCCAGACGATCGCCACCGACGACATCGCATCCACGGTCTCGATCATTCCCACCAGTCCCTCTGGCGCGACCACCGGACTGAACGGCACGACTCCTTCGTTGCGCCCGACGGTCAGCGTCATCGTGAACTCGTCGCCCAGGCCGCGCCCGTGCAGCGCCTCCGCCGGCACGAAGCCCCACCGCAGCGCCGCGCCCAGCCCGAGCAGGCGGCGCAGCCGGTCATTCTCCGCGCGCGCGACCTCGGCCTGCGAGGCCTGCAGGCGCACGCTGTCGGCAATGCGCAACGACTTGTCGTACACCAGGATGGCGCGACGCGACACCTCGGCGCGTTCCTGCAGCGCGGCGAGCGGCACCACGATGGAGCCGCGAAGCCCGCCCGCGATGGTCGACCGCAGCGGCGCCGGGAGCACGAGCGCGACCAGCGACAGCAGCACACAGGCGACGAGCAGCGCCTTGTCCACCTTGGAGGATGTGCGTGCCGGGCGCGGCACCGTGCGTCAGGTGGAGAGAACCGACCAGTACTTCTCTTCGTCGTCGAGGATGCGTCCCGTGCCGCGCACCACGCACGTCAGCGGATCCTCGTCAACGTGGATCGGGAGCCCCGTTTCCTGCGTCAGCAGCACGTCGAGCCCGCGGATGAGCGCGCCGCCGCCCGTCATCACGATGCCGCGGTCCACGATGTCGCTCGCCAGCTCCGGCGGCGTGATTTCCAGCGCGCGCCGCACGGCATCGACGATCTGCTGGATGGGCTGCTGCATCGCGTCCCGAATCTCGGCGCTGTGCACGCGCACGGTCTTCGGGATGCCGGACACGAGGTCGCGCCCCTTCACTTCCATCTCGCGCTCCTCGCTCATCGGCGCCGCCGACCCGATCTGGATCTTGACCTGCTCGGCCGTGGGCTCACCGATGAGGAGGTTGTACGACGAGCGCATGAACTGCACGATGCTCGTGTCGAGCTCGTCACCGCCCGTGCGAATCGACGTATCCGACACGATCCCGCTCAGCGCGATGACCGCGATCTCGGTGGTGCCGCCGCCAATGTCGATCACCATGTTGCCCGTCGGCGTCTCCACCGGGAGCCCGACGCCGATGGCGGCCGCCATCGGCTCCGCCACCATGAACACTTCCTTGGCGCCGGCGCCGAGCGCCGAGTCCCGCACCGCGCGCTTCTCCACCTCGGTGATCCCCGACGGCACGCAGACGATCACGCGCGGCTTCACGCGAAAGACGTGCTTCTCGATGATCAGTTCGAGGAAGTACCGCAGCATCTTTTCCGTGACGTCGAAGTCGGCGATCACGCCGTCCTTCATGGGCCGCACCGCGATGATCCCCTCGGGCGTGCGGCCGAGCATGCGCTTGGCCTCGAGGCCCACGCCCTTGATCTTCTTCGTCTCGCGATCCATCGCCACCACCGACGGCTCGTTCAGCACGATGCCTTCACCCTTCACGTACACGAGCGTGTTGGCCGTGCCGAGATCGACTGCGATCGCGTTCGCGGGGAACAAGGATCCTGATTTGAAGAACGGAAAGGACCAGCGCATTCAAGCTCACGCGCGATCGCGGCGAAGCGTGATCGCTTTGGGGCGGACAGCTATTGAGGGCGGGCGGCGGACGCGGGGAAAGTTATGGGCCGTCGCGCCTTGCGACAAGACGGCACGGTTCGGCAGGCTCCGTGCGCCGACGTCTCTCACGGAAACCGGAGGAGCACGAAGGGCACCGAGGACTACAACAACTTTGAGGGGGCTCGGCGGACCGTCCTGTCCGCCGAGCCCCCCTAAAGTGTAAGGCCGTTCTCTGTGACCTCTGTGCTCCTTCGGTCTCCGGGAGAGACCGCGGGGCACGGATCCCACCGGTCAGCCGATGAACTTCTCGGGTGCCACGTACTCCATCCCGAACGCCTCGGCGACGCCCTTGTACGTCACCTTGCCATCCGCGACGTTCAGTCCCTTCAGCAGGGCCTTATCGTCCTTCAGTGCCTGCTTCCAGCCCTTGTTCGCCAGCTTCAGCGCGTACGGGAAGGTCGCGTTGGTCAGCGCCAGCGTGGACGTGCGCGGCACGCCGCCCGGCATGTTGGCCACGCCGTAGTGGATGACGCCGTCCACCGTGTACACCGGATTCTCGTGCGTCGTCGCATGGATCGTCTCCACGCAGCCGCCCTGGTCGATGGCCACGTCGACGATCACCGACCCCGGCTTCATCAGTTTGAGGTCATCCTTGCGGATGAGCTTCGGTGCCTTGGTGCCCGGGATCAGCACGCCGCCCACCACGAGGTCGGCCGTCGCGATCTGCTCGAGCACGTTGTGACGGTTGCTGTGGATCAGCGTCACGTTGGCCGGCATCACGTCGCTCAGGTAGCGCAGGCGCGGCAGCGACAGGTCGAGGATCGTGACCTTGGCGCCCATGCCGGCCGCCATCTTGGCCGCATTGATTCCCACGACACCGCCGCCCAGCACGACCACGTTGGCCGGCGCCACGCCCGGCACCCCGCCCAGCAGCAGGCCGAGGCCGCCGTACAGCTTCTCCAGGTACTTCGCGCCCTCCTGCACCGCCATGCGTCCCGCCACCTCGGACATCGGGATCAGCAGCGGCAGGTCGCCATTGTCCAGTTCCACCGTCTCGTACGCGATGCAGATGGCGCCCGAGGCGAGGTGCGCCTTGGTCAGCTTCTCGTCGGCCGCGTAATGGAAGTACGTGAAGATCACCTGGCCCTTGCGCATCCGCGGCCACTCCACCGCGATGGGCTCCTTCACCTTGATGATCATGTCCGCTTCCTTCCACACTTCGTCGGCGGTCTTGAGGATCTTGGCCCCAACGGCGACGTACTGCTCGTCGCTGAAGCTGCTTCCCTCACCCGCCCCCTTCTCGATGAACACGGTGTGGCCGGCCGACACGAGCGCCTCGGCCCCGGCCGGGACCAGCGAGACGCGGTTTTCGTTCGTCTTGATTTCCTTCGGAATGCCGATGCGCATGGCTATGGTCGCTGTAGAGGGAAGAGTCGCCTGAAACCAACAGGGTAATTTAGCACAGTGCGCCCTGGCGTGAACAACAGGCGGTTCCCCGATGGCGCGTAGGGCAAATCACCGTCCGGCAGCCAGCGGCCCACCGCGCGCGGCGGGGGACACAGAAGGGCCGCGCGCCCTGGAGTGCCACGGCGCAACCGCGAATCGCCGCGAATCGCTCCTTGCTGACGGTACGGATATTTCGCATCGTTGCAAACAGCAATGTTCATTCTTGTCCTCTGTTCCCGCCGCTGTGACGGCTGGCCGTTCGGAGCTTTTGCCTCCGAACCTGGAGGGGCGGCGTGGAGGTCGGGGCGAGCTTGAATCTGATGGCCGCATGCTACGGAGCCGGGGCGATTTCGGCTCTGCTGGCGCGGTGGTCGGGTCGACTTGCGCTCGCTGTAGGTCACCTGGCCACGCTCGCCGGGGCCGTGGCAGGCGTCGCCGTTTCGCTTGGCGTCCTCCTTGGCGCCCC
>DATCGU010000040.1:0-6105 GCA_036508735.1 Gemmatimonadaceae bacterium
GGCCGCCGATGATATCCCGGCAGGCCGTCGGACTCATAGACGATGAGCTCGGCGGGGCGCACGAGGACGTGCCGTTCGCCGACGATGGCGCGAAGGGAATCCGCGAGGTTCACGAGTTGAAGATCCGCATGAACTTCAGCAGGATCAGCAGCAGCATCCCGACGAGGTAAATGCGAAGAACGAGCAGCGCGATCCGCGCGCCTCGAGTCATCTCAATACGCGGCATCGGGCCTCGCGCGCGCTTCCATATGTTGCCGTTGACTCGTCATCGCATGATGTCCTTGTAACCGACCACGCCCAGCAGGCGATCGCCGGCGTCGACCACCGGCAGCAGCCGGTAGTGGTACTTGGCGAACAGGTCCACGAGGTCTTCCTTCCCCAGCTCCGAATCCGCCGTCACGGGAGGCGACGCCATCAACTCTTCCAGCGTCGTCGACTCGGTGGCCAGCACGAGTTCCCGGAGATCCACGACGCCCAGGAGCACGGTGTCCGGTTCGGTCACGACGTAGATGTATGTGACGGCGTCGTGGTCGGGTGCCAGGGACCGCAGCCTGGCGAGCGCCTCGGCGGCGGTCGTCTGCTTCGGCATCGAGACGTAATTGTTCGACACCAGTGAGCCCGCCGATGCCTCGCTGGTACCGAGCAGGTGTCGCACGCGCTCGGCCTGATCCGTCGGCAGGAGCGCCAGCAGGTCGATGCGATCGTCCCACGGGAGCGCCGACAGCAGGTCGGCAATCTGCGCAACCGTCATTTCCGAGAGAATCGACCTCGCCCGGTCCGGGGGCAGGTCCTCCACGATCTGCCGTTGCGCGCGCGGCTCGGCCTCGAGCAGCGTCTCGGCGGCCTTTTCGGCGTCGAGCACCGAGAAGATGGCCTCCTGTTCCTCCCCGGACACCTCCTCGAGCGCATCGGCGAGGTCCTCGCTCGGCAACTCGTTCATCTGCGCGCGGGCGAGCGAGAGCGACACCTTGTCCGAGGACGTCACGTCCTCGATCGAGAGCGGCTGCACGTACTTCCACGAGATGAAGCGGTCCGGGCGGATTCGCAGGAAGCCGAAGCCCCACTTCCGCAGGAAGCCGTTGAACGAGACGTCCACGTGCGCGAGGATCAGGCGTCCGTGGCTCTGCAGCAGATGCACGTCGTTCACCACCTCGACGCGCCGGCCGTCCATGTCGAGGATCGTCCGGCCCATCAGGTGCTCGTTGAGCAGGATCCACCCGGGCTGGTCGACGAACGGCGGGTACCGGTCGCCGCCCTCGGGCGGCAGGACGATGATCGCCTCGGCATCGACGCGCACGACGCGTTCCCACGGCACGAACTCGCTGGGCGTCCCCCACCCATGACCGATGAAGATGCCCATCGCCTCGGGAAACGGCTCGGCGAGACGGAAGACGAGGTCGGTCAGCTTGCCGATCTTCAGCTCGGCCCGCGTCACCGACACGGCGCGATCGAGCAACTCGGAGAAGAAGAGCAGTTGATAGTCGGCGCCGGCCTGGGCGGGCGCGTGAGCAGCGGGCGTGGAGGTCATCATCTCGGCTCCGGTCCTATCCGAAGAGCGTCGGGAAGAGCACCGACAGGCCAAACGCCGTGGACACGACGATCACGAACGCCGTGATCGACCAGTTGGCGACGTTCTGGCCGCGCGTGTTCACGTGCTCGCCCATGAGCGGCTTGTCGTTGAGCAGCAGGATCAGGAACACGAGCGCAGCCGGCAGCAGCGTGACGGCGACGACCTGGACGAAGATCGTGATCGCGTCTTGCACGCGCGTGCTGGCGACCAGCGAAACGACGCCGGCAGAGAGCAGCATCAGTAGGTACGCGACGTAGAACCATGGTGCTTCACGCACGCTCTTGTTCAGCGAGTGCGCCCAGCCGAAGACCTCACCGAGCGCCCAGCTGGTCGCGAGGGAGATGCAGAGCGCGCCGAGCAGTCCGGCGTCGAAGAGGCCGATGGCGAACAGGGCTTTCGCCCACAGACCCCAGTGTCCGGCCATCACCTCGGGCATCTTCACGGCGGTCTCCGCGGCGGACTCGACGACGATCTGGCCGCCGGGGTGGTAGTAGAAAACGGCCGCCGTCGCGATGATGATGAACGCCGCCACGCCGCACGTGAGCAGCGCGCCGACGAGCGTGTCGATCTTGCCGTACTTGATGTCCTTGATGTCCATACCCTTGTCCACCACCGCCGACTGCTGGAAGAAGATCTGCCAGGGGGTGATGGTCGTGCCGATGTTCGCCATGATGAGCGTGAGCAGGGCGGCAGACCCGAGGGACGGACCCGAGCTGAAGTCCGGCGAGTAGAACCCGCGTCCCACGGCCATCCATCCGTCGTGCACGTTCCCGGTCTTCATCGCCCAGAACGCCGCCGGGATGTAGACCATGTTGAACAGGCAGAAGAACAGCGTGATGCGCTCGAAGGTCCAGTACTTGCCGGTGATCACGATCCCCATCAGCAGCGCGGTCACGGCGATGAAGGTGATCCATCCCGGGACGCCGAAGACGAGCATCGCCTGCGTCATGCCGATGTACTCGGTGACGAGCGTCAGCCAGTTGATCAGCGCGAGGTCGAAGACGGAGAACCAGCCCCAGACGGGGCCGAAGGCGTCAAAGATGGCTTCGGCGTGCCCGCGCTTGGTGACGGCGCCGAGCCGGACCGTCATCTCCTGGATGAAGTACGCCATCGGCACCAGGAGGATGAACGCCCACAGCATGTTGAAACCGGTCTTCGCGCCGGTCTGCGCATACGTGGAGATGCCCCCCGCGTCGTTGTCGGCCACCATCGTGATCACGCCGGGTCCGATCACCGCGAGCAGGATCAGCCAGCGCCGCTTCAGGCGCGAGAGCCAATGAATGAGCTTGCTGATCCAGTACATCACGAGTCGTCCCGGTTGCGTGCGTCGACGCGTTGTCGGAGGGTCGTCACCGCCCCGCGACGTGAACTCAGAGGATGCCGGGGGGCTCTCGTACCAATCCGTCCGGCGACTTCAGCAAGTAATTCGGTCCTTCGCGCCGGGTTTCCCGGCCGTGCGCCGGCCTCGAGGTACGCCACTCATCGCGGACTGGCCGACGCATGGGTTGAGCGCCCTGCGGGGTGACACCAGAGTGAGAATAATCCCCGGCGCATCGCTTTGGCAACCTGAAATCGGCGTCATGCAGTTTCCGCCGCCGAAAGCCGAAGGGCCCGAATCCTCCACTGGATTCGAGCCCTTCGTAGTCGCCGACCCCTTCCCGGGGAGGTGCGACGGCTAGCTCACGTTGGCCCAGAAGCCCGCCAGCGAACGCCCCTCGGGCGACGCCCGCAGCTTCTCGAAGGCCCGCTCGCGAATCTGCCGGATGCGCTCACGGGTCACCCCCATCAGCGCACCGATCTTCTCCAGCGTCATCGCCTCGGCGCCCTCGTCGAGACCGTAGTACAGGTTGAGGATCTTGCGTTCACGCGGCGTCAGGTAGCGCGTGAACACGCGACCGATCGTTTCGCGCATCAGCTTGTAGTCGGTCACTTCCTCGATCTCCGCACCGTCCGCGCCCGAAAAGCGCTCGCCCAGCGTGCAGGCCTCGCGGTCACTGCGATCAACCGGCGCGTCGAGCGACAGCTCGGTGGCCGACATCTGCTTGGAGGCACGCACCTGCTCCGGAGTCTCCTCGAGCAGGCGACCGATCTCATGGTCGGTCGGGTCGCGCTTCAGGACTTGGGCGAGCACCGTCTCCGCACGCGACAGGCGGATGAGCTGCGAGTTCTGGTTGAGCGGAATGCGTACCGAACGCGTCTGCTCGGCCAGCGCCTTCAGCACGGCCTGGCGAACCCACCACACCGCGTACGAGATGAACTTTACGCCCTGGTCGGGATCGAACTTCCGGACCGCCTTGAGCAAGCCCTCGTTGCCAATGGCCACGAGTTCGGACAGGTCGAGACCGTGCCCTTGGTACTTCTTCACGTACGAGATGACGAACCTCAGGTTCGCCGTCACCAGCCGCTCGGCGGCGGCCTCGTCCCCTTTCTGCGCCAAGCGCGCCAAGCGCCGCTCTTCGGCGGCATCAGAGATCAGGGGGAGCTTTTGGATGTCCAGCAGGTACTGATCAAACGCGGTGGAGGGAGACGAACGGAAAAAACCTTTGGCCTTCTGCTCCGTCTGCTGCATTACTCACCCCGTTACGGCATTGGGCGTGGAACGGGCTCCGCGACGCCCGTTGAAATCAGCTTGCAGGAAGGGTCAGGATAGAATTGAGGACGCCAAACGGTCAACAGCCAAAATTCGTGCCAGCCCAAATCACGCCGCCTGTCAACACCGTATGTCATGATATCATAATAAGTTACATAGCTTTATGTAATTGTGATCATGCGCCCGATTCGGGTCGGCGTTTCGGGCGTCACCATCTTTGACAGGGTGGGTCCGAGGCGAGCGTCGCGGGCACGATCCTTCGGCGCCCAGCGCGACTGCCGGGCCGGCGAGGCTCGCGGCAGACCTATCGCGACGCGGCGATTGCCTTGCGAACCAGCGCGTCGTCCATCGGCAGCGAGAACCGGCCGAGCGCCTCGTTCATCTCGCCGAGCCGCATCGGCAAGGCATACTCCGCCGCGCCGGAACGCGCTTTCTTGTCACCGCGGGTTAGTTGGACGATGTCGTCGGCGCCGAACGCGGCGTCGATCGACACCGGGAGCCCGAGTTCGGCGCAGGTGTCACGAATGTCGTCGGCCAGCCCCACGAGCGTGACTCCGGCGAGTTCGCCCAGGCGCGCCTCGGCCACCATGCCGATGGCAACCGCGTCCCCGTGAAGGATCGAGTAGCCGCTCAGGTGTTCCACGGCGTGACCGATGGTGTGGCCGAAGTTGAGGATCTTGCGTCGCCCCCTCTCGCGCTCGTCACCGGCCACCACGCCGACCTTCACGGCGATGCTGTCGCGCACGAGTGCGAGCAACATGTCGGCGCTGAGTGCCGGTGCCAGCAGCGCACGGCCGTGCGAGGCGATCCAGTGGAAGTACGTCTCGCTGGCGATGACGCCGTGCTTGATGGCTTCGGCCATCCCGGCGCGCCGGTGTTCCGCCGGGAGCGTGCGCAGCGCGAGCGGGTCGGCGAGCACGAGCAGCGGCTGGTGAAAGGCGCCGACGAGGTTCTTGCCGTGCCGCGTGTCGACGCCGGTCTTGCCGCCAATGGAGGCGTCGATCATGGCGACGAGTGACGTGGGTACCTGCACCAGCGGTATGCCGCGCAGGAACGTGGCGGCCACGAATCCCGCGAGGTCTCCACAGACTCCACCACCGACGGCGATCACCACGCTGTCGCGGCCGAGCCGGCGCTCGAGCAGCGCGTCGGTGAGCGCGGCCCACCGTACGCGCGTCTTGCTTTCTTCGCCGGCGGGAAAGGTGAGCAGGTCGGCGTCGAGCATCGCGGCGATGGACGCGCCGTAGAGCGGCGCCACCTGGTCGTCGGTGATGACGACGGGCCGCAGCCCGGGGGCGCACTTGCGCACCAGTGCCCCCGTGTCGGCCAGCGCGCCGGCGCGCACCACGAGGCGGGCGCCGTGCAGCGTGAGGTCGCTCACCAGGTGACTTCGCCCGCGCCGGCGCGGCGGTTGGCCACGCGCGCCAGCACGAACAGCAGGTCGGAGAGCCGGTTCAGGTAGACGATCACCACCTGGGGAACCTCCACCTCGCGCTGCAGGCGGATGACGGCGCGCTCGGCGCGCCGGCAGACCGTGCGCGCGACGTGCAGGGCGGCGGCCTTGGGCGTGCCGCCCGGCATGATGAACGCCTTCAGCGGTTCCAGTTCGGCCTCGCCGTCGTCGATGGACAGTTCCATCTGGGCGATCCGTTCGTCGGAAATGCGGGCCTTCTCGAGTTGCTCGCGCATCTTCTCCAGGTCGGGCGTGGCGAGCAGCGCGCCAATGGAAAAGAGGTCGCGCTGGATGGGGGCGAGGACTTCGTCGATGCGCGGCATCATCTCCACCGAACGCGCCTGGCCGATGACGGCGTTCAGCTCATCAATGTCGCCGTAGGCCGCGACACGCGGGTGGTCCTTGCTGACGCGGCCACCGCCGAACAGTCCGGTGTCGCCTTCATCGCCGGTGCGGGTGTAGATCTTGAGGGTCATGAGAGGAAGATAGCGA
>DATCGU010000041.1:0-12836 GCA_036508735.1 Gemmatimonadaceae bacterium
CAAAGGCCGCCCCCAAGAAGGTGGCCAAGAAGGCCGCCCCCAAGAAGGCAACCAAGAAGGCCGCCCCCAAGAAGGCAACCAAGAAGGCCGCCCCCAAGAAGGCAACCAAGAAGGCCGCTCCCAAGAAGGTGGCCAAGAAGGTGGCCAAGAAGGTGGCCAAGAAGGTGGCCAAGAAGGTGGCCAAGAAGGTGGCCAAGAAGGTGGCCAAGAAGGCTGTCCCTAAGAAGGCGGGCAAGAAAGCCGCTCCCAAGAAGGCGGCCAAGAAGGTTGCCCCTAAGAAGACGGTAAAGAAGGCACCCGCCAGGAAGGTGGTGAAGAAGGCTGCCCCCAAGAAGGCGGCCAAGAAACCGAAGAACAAGAAGTAAGCTTCGCTCTCAATCGTCGCTCACAGAGAACGGCAGGACACGCACGGGGTGTGTGTCCTGCCGTTCGTCGTTCGGCATCGGCTCGCCGTGTGAACGTCCAAGAGTTATTCTCCACTCACCGATGGCTGAGAATACCGTTGCGCTGTTGCGCGCCCACTCCAAGCACGCACCCTGGAATGCCCGTGGCCTTGCCGCCCACGCCACGGCGCTCGTCGATGCCGCCGGTATGCGCCCCACCAACGCCTCCGCGCGCGCAGCACCCAGTGCCCGCGCTGTCCGTTTCTACGTGGCCAACGGCCTGCTCGATCACCCGCTAGGACGCGGAACCGCGGCCACATACCACTACCGGCACCTGCTCCAACTCCTCACCATCAAGATCCGGCAGCGCGAAGGGCAGACACTCGAGTCGATCAAGGTGGAACTCGCGGGAGCCACCGGCGACGCGCTCGAGAAGCGCGTGGCCCAGTCGCTCGCTCCTGCCCTCGTCTCGGGTGCCGACCAGACTGTACGGCATGATGACTCGACGGCTGCCTCATGGCGGCGCGTGGCCGTGGCCGATGGCATCGAGTTGCACGTCCGCGACGACAGTCCCGCGGCGCGGGGGGATGCCGTGGCTGCCATGCGCGAGGCCGTGCGCGCCGCGCTCGGACGCGAAGACCTCCGCTGATGCCCCTCCCGGCGCGCGACGCCGCCCTGGACGGTCGGCACGTCGTAGTTTCCGGGGTGGGTCGTTCCGGTCAGGCTGGCGTAGTCGTAGCCCACGCCTTTGCCGCTGCCGGCGCGCACGTGCACCTGCTCGGCCGCGACGCTGGCATCTTCCAGTGTGCCGTCGACATCGGCCCGGCAGCCACACCGTATCAACTCGACCTGACGGACCATGACGCCGTCCAGCAGGTGGCCGCCAGGGTTTCGGCCGTTTCGGATGGACGTTTGGCCGCAGTGCTCAATATCGCCGGCGGTTTTGTCATGTCCGGGCCTCTTTCCGCCAGCGACCCAGCTATTTGGAACCGGATGGTCGCCGTCAACCTGACCACCGCCTACTGCGTCACGCGTGCCTTCCTTCCCCTGGTGCGCGCCGGCAGCGGCACGGTGCTCTTCATCGGCTCGCAGGCATCACTACCCGGCGGGAAGTCGGCAAAGATGGCGGCTTACGCTGCCGCCAAGGCCGGGGTGATTTCCCTGATGGGCTCCATCGCGCAGGAAGAACTCGCGCATGGTGTCACCGCAAATGCGGTCGCCCCGTCCGCTATTCGGACGGAGGCCAACCTCAGCACCATGGGGGATCACTTCCCGTATGTGGAACGCGAGGAGTTTGCCGCGGTTTTGCTGCAGCTGTGCGCCCCGTCGGCACGCCGAATTACCGGCCAAGTCATCCGATTGGGCTGAGGCGCGACTTGCTCCGTTTCACGGCGGGACCCACTTTCATCGCTGAATGAGTCAAACGCCCCGACGGCGACAGCTCTCGCGCACCGTCATTCTCGACCGCGCGCTCGAAAACCTGCCGCTCTTCCGCCTCAGCGACTCGGGTGAAGAAGTCGCCATCAGTTACACCGCCGACGGCGGTGGGCGATGGCGCGTCCTTCCGGCGCCTGGCGAACGACTGCCGGGGACCTTCGACCAAGACGTCTACGTGGAGCTGCTGCGCCGCTATCACGAGGCCGGCGCGCCCCCCGATGGCATGCTTTCCTTCACGCTGCATGCCTTCCTGCGCACCATGGGGCGCCGTGTGGACGGTCGCACGTACGAACAGCTGCGTAGCGCGCTGACCCGGCTCCAGCGTACCACGCTGGAGTCCACCAACGCCTGGTTTGACGCATCATCCGGGACGCTCTGGACTGGACAGTTCACTGTGCTTACCACGGTCTCCATCGACCGGCGCCGCCTCACCGACCGCGACCAGTTGGCGCTGTTCAGCGCGCTCACCAACAACGAGCCGGGCGACGCACACGTCACTCTTGCGCCGCAACTTCGCTCGAACATTGCGGCGGGCTTCACTATTTCGCTCGTCGCGGCACGCTACCAGCAGATGTCGTCTCCCATGGCCCGGCGCCTGTACCGCGTGCTGCACGTGGCACGAGCCAATTCGGGACGCACTTGGCAGGTACCGCTGGAACGCCTCGCCGAACAACTCCCGCTTACCCAGCGCTATCCGTCACACCTGCAGCGGGTGCTGCAGCCCGCCCACGAGATGCTGCTCGCCGCCGGCATCCTCCGCAGCGCGGTCGTCGCGCAGCAGGACAAGACCTGGCAGGTCACCTACCAGCTGGCCGATTAGCTGGAACTCTTTGGGGCGCAATGGGTTCTGAATATGTCGCGGTTTCGGCCGCCCGGGGTCCCCCGTCCTGAAGGCATGGTGTCATTCCCCCGCCCGCGCAGTGCCATTAGCTTGAAATTCCCTTTAGCAAGGCTCGTATGACACGCACTCGCAAGACGCTTCTCACCTTGGCCGTTGTGGCCACCCCGATTCTCATCGGCGGTTTCGTCATTCAGGAACGCGCCACGCGTGACGGAGTGCGCCTCTTCGAGCAGGTGATGTCGATCGTCGGCGATCGCTTCGTCGATTCGGTGGACGCGAGCGCGCTCTACGAAAAGGCAGCCCGTGGCCTGCTAAAGGAGCTCAAGGATCCGTACACCGAGCTTTACACGCCCAAGCAACTCGAGGCCTTCAACACGACCACCGGCGGCTTCTATGGCGGCGTGGGCATGCTCATCGAGGAACAGGAAGGCAGCATCGTCATCTCCAAGGTCTACCCGCACACGCCGGCGGAAGAGGCGGGGATCCATGAGGGCGACAAGATCATCCAGGTCGACACGTCGAGCACGCGCGGGTGGAAGATCGATCAGGTGTCGTCCCGGCTGAAGGGCGAACCAGGCACCAAGGTGACCGCCAAGTTCGCGCGCCCGGGGTGGACCGACCCGATTACCGCCACGTTTACGCGTCGCGTCATCCGCATTCCGGCCATCCCGTTCGCCATCATGCTCGAAGGCAAGATCGGGTACGTGGTGGTGCAGAACTTCAACGAAACCTCCTCGACCGAACTGGCGCAGCAGATCCTCCACCTGCAGGGCGAAGGCGCCAAGGGGCTCGTGCTCGACCTGCGCAGCAATCCGGGCGGGTTTCTCGACCAAGCGCTGGAGATGTCCAACCTGTTCCTCAATCGCGGGCAGGAGATACTGAGCGTCCGCGACCGGCAGGGCATCTCGGAACTCCACAAGGCCGAGCGTGA
This sequence comes from Gemmatimonadaceae bacterium, assembly GCA_036508735.1. GTDB lineage: Bacteria > Gemmatimonadota > Gemmatimonadetes > Gemmatimonadales > Gemmatimonadaceae > PNKL01. The sequence continues at coordinate 3,593 of DATCGU010000041.1, forward strand.
TCCGGTGGCCCCGAAGCTCCCGCTCGTTATCCTCACCGACGCCTACACCGCGTCGGCGGCCGAAATCGTCGCCGGCGCACTGCAGGACCACGACCGGGCCCTGATTGTGGGCACGACATCGTTCGGCAAGGGTCTGGTGCAGTCGGTGTATCGGCTTGATGGCGGCTATGCCATCAAGCTCACGACGGGCAAGTGGTACACGCCGAGCGGCCGCTCCATCCAGAAGGACCGCAAGCTTCTCGATGACGGCCAGTTCGTCGAAGTGCACCCCGATAGCCTCGAGAGCGATTCGGCCCGCAAGGCGCGCCCGCGCTACAAGTCCGACGCCGGCCGTGTCGTCTTCGGGGGCGGCGCCATTACCCCGGACGTGATCCTCCCGGACGACACACTGAGCAGCGTCGAACAGCGGGTGGCCAAGGCGCTCGGCATCAAGGGGCAGGACACCTATCTCACGCTGTACGATTTCGCCTTCGAGGAGAAGACGAAGGTCAAGCCGGATTTCGTCGTGACTCCGGCCATGCGCGAGGAGTTCTACAACCGGTTGCAGAAGAAGGGCGTCGTGGTCGACCGCAAGGACTACGATGCCGCACAGGCGTACGTGAATCGTCTTATCGATATCCGCATCTCCCGGCTTGCGTTTGGCGATTCCACCGCCAAGCGACGTGAAGTCGGCGAGGACAATCAGCTGTTGAAGGCGCTCGACCTGCTTCGCAAGGGACAGACACAGCGCGACCTCTTTGCCCTTGCTTCCCCAGCCATGCCGCCTTCCAGCAGCAAGCGTTGAGACTCACATATGATGAAGATTCCCGCTCTCATCCTCACCGCCGCGGCTCTTGCCGCGGCGGTGCCCATTTCCGCGCAGGTCCGTACCGTTGCCGCTGAAAAAGGCGAGGAAGTGCACCTGTCCAACATTCGCATGCTCACCAGCGGCGGCGAGAACGCCGAGGCCTATTGGAGCGCCGACGGCAAGTGGATCACCTTCCAGTCCTCGCGTGACGGCCGCCCCTGCGATCAGCAGTATGTGATGAAGGCCGATGGTTCGGAGATCAAGCGCATCAGCGATGGCCGTGGAAAGACTACCTGCGGATGGTTCTTTCCCGACGGCAAGCGCCTCTTCTTTGGCTCCTCCACCGCCCACGACTCGGCCTGCCCGCCCAAGCCCGATCCGTCCAAGGGCTACGTCTGGCCGCTCGACAAGTATGACATCTACACCGTCAACAAGGACGGGTCGAACTTCAAGCGCCTCACCAACTACAACGTCTACACCGCCGAGGGCGTGCTCTCGCCGGACGGCAAGAAGATCGTCTTCACGTCGCTCAAGGATGGCGACCTCGACATCTACACCATGAATGTCGACGGCACCGACGTGAAGCAGCTCACGCACACGCTGGGCTACGACGGTGGCCCATGGTGGTCTCCCGATGGCAAGAAGATCGTGTACCGCGCGCACCACCCCAAGGACTCCGTGGAGGTCAAGCAGTACAAGGACCTGCTCGCGCAAGGACTCATTCGCCCGTCCAAGGTCGAGCTGTTCGTCATGAACGCCGACGGCAGCGATAACCGCCAGGTCACCGCGCTGGGTGGCGCCAACTTCGGGCCGTCGTGGACCCCCGACGGGAAGAAGATCATCTTCGCATCGAACTTTCGGGAGCCGCGGTCAGAGAACTTCGAGCTCTACCTGATAGACGCTTCCGCGTCGATGGCCGGCGCTGACAAGCTCCAGCAAATCACGTTCAACCCGACGTTCGACGGCTTCCCCATGTTCTCGCCCGACGGCAGGAAGCTCATCTGGGCCGCCAACCGCCACAGCAGCAAGCCCCACGAGACCAACCTGTTCGTCGCCGACTGGAAGCCATAGGACGGCAGAGGGCCACGGTACGCAGGATCACAAGACCGCGAGATTGCCCCCGTGGCAGTCTCGCGTTTCTTCTCCTGCTCTCGCGTTCGCGTGCTCTCGCGCTCCCGACTCCGAGACCGTAAGATCGCTGTAGGTTCGTTTCTATCGTCTATCCACCATCAACTTTCCACTTTCCCATGTGGCTCGTTCTCGGCATCATCGCCATCGTTGCCCTCTTCATCGGCACGCAGTCACTCAAGGTCGTCGGTCAGGCCGAGGTGCTTCTCGTTGAACGCTTCGGTCGATTCCACCGCATTGCTCGTTCCGGCCTCAACATCCTCATTCCGTTCGTCGAGGTACCGCGCCACATCGACGTGCACTACCTGATGAGCGACGTCGCCGGTACACGACGCATCGTCGCCGGCACCACGAGTCGCATCGACCTGCGTGAGCAGGTGCTGAACTTCCCGAGCCAGCCGGTCATCACCAAGGACAACGTCACCATCGATATCGACGCGGTGCTCTATTACCGTATCGCCGATCCACAGAAAGCCACGTACTCGGTGCAGAACCTCCCGTACGCTATCGAGACGCTGACGCGCACCACGCTGCGCAACATCGTCGGCGAGATGGAACTCGACCAGACGCTCACCAGTCGCGACCAGATCAACCGGCGCATGCGTGAGGTCATCGAGGAGGCCTCGCTGGGCTGGGGTGTCGACGTGACCCGCGTCGAACTGCAGACCATCGAACCACCGCGCGACATCCAGCAGTCCATGGAACTGCAGATGCGAGCCGAGCGCGAACGCCGCGCCGCGGTCACCAACGCCGAGGCCAGCAAGCGTTCGGTTATTCTCGAGGCCGAGGGCCTGCGTGAGTCGCAGGTGCTCAAGGCCCAGGGTGAAAAGGAGGCCGCCATTCTCCGCGCCGAAGGCCTCGCCGAAGCGCGTACGACCATGGCCAAGGCCGAGGCAACGGCCATCGCCGGCATCGCCCTCTCGCTGCCGCCGGGCGAAGCCGCCACGTACCTGCTGGGCCTCAAGTACATGGACGCCCTCCCCATGCTCACCCAGGGCAAGGGAACGACCATCTTCCTGCCCACCGAAGCGGCGGGCGCCATGGGCGCCATCGGTGCCCTGCGAAAGGTCATGGATGCCGCCGGCCAAACCAACACCGTCAGCGAAACCTTCAAGCCTGCAGGCACCCTCGGCCTCCCACCGGGAAGCGGGGCAACTGGCTAAGTTCAGGTCATGCCGAAAACGATCACCAGGGAGCGCGCCGAGCGAATAGCCAAGGCGCATGCATGCGTGCACTGCGGCGAGTACAGCTACAAGAAGCTCACCATCAAGCCGGCCGCGGCGTCGCACCAGAAGGAGTTCGGCGAAGCTTGGCATTGTGTGAAGGTCTGCGGGATCTGCGACGTTGAGCAGGAGCTCGGCATCGACGGCGACGGCGAGATCGTCTACGCGGGTTGAATGCAACCGCAAGAATCGGATTGGCCCGCGGTGGTCGATCCGCAAGACTTCGGGCATCGGTGCGCACCTCGCGCCCGATGCCCTCTTTTCATCTCGTGGAGCCTCCGTGACTGCCACTTCCATTCCCGACTCGCCCCGAATGTCGTCCAAAGCCCCTCAGCAGGTTGCCGTCGTCCACGAAGTGCGTTTCGGCATCTTTGCCACCGTCCTCGGACCGATGCTGGTGGCTGGTACAGCCCTCGGCGTTTGCCATGTCTCCTTCGGTGACGACGAAGCCTGCCTCCTGGATGAACTTCGCACGGATCGCGCAGCCGCTTCCCTGTCCCGTGACAACGCCGGTGTCACCTCGTGGGCTGAGGACATCACGGCGCAACTCGAGGGAAGAGCCAGGGCGATCAACGTTCCCATCGACGTGTCCGGCACGCCATTTCAGCAGCGCGTCTGGACCGAACTGCGCCGCATTCCGTTCGGCGAGTTGCGCAGCTACCAGGAACTGGCGGTCATCATCGGCCAGCCGACCGCTGCCCGCGCCGTCGCCAGCGCCTGCGCCAGCAATCGGCTGGCCGTCGTCATCCCCTGCCATCGCGTGATTCGGGGCACGGGCAAGCTCGGTAGGTACCGCTGGGGGATCGAGCGAAAGCAGAAGCTTCTCGACGCAGAGCGCGGGGGAGCGTGATTTTGCGCTGGAGCGCACTGGGTGGATGAGGCAGATGGCGGGCCGCAACGGTAGTTTATCACCAGCCGCCAACCACCATCTGCCAGCCCCATGCTAGATCTGTCTCACCTCGAGCTTGGCGCTCGCGTCCAGCACGAACTGCTGGTTCTCGATCGAACGGACAAGGAGACACGCGACGGCAAGCCCTTCGCGCGGCTCACGCTGGGCAATGCCAGTGGCCGAGTGGAGACCGCGCCCATCTGGACCGAGCAGCTGTCGTGGGCGGCCGGTGCCGTAAAGGGCACGGTGGTGCAGGCCATTGGCACAATCGGTGAATACGCCGGCAAACGGCAGCTCTCGCTTACCGCACCGTTGCGCGTCCTCCCGCGCGACAGCGCGCATATCGAGTCATTCCTGCCGCACATCACCCGAAAGACTGAAGAGCTGTGGAACTGGGTAGACCAGCAGCGCGTCGCGATCACCTCTGCAAAATTGCGCGTCGCCCTGGATCTCTTCTTTGCCGATGATGCCTTCCGGCAGGACTTCGAGCGCGCGCCAGGCTCAACCACCGGGCACCACGCGCAGGTGGGCGGGCTGCTGCTGCACAGCATCGAAGTGGCGAACATCGCACAAGGAATTGCACGCACCATGCGCGCCAATGTCGAACTCGTCACGGTCGCCGCGCTGCTGCACGATATCGGCAAGGTGGAGAGCTACAGCGTCTCCGCTGCCGGCTTTGGGCACACTACGTCCGGCCACCTGCTCGGACACGTCGTGCTCGGCACGCTCATGCTCGACCGTCGCCTTCGCATGCTGCCAGCAGGAACATTCAGTGAAGCAGAGGAACTGGAACTTCAGCACTTTCTCCAGTCTCATCACGGGTCGCTCGAGTTCGGGGCCGCCGTGCCCCCGATGACGCTCGAGGCCGAAATCCTGCACTGGGCCGACCAGGCGTCGGCCAAGGCCGCCGACGTCACCGACACCCTCGCCAACGACGAGCACTTTGGCGACGACGCCTTCACGCAACGGCGGCCGTGGCCCGTACAGAAGCGCCTCTGGCGCCGTCCCCGCGGCTGGGAGTGAAAACCGGCGACGCTCATCTCAGCCGCTGGCGCATGCTGGCGTTGCTGGCCGTGGCCGAGTTGCTTGGCATGTCCCTGTGGTTCACGGGGAGCGCCGTGGCACCCATCCTCCAGGTGCGCTGGCAACTCACCGGTGAGCAGGTGGGGTGGCTCACGACCATGGTACAAATCGGATTCGTGGCTGGCACCGCCTTCTCGGCTGTGCTCAACCTCGCCGACATCGTGCCCGCCAAACGCCTGTTTGCCGCGTCGGCTATCCTGGGAGCGGCGGGCAGTGCCTGGCTCGCGGTTGCTTCAGGTTTCGGCCCAGCGCTCGCGTCCCGTTTTGCTGCGGGGTTCTTTCTCGCCGGGGTCTACCCGCCGGCCATGAAGATGGCCGCCACCTGGTTTCGGGCACGCCGCGGACTCGCCGTGGGCACCGTCGTCGGCGCCCTGACCATCGGCAAGGCCGGGCCGTATCTGGTACACGCGTTCCCTGGCGCCGGCGTCGTGCCGGTAGTGCTCACGGCGTCGGCGAGCGCCGTCCTTGCCGCGATCATTGTCCTGATCGGTTACCGCGACGGGCCATATCCCTTCGCCCCACGTCCGTTCTCCTGGGGCCTCGTCTCGTCAGTCGTAAGAAACAGAGAATGGCGGCTCGCGAGCGGCGGATATTTTGGTCATATGCTCGAGCTGTACAGTTTCTGGACGTGGATTCCCGCATTTGTCGCCGCCAGTCTCACCGCACAGACCGGCAGCATCATCGCGGCCACCTCACCTGAAGCGTCGCTGCTCGCCTTCGGCGTGATTGCGTTCGGCGGACTTGGCTGCGTGTGGGGTGGACTGGCCTCCGACCGTTTCGGCCGCGAACAGCTCGTGATGTGGGCGATGGCGGCCAGCGGAACGTGTGCGCTGATGATCGGCCTGACCTTCGGCCGCAGTCTCTGGTTGCTTGTGCCCGTCGCGCTCGCCTGGGGCTTCTTCGTGATCGCCGACTCGGCACAGTTCAGCGTGCTCGTCACCGAAAGCGTGCCGCCCCACGCCGTCGGCACTGCGCTGACCATGCAGACGTCGTTGGGTTTCCTGCTCACTACCTTCGCAATTCAGGCCGTCCCGCCGGTCGTGCGCGCGGTCGGGTGGGCGCTGGCGTTCCCGATGCTCGCGCTGGGACCGATGCTGGGCATCTGGAGTATTCGCACGCTGATGGGCGCGCGACAGCAGCGAAACGGCGGGGCGAACTAGACTTGGCGGTCGAATGATGTCGCTGCGTCAACATCGCGGCGGCGTTGGCATGTTTCGGCGCTCGTATGACGACCATCGCCGACAGGTGTCGCTGCGTGTTCCCACCACACGCCGTAGGGATCATGCTGACGTTGCAGACGCCGGCCTTCGGTTCAATCCAGCGTCAGTAACACGCGCAACCACAATCATCGCCACCGATCCACACGGAAACGCATCGACGCCTCTGATGGCATCTTCTTCTGTGTTCGTCTGTGTTCATCTGTGGCGCCCTTGTTCGCTACATTCAGGCTGTAGCCAAAATGGCCACAACTCGACCTGAAGGAACCATGACTCTCATCAAGCAGGACGACTTCATCCAGAGCATCCAGGATGCTCTGCAGCACATTTCCTACTACCATCCCGTCGATTTCATCAAGGCGCTCGGTGAGGCCTACAACCGCGAGCAGGCGCCCGCGGCCAGGGATGCCATCGCGCAAATCCTCACCAACTCGCGCATGTGTGCCGAAGGGCACCGCCCCATCTGCCAGGACACTGGCATCGTGGTGGTCTTTCTCAAGGTCGGCATGAACGTGAAGTGGGACGCCACGATGAGCGTCACCGACATGGTCAACGAGGGCGTGCGTCGCGCCTACCTGCAGCCCGACAACGTGCTGCGTGCCTCCATCGTCGCCGACCCGGCGTTTTCACGAAAGAACACGCGCGACAACACGCCGGCCGTCGTGCACTTCGACATTGTCCCCGGTGATACCGTCGACGTGAAACTCGCCGCCAAGGGTGGAGGCTCCGAGAACAAGTCCAAGTTCGTGATGCTCAACCCGAGTGACTCCATCGTCGACTGGGTGCTCAAGACGGTACCGACGATGGGCTCTGGCTGGTGCCCGCCCGGGATACTCGGCATCGGCGTTGGCGGTACGGCCGAGAAGGCGATGCTTCTCGCCAAGGAATCGCTGATGGATCACATCGACATGTCGCAACTCAAGGCACGCGGCCCGCAGAACAAGCTCGAGGAACTGCGCATCGAGCTTTTCGACAAGGTCAACGCCCTCGGCATTGGCGCCCAGGGTCTGGGTGGCCTCACCACGGTGCTCGACGTCAAGATAGCCGACTACCCCACGCACGCCGCGTCCAAGCCCGTGGCCATGATTCCCAACTGCGCCGCCACGCGCCACGCGCATTTCACGCTCGACGGCTCGGGTGTCGCACAACTCCCGGTGCCGAAGCTCAGTGACTGGCCCGACGTCACCTGGGCACCGGACCTCAACGCCCGGTCCGTGAACCTCGACACGCTCACGCCGGCGGAAACGCGGACGTGGAAGGCCGGCGACTGCCTGCTCCTCAACGGCAAGCTCCTCACCGGACGAGACGCGGCGCACAAGAAGATCGCCGATCTCTTCGCCGCAGGTGAATCGCTGCCGGCTGGCGTCGACTTCACCAATCGCGTCATCTACTACGTCGGTCCCGTGGATCCCGTGCGCGATGAGGTGGTGGGTCCCGCCGGCCCAACGACGGCCTCCCGCATGGACAAGTTCACCGAGATGATGCTCGCCAGGACGGGATTGATCGGAATGGTCGGCAAGTCGGAGCGCGGCCCAGTGGGCCTCGAAGCCATCCGGAAGCACAAGGCCGTGTACCTGATGGCAGTCGGTGGCGCCGCATATCTGGTGGCCAAGGCCATTCGCCACTCGCGGGTCGTCGCCTTCGCGGAACTCGGCATGGAGGCCATCTACGAGTTCGATGTCAAGAACATGCCCGTAACGGTGGCGGTGGACAGTGAGGGCAACAACGTCCACGAAAGCGGGCCAAAGGAGTGGCAGGAGAAGATCCGCGCGCTCCCGGTACTCGCATAGCCATCAGAGTCGCCGGAGCGTCGGCCTGTGAAGGGACCGACGCTCCTTGTTTTCGGTCATCCTGTCCGACCCTTACCTCGTCGTGGTAACCGCAGTCTGCACATATCGTGCAACGGTTGATGGGGGTCAGCTTCGTGACATCCCCAGGCCGTCTCTCTGCCTGCGAATGGTGGAAGATGCGCTCTGGCAGTGGTTTACGTTGCGGCAAGAAGCTTCGTGGTTGCTGTGAGGTGGGGGGGCTTCCAGTGGTGATTACATTTGATCATGGGTTGCAGCTGCAGCCGTCGATCAAGCACCACGATGTTTTCACGGAGTCGTAATGCGAAAGCCCCGTCCCAACTCGTTCAACCCCGCCCAGGCCCTGAACCTTATCGCCAACGATCGCAACGGCCAGCCCCTCAGCTGCCCATCGTGCTCCGGTGACATCGAGCGCGATCCGCTGCAAGCGCCGCCGCCGCCGCGTTGTCACGTCACCCTCAAGTGCACCAACTGCGGGCGCTTCGCCCGTTACATCGCCGGCGCAGCCTGACCAAAGCTGGACTCTCCGAACCGAATCAGGACAAGCCCCGGCGGCCACCGCCGGGGCTTGTTTTTCTTCCTGCGGGACGCGCTCTTCCATTGCATGCGTTACCGCCTGCTGATACTCGCGGCCCTCGCCGCCACCCTCCCGCTCGCCGCGCAGACCGACACCTCGGCGCATGCGACATTCCGCATCGCGCCGCGCCGGCCGGTCGAGTCCCTGCGCGCCGAGGCATTGTCGCTCTCTCCGCCGGGCGGTCTTACGGGAACTCGCGCCTCCGATCTGGTGGAGCTCGTTACGATTGACTCGTCGATCAAGCTCGACATCCGCTATGCATCCACCAACAACTTCATGGGTGCGGCCCTCTATTCGCAGGCGCGTGCTTTCCTGCAGCGCCCGGCCGCCGAGGCACTGGTGCGTGCCCATCACGCGCTTGCCCGCGAGGGTTACGGCCTGCTCATCCACGACGCATACCGTCCGTGGTATGTGACCTGGATGTTCTGGGAGGCGACTGCCGATTCGCAGCATACCTTCGTCGCCAATCCGGCCACAGGCTCCCGGCACAACCGCGGAGCTGCCGTGGACCTTACCCTGTATGACCTCAAGA
>DATCGU010000042.1:0-9797 GCA_036508735.1 Gemmatimonadaceae bacterium
GCTGTTCGGGCATCCACGACTGGCGCTCGAGCTTCCCGATGCAGCGCACGTGCTGTGCGCGTGGAGTGGGGACCGGGGGATGCAGGAGGCTGCTGCTCGCGCGCTATGCTCTTGAGTTCAACTGCAAAAGAAGCTCTAAGCTGTACGCTCTACGTTCTACGCTGAACGCAACTGCAAGGGAAGCTGTACGCTTTACGCTGAATGCAACTACAAGGGAAGCTGTACGCTCTACGCTGTACGCTATACGCCGTCCGCTACGAACAGTTGTGGCTCGCAGCGGACGGCGTAGAACGTATAACGTACAGCTTACAGCTTCTTTTGTAGTTAAGCAGTCGGCGTAGAACGTATAGCGTACAGCTTACAGCTTCTCTTGTAGTTAAGCAGTCGGCGTAGAACGTACAGCGTACAGCGTACAGCGTACAGCTTCTTTTCCAAGCAGTTCTAAGGCTTGACCGCACCGGCAGCTTCTCCCGGGAGCTGGGCGATCAAGCGATCCGACGGCACGCTGTAGACTATGCGCCCCGCCGCCGCCGTCGGCCCGCCGTAGACCACGCCAACCACCAGCCCGCGCCGGTTGAACACCGGGCTTCCTGACGAGCCGTGCGTCACGTACGCGTCCACCTGCAGGATATCGGGCACCGACTTGCTCACGATGCCGACGGTGAGCGTGGCGCGCGCGGTCATGGTGTCGATCGACCCGCCCATCCCGGCCGTCTCGTTGGCCAGCGGGTAGCCGACGATGGCAATGGGTGCGCCGGCCCGTACGCCGCCGCTGCTGCTGATGCCGAGCACCGTCGGATAGGCGCCCGGCGGGTCCACCTTCACGAACGCCAGGTCGTCGGCAACCGACACCTTGAGCACGTGCGCGGGAAGCCATCGCCTGGTGCCGTGGTACTGCACCGCGACCTTCGTCGGCGCGCCGTTCTGGTCGCCGACGACGTGACGGTTGGTGACGATGAGCCCGTCGCGCGTCACGCCGAATCCGCTGCCGGCTTCCACCGTGTCGCCGTGTTGCACGACGATGAAGGTCACGGCGCGCGTGTTCTGCTCGCCGATGTTCTCGTAGTCCACCTTCGACACTTCGCCGGCGGCGTCCTGTCGCCGGGTCAGCGCGGCCATGCGCGTGCTGATCGACTGCGCGCTGCCGCCCTGGCGCAGCGTGGCGAGCAGCGTATCGCGCTCGATACGGATGCGCCCGATCTCGTCGGCGAGGCCGTGCGCGCCCGTCCCACCGCGCAGCTGGGCGATGGCGGCGTTCTGGTCCTGCAGTTGCTTCAGCAGCAGTTCGATGGTGGCGCGGTCGGCCGCGGAGTTCCGACGGCTCATCCACGCCAGGGCCAGCACCACCACGATGACGCCGGCGCCGAACAGGTAGAGCACTTGCCGCATCCTGCCCGTCTGCTCCTCCACGGCGTCGGCAATGCGCTCGATGGTATTGCGTCGTGGCTTCGCGCTCCCCGCCGCGGCCAGCGTGTCAGCGAGCACATGAAACTCGATCGCGGCGCCCGCCGATCCGCCCAGCGCGATCACATCGCCGTCGAACAGCGCGCGCTCGCCAATGAGGGGCTGGCCATTCACCCTGGTGCCGTTGCTGCTCCCCACGTCGCGCACCGTCGCCGTGCCTTCCACCACGCGGATCTCGGCGTGACGTCCCGACACGTCGAGATCCTTTTCGGTGTCGAGACGCAGGTCGTTCATCGGGTGGCGCCCGATGGAAATGATCGACTTGTCGAAGGTCTCGCGGGCGCCGGCCCGCGCGCCGCTGGTGATGCGGAGCTCGATGCGCATGGTCCTGTCAGTCGCGCAGCAGGTACAACCAGGCCAGCCAGGCGCCGACCGCCACCGTGATGGTGCCGAAGATCACGCGGACCTGAGTGACGCTCATTCGCTGCGTTGCGGCTGGCGGTGGCAGCGGGGCGACGGGCTTCGTGTTGCGACTCTCGACGTTGCCCGACGCGTCTTCCGCGGGCCCGCGCGACGCCTCTGCAGGCCGGCCCGCGGCTTTCACCTCCGCCGTGGTTGCCATGGACATATCCAGCGCATCCAAAGCTTCGATGGATGCCTGCACCATGCCGGCATCCACCGGCATCGTCGGGCGTGTCTCCGACGGCGAGACGTACGCCCGGTGCCCGACGTCGTCGTGGGCAGCGGGCGGCTGCAGCCCGTCGCCCTCGAAACGCGCCGTGATCACGGTGATGTTGTCAGGGCCGCCGTTTTCGTTGGCGAGGTCGATGAGGTTCTTGCAGGCGCTCACCAGGTCGGGCGCTTCGCTCACGATGCGGGAGATGTCGTCCGTGCGTACCAGCCCCGACAGGCCGTCGCTGCAGAGCAGCAGCGTGTCGCCGCGGCACAGCTGCTGCACGGTGACGTCGACCTTCACCATCGGCTCGGGACCGAGCGCCTGAAGAATGATGTTGCGGCGCTCGCTCACCTCGGCTTCCTCGGGGGTGAGTTCGCCCGCGTCGATGAGGCGCTGCACCAGCGACTGGTCCTTGGTGATCTGCCGGGCCACGCCGCCGCGCACCAGGTAGCCGCGGCTGTCGCCCACCTGGCACAGGTACAGCATGTCGCCCAGGATGCCGGCAATCGTCGTGGTGGTGCCCATCCCGCGGAACTCCGGATGCTCCATGGCAAACCGGTGGATGCGCGTGTTGACCAGTTCCACCGCGGCGCGCAGCGCCGTCACGAACGCGTCGGCGTCGGTGGCCTCCGACTTTCGCCACCGGGCGTCGAGATCTTCCAGCACCACCTCGACGGCCATCTGGCTGGCGATCTCGCCGGCGGCCGCGCCGCCCATGCCGTCGGCCACCATGAAGAGCGAGCCGCGCGGTCCCGGGCGATGCTCGCGCACCTCGGGCTGCAGCGTGGCGTTCATCGTCGTCAGGTCGGCGACGACGAAGCAATCCTCGTTGTGCTCGCGCGTGCGGCCAACGTCGGTACGTCCGAAGACGTGGACGATGATGTCGCCCGACCCAGGGTTGGTCACGGGCACTTAGAAAACTCTCGGATGTCTGCGGCGCGCTGCGCGAACGCCCCCGACTTCAGGTCAGCAGCGCGCTGCCAGTACGTGCAAGCATCGTCGGTATCGCCCAGCTTTGAACTCGCCTGTCCCATGATGAAGAGAGCTGTGGCCTTCTTCTCCCCGGAACTCGAACTGGCAATCGGTTTCAGATCGGAAAGAATGGTTCGAGCCTCGTCGTTGGTTGGGGTTTCGCCGTTGGCGATGGCCATCCATTTGGCGATCGGGTCCTGCGAGCCACCCACCGAAGCCGTATTCCCCTTGCTACGGTCGACGCCACCTCCCGGATTCATCTGCTTGTTCAGCAAATCCACCTTGCCGCTGCCACCCGGCGCCGGCGTGCCAAGCTTCGTGCCACTCGGCGCCGCGCCCTGCTGTCCCTGCGCTCCCGCGATCCTCGTACTGTCCGCGACCGGCACCACCGGCGCCGCGCCGCGAAACAACATAGCGTACCCGCCCCCTCCCAAAACAGCGATCCCGATCACGGCGGCGGCGATCAATCCCGTGTTCGATTTCTTGATAGGCACTGCGCCGGACAGCGCCGAAGCCACCGGCGCGGCCCCCCCGGCCCCCCCGGCCCCCCCGGCCTGGGACGTCGCGGCCACCGTCTTGCCACGCTCGCCGGCGCTGGGCACGCGGGTGGCTGGCACGCTTCCCGCCGCCGGCGCGCCCATCACCTGCGTGCCGGCCTCGGCCGCCTGCGTCACCGGCATGCGCTCGCACGCCGCCCACAGTTCGCGCCCGAACTGCGCCGCGGTCTGGTAGCGCTCGGCGCTGTCGCGCTCGAGCGCCTTGTTCATCACGCGCTGCACCTCGTCGGGCCACTCCACGTCGGGCTTCATCTCGGCCAGGGTCTTGGGCTGCTCGATGAGGCGCGCGATCATCGCCTCCTGTGCCGTCTCGCCGGGGAAGGGGAGCTTGCCCGTGAGGCAGTTGAAGGCCACGAGGGCCAGCGAGTAGATGTCGCTCCGCCCGTCGAGCTTGTCGCCGCTCAGCTGCTCGGGGCTCATGTACTCGGGCGTGCCGACCACCAGCCCCGTCTTGGTCACCTTCTGCGCGTCGCTGCTGTGCGCCTTGGCGATGCCGAAGTCCACCACCTTGGCCAGGTCCGAGCCATCACGATTCTTCGCGATCATGATGTTGTCGGGCTTCAGGTCGCGGTGCACGATGCCCGCATCGTGGGCCACCTGCAGCGCGTCGGCGCTCTGGTGGATGATGCTGGCCGCGCGTGCCGGCGGCAGCGATCCCGACTTCTCGATCAGCGACGTCAGCGACTGCCCCTCGATGTACTCCATCGCAAGGTAGATGAGTCCGTCGGGCGTCTCGCCAAAGTCATAGATGGCGCAGATGTTCGGGTGGTTCAGCCGGCTCGCGTTGGCCGCCTCGCGGTTGAACCGCGCGATGGCGTCGGCGTCCTGGTTCATGCCGGGGTTCATCACCTTCAGCGCGCTCTTGCGCCCCATCTTCACGTGCTCGGCAAGGTACACCTGCCCCATGCCGCCTTCACCGAGCTTCTTGATGATGTGATAGCGCTCGGCCACCACAGTGCCCATGAGGTCATTGCCGGCGGCCGTGGCGCGCAAGGCCGTGCCGTCGCGGGGGCAGAAGCGCTCGCTGAGCGGGTACTCCGTGCCGCAGGTCGGACAGATCTTCTGGTCGCTCACAGACTTTCCACTCGCAGGATCTGGTCGCCCATCAGCACGCGCTGGCCCACCTTCACCGCACGCTCGCCCCGCACCGCGACGGCCACGCCATTGCGGCTGCCGGCGTCGAGGAGAATAAAATCCATGTCTTCGCTGCGGATTTCGGCGTGCGTACCGCTCATCGTCTGGTCGTACGAGAACATCCAGTCGCCCTTGTCGCGTCCGAGGAAGACGTTGCGCCCGGGGCTCAGGTGCAGGTTGTCGCGCACGGACGCGTCGGAGCGCAGTTGCTGCAGCACCGCAACATCGGTGTGGGGCAGCAGCGACCCCTGGCGGCGCGTGGCGTCCGCCTCGGCCGGGCTGGGCCCGGGATAGCCGAGCCGCTTGAAGCGCAGGATCTGCGACCCCACCAGTATCTGGTCGCCATCGCTGAGGATCTGCGGCGCGTCGAGGTAGACCCACGTGCCGTTGCGCGACCCGAGATCCCGCACGTACAGCTGTCCGTCACGCACGGCAAATTGCGCGTGCACCGGGCTCATGAAAACGTCGTCGGGAAAGCGGATCTCGCCGTCATTGCGGCCCACGATGGCTTCGCCCGTACCGACGGCAAAGTGCTGGGTGGGCTCGCCGGTCTTACCGAGGAGCGCCAGCTTGGGCCCGCCCTGGGTGCCGCGCAACGAGAAAACCTGGGTGCCACCCGCGGGCGCCGGCGGCGTGGCGTCGGCGCGCCTGGCGCCGCAGCGCGCGCAGAATTGGTCGTCGGCGCGCACCGGCTTGCCGCACGAGTCGCAGATGAGCTGTTTCGCGGGCTCGGGTGGCACCACGTTGTTCATCCGGCCGCCGCACTGCGGGCAGAAGGGCAGGCCGCTGTTGACCGAAGCCCCGCACAACGGACAGCCCTTGCCCGGCACCGCGGCGCCAGCCGCCTGCGAAACGCGCGTGGACGGAACGCCCTTGCCGCCCGGCACCGACATGCGCACGCCGCCGGGGCTCATGATCGAAGCCACCTCGATGATGCGCGCGCCGCTGGCGACGACCGGCTTTCCGCAGTCGATGCAGAAGCGCGATTCGCCCTCATTCTCACGCCCACAGAAGCCGCAACGGTTCACGTTCGATCCTCGTGAAAACGAATCACGCTAAAGAACAGCGTATAATAGGATTGAGACGGGGTGGCGGCTAGGCGCGGAAAGCGCGAATCCCGGTGCGGGGGCGCAGGGGCGCCGGACCGCTCTCCTGTGATATTGATTACAATTGCGGTCTATGCCTCCCCTTCGCCGCATCGCGCGTTCCCTGGTCATATGCATACCTTGGCTGGCCTCCTGTCATGGGGCGCCGCCGGTCACCGCTCCGGCCGCTCCCGTGGCACGGCCCAGCCCGCCGGTGGCGGCTGCTGCACCGGCGGCGGCAATCCCGGGGCTTCCACCTATCCCCTGGGTGCATGGAACGCTGGCGCTCGACGTCGTATACCCCGGCGAGAAGCAGTTGGTGTCGGTGCGCGACTCGACGTTCCTGTTTGGCAGCGTGGGCAGCGGCGACGCGACGCTGACCATCAATGGCGTGCCGGTGAGCGTGCGGCCCAACGGGAGCTTTCTCGCCTTCCTCGCCGTTCCCGCGGACACGGCGTACGCGCTCGAGGCGTCTTTGCCTAATGGCGAGCGCGCGCGGATGGTGCGGCGTATCCGGTATCCCGCGCGCCTCACGGGGCCGCGTGCGCCGCCGCCGGCGCTGGACACGCTCGGGTTCCCGCGGTACGTCGCGCTCGCCAACACCAACGCCGACGCCACCAGCGACACCGATGCGGTGACGATCGTCCGTCCCACGGCCGGCGGCACATACAAGTGGTTCCTGTTGCCGGGCACGGTGGTGCGGGCCACGGGGCGGCTTGGTGGCAGCGTGCGCATCCGGCTCGACGACCAGCTCGAGGCGTGGGTGGACTCGTCCGGCGTGCGATTCACGGGCGATTCCGCCCAGCGCCGGCGCACCATCGCCGACGGCCGGGTTACGCGGGGGGAAGGGTACAGTGACGTCGTCTTCCCGATCACCTCACGCGCGCCCTACCTGGTGGAGCAATGGGGCGACCACCTGACGCTCACGGTGTACGGTGCGGCGGCGAACATCAGCCTCATTCGCTACGACACGCGAGATTCACTGGTGAAGGTCGTGCACTGGGAGCAGGTGACCAGCGACCGCGTGCGCCTGGACGTGGAACTGCGCTACCCGAGCGTGGGCTACCTGGTGTTGTGGCGCGCGGGCGCGCTCGTGCTGCGCGTGCGACATGCGCCCACCGTGGACGCGGCGGCGCCGCTGCGCGGCCGGGTGATTGCCGTGGACCCCGGACATCCACCCGCCGGCAGCACGGGCCCCACGCGCCTGCGCGAGCCCGAGGCGACGCTGGCGGTGGGACAGTGGGTACAACGCCTGCTCCAGGAGCGCGGCGCCACCGTGATCATGCTGCGCACGACGATGGACCCGGTGGCGCTGGGTGCGCGCGCCATCCAGGCACGGCGCGCCAACGCCGAGGCGTTCGTGAGCGTGCACCTGAACGCATTTGCCGACGGCGCCAACCCGTACGCG
Organism: Gemmatimonadaceae bacterium; assembly: GCA_036508735.1. Taxonomy (GTDB): domain Bacteria; phylum Gemmatimonadota; class Gemmatimonadetes; order Gemmatimonadales; family Gemmatimonadaceae; genus PNKL01. The sequence goes on from DATCGU010000042.1 coordinate 7,237, forward strand.
GCGGCGCGCGGTTCGGGGACGTTCTTCTTCCAGGCGCAGTCGGAGCCGCTCGCCCGGGCCGTGCAACAAGGCCTGGTGGCGCACCTGGGGTTGCGCGATGAGGGCGTGTTCTACGACAACCTGGCCGTGGTGCGCAGCACGTGGTATCCGGCGGTCTTGTGCGAGGGGGCGTGGGTGGTGATGCCCGAGCAGGAAGCGGCCCTGCGCACGCCGGAGTTCCAGAAGGCGTACGCCCTGGGGATCGTCGAGGGATTGGAAGGGTATTTCCGGTCGCTCGCGGTGAGGCGCTGAACCATGACCCCTATGAACCAAATGACTCCACCATCATCTGTGTTCGTCTGTGTTCATCTGTGGCGAATTGCAGTTGCCTGCCTCGCCGTCGCGTTCTCGACGGCCGCGGTGACCGCCCAGGCCCCCAACGAGCAATGGCGCACCATCGACACGCCGCACTTCCACGTGCACTTCGCCGCCGCGCTCGAGCCACTGGCCCGCCGGGCCGGAGCAAGCGCCGAACGCGCCTATGCCAACCTCGCGCGCGACTTCAAGGCGCCGCGCGGGCGCATCGACCTCGCCATCACCGACCAGGGCGACTTCTCCAACGGCTTTGCCTGGGTGTCACCGTCGCCGCGCGTCGTCATCTACGTGCGGCCGCCGGTGAACGACCGCACGCTGCGATTTCGCGACGACTGGCTGGACCTCGTGATCCAGCACGAAGTGGTGCACATCTTCCATCTCGACCGCACGCGCGGGTGGTGGCGGCTGGCGCAGGGGATCTTCGGCCGGCAGCCGATGCTCTTCCCCAACACCTGGGCGCCCAGCTGGATGCTCGAGGGGCTGGCCGTGCACTACGAGTCGCTGTACGGCGACGGCGGGCGGCTCGAGGGATTCTCGCACGTCCAATACGCCAACGCGCTGGCGCTCGATGGCCCGCTGCCTGGCATCGGCCAGTGGTCGGCGGCGACGCTCGACTTTCCCGGTGCCGCCGGCGCCTACGTGTTCGGCTCGCTGTTCATGCGCGCGATGGCCGACCGCGGCGGGCCGGGGAGCATGACGCGATTCATCGAGCGGTCCAGCGCGCGCGTCAATCCGTTCGCGTTCAACGGCGATGCCCGTCGCGCTTTCGGCGTGAGCTTCACGGCGCAGTACGCGGCGTGGCGCGACTCGCTGGTGCGTGCCGTGCGCGCGCAGCCGCCGTTTTCCGGCCGCGCGCTCACTGACGCGCGCTGGTACAAGCGCTTCCCGCGCGTGGCCCCCGACGGTCGAGTGCTGTACGTGGCGTCCAACGGGCGCGATGAATCGGGACTGTACGCGCTGAACGCCTCGCTGCAGGGCCCGCCGCAGCGCATTGCGCGCCGCAACTCGCTGGAGCCCAATGTGGCGCTCGGCGACGGCCGCATCGTCTTTGCGCAATCGGAGTGGACCGACCTGTGGCGCCTGCGCTCCGACCTGTGGATGCGCGAGGCTGACGGACGCGAGCATCAACTCACCCGCGGCGCGCGCCTCTTTGCCCCCGACGCACGAGCGCGCGACGGCGCGGTGATCGCCGTGCAGAACATGCCCGGCACCACGCGCCTGGTGCGAGTGCTCGGCGACGGCGCCATCACGCCCATCACCCCGACGAGCCTCGACACCAACTGGAGCGCGCCGCGCTGGTCGCATGCGGGCTCACGCCTCGTCGCCACCCGCTGGGTGCGCGGCGGCACCATGAGCATCGTCGTGCTCGACACACTCGGCGCCGTGCAGCGCGTGCTGGCCCAGGCGCGCGCCACCTTGGACAACCCGTCGTGGTCGAGCGACGATGCCGCCGTCATTTTTTCCGTGAACAACAGCGGCACGTCGAGCATCTGGTTGGCCGACGTCGGCACCGGGCGGCTGACGCCGGGCGCGGCGGCCTCCACCTCACTCGATACCCCGGAGGCGATGGCCGGCGGTTTCGTGGCCGTGGAGACGCGGCGCGGCGGCGAACGGCTGGTGTGGTCCACCGCGTTCGGCGCGCCGGCTTCATTGACTGCCGTACCAGGCATCGCCGACACCTCGCCGGCAGTGGCCCCTGATGGCGTCTCGGGCGAGGTGCAGCCCTACCGAGCGCTGCGCCAACTGTTGCCGCGCTACTGGCTGCCCGACATCGGGACCACCGACGAGAACCACACGCGCTTTGGCGGCCTCATTTCGGGCAGCGACATCGTGGGGCGGCACTTCTACGCGGCGTCCCTGACGCACGAGCCCACACGCGGCGAGAACGAAGGCAGCGTCATCTACCGCTACTCCGGCTTCGGCATGCCGCTCGTCGACCTCGCGGCGCGACAGCAGTGGGACCACACGCCGGTGGTGGACAACACGCGCGGCCCGGTGGGGTCGCTGTTGCGCCGCCGCCGCTTCATCGGTGGCTCGCTGACGCTCGTGCGCCCACGCGTGCGCAACACCGCGTTGCTCAGTGGCAGTGCCGAGATCGAACTGCGTGACTTCAGCACCGATCCGGCGCCACTGCTGAACGCCCTTCACAGCCCGCTGCTCCTGCAGACGCTCAAGTACCCCACGTTCTCGCTGTTCGCGAGCTGGGG
>DATCGU010000043.1:0-17831 GCA_036508735.1 Gemmatimonadaceae bacterium
GCGGCCGAGTGGCATTGCCCTCAAGATGCTGGCGGTGGTTCAGAAGCACGGGCTCGAGATTCTCGTCTGATCTGGCTTCCAGTAGGCCACCGTCCAATGATGCTCCCTTCTCCGGACATCACATGGGAAGCCGCCTGGCTGGTGGAGGTCGCCCGCCGCAGTCGCGCCGCCGACGGCGATCCGTCACGGGTGCGCCCCGCTTCGGCAATGTTCGCCGCGGTTCGTGAGCGGTTCCCGGCGGAGGACGACGAGGCGCGCTGACCGTTGAGCGCGGTGGCGGACTGGTCAACGAGCCGATGCTCTCGCCGTATTCCTCATGCTGGCCACCGAGGCGCAGGTGGCCGGGTCCATCAGCTGTCGCGTTCGTTGGCTGATGCGTGCAATGAACAGGTGATGGAACGGAGGGCGGCAGCGGTTACCGTTTCCTGGTGCGCGGTGCGGCCACCGTCCTGCTCCCAGCGCCGCGGCCTCGTTCGCTGTTTCATGGAACCAAGCCGCCCGGCGGTGACTGGCGCCTTGGCGTGAAATGGCTAATATTGTAGCCATCTGGCTAACTAATTATCCAACAGACCCATGGCATACCTGACCACACCCCTTGATGACCTGCTGTCGTCGCGCAGCAAGTTGCGGCTGCTCCGGCGACTCGTGGACGGACATGACGACCTGTCAGGGAGGGAACTGGCGCGCCGGGCCGGGGTGACGTGGCGCGCGGCGGACCTTGCCCTGCGGGACCTCGTGCAGCTCGGCGTCGTGCACCGTACCGACGCGCGAGGACAATCACGGTACACCTTGGTCGAGAAGCACACGCTCGTGCACGACGCGGTGGTTCCCCTCTTTGGAGCCGAACGGGCGTGGGCCGGTGCCGTGCGCCGGGGTATCCGTGACGCGCTGCAGATGCGCGGTCAGAGGCCCAGGGACATTCGATGGGCCGGCCTGTACGGGAGCGTGGCGCGCGGGGATGACCGCCCGGATTCCGACCTGGACGTGGCGGTCGTGGCGAACTCGGTGGTCGCCGTGGCCCGTGTGCGGCTCACGATGAATGAAGCGGGACCTCATTTGGCCACCCGCTTTGGGCGAGCGCCATCGGTGCTCGTGTTCACCGCATCCCACTGGAAGGGGTTGATTGCGCGTGACGCCGGCATGCGCCGAGCGCTGACGAGCGAGGCGATTCCCCTGATGGGGGACATCAGCTTCGCCGAGGCGGTCGGTCGTGGCGCGTAAGCGGGTGCGGACAGTGGATCGCGGCCGTGCGCCGAAGTACGCGCACGTGGCCGAGTCATTTCTCGAATCGGCGGGAGCATTGGCCACCCTGGCCGATGCGGACGAGGGATACGGCAACGCCATTGCGCTATTGGCTACGCACGCCGTGATCGCGTGGGCGGACGCCGTCTCCATTCGCTACGCCGAACAGAAGGCGACGGATGGCGATCACGAACAGGCAGCGGCCGTGCTGCGGGACTCCGTGCGGAACCTGCTCACCACCGCTGCGGAGAAGGCGCTACGCGGCGTCCTCGCCGAGAAGGATGCTATCGCGTATCAGGGGCGGTACTACCCGCTGGCACAGGGGATCAACGTGCTGGAGCAGGCCAGGAAGTTTGCCAAATGGGCCCGCGAGGTCTACGAGAAGGGGGCGTGATCGTCGTCAGGGGTGTTCATAGCCCCCTGTTGACTGCGCCATCGTGATGCCCGGCGTCGCGGTCATCGACCGTGAATTCGCCGACGTTCCCAGGCAGAACTGGGAGGACGTACTCGGAGGCGCTCCGCTTCATCGCGCACAGCCGGCGCCTTCCGGACGCGCTCGCGGAATACCTCAGCAAGCGTCCGCGTCGACCGATCGTCTAGCGCGGCCGCTCCGCGGCACCGGCCAGGGCGCGGTCCTTCGTCCAGAGGGTCGCATCGGCGAGGCGGGCGGCGGCCAGCAGATGCACGTCCACGATACCAAGACCGAGTCCAAACAGCCGTCGATGCTCGATGAGCGAAAGCACTTCGGCCGTCGACGCCTCCGGGGCGCGCGGCAGCGCATGCAACAGCGCCAGCGTGGTACGCCGGTGTGCGAGTTGTCCGCACGCGAGTTCCCCAATGACCATCGAGTGCGTGACGACCTCACCGGCCTCGAGGAGTTCCACCAGCCGTGCGTCGGTCCGGTGAAAGTGCTCCACCCAGACGGAGCTATCGACCAGAACCATGGCGCGCGCGCTTGGAGGCAACAGGTTGCCGGCGACGGGGTGCCAACTCGAGATCGGGCATGGTGCCACCGAGTTTGGCCAGTCGCCGAGCCGACTCGCGCGCGATCAGTGCCTCGAGGCCCGCATGCACGACGGCCGTCTTCTCGCGCAGGCCGGTAAGTTCCAGGGCGCGCTGGATCAGGGCATCATCGAGGATCATGGTAGTTCTCATATGCATCAATCTGCATGATTGATACATATTGGCAAGGGTCAGCCTGTACGCTACGTCGAGACGCCACGCTTGTCATCACCGCGGCGTTGCCAACGGGACCTTTACAGCGCAGCTCCGAGGCGCTCGTCTTTCGACGGTTTCTGCAACGGAATGATGGCAGTCGACGCCAGCGTACGAGGTACTGTGTGCCGGCGTCGATTCCTCTTCTCCATCAACGCAGCCTCGCGTTCCGTCGGCGCCATGGACGAGGACTTGCGCCGGTGTACAAATGTACATATCATGTTTCGGGACACCGAATGGGACCCGCTCAAGGCGGTCCTCGATCTCAGGAAGCACGGCATCGCGTTCGCCGAGGCGGTGGCAGTACTCGAGGATCCACTCGCGTTGATGCGTCAGGATGATGAACCGCGTGAACGCCGGCGAGCTACGAGGAGGACGACGATGCGCAAGGAATACGACTTCTCGAACGCCAAACGCGGTGCGGTGCTCCGTGTACCGCCGGGCAAGACGCGCATCACCATCCGCCTCGACGACGACGTCATCGCCTGGTTCCACAAGCAGGTGAACGACGCCGGTGGCGGCAATTACCAGACGCTCATCAATCAGGCGCTGCGTCAACTGGTCGATGCGCCAGCAGAGTCCATTGAAACGACCCTGCGCCGGGTGGTGCGCGAGGAGATCCGGAAGCTACCATCCGTAAAAAAGTGAACTACGGAAGCTTCAATCGCATGGCATCCTGCGCCTGGTCCTGCTTGCCACTCAGCCACGTCCCCAACTCCGAACTCAGCAGCACGCCGGACTTGCCGCCGCGGCTGGTCACCGTCAGTGAATACCTGTGGGCGTACCGCACCAGCAGGCCGTAGCCGACGTTGTCGGCATTGGCGCGATCGCTGAACGCGGCCACCACCGACGCCCCCAGCGCCCCGGCGGGCTTGTTCGCGGCATTCCACGACCAGCGGTTGTAGCCGAGTATTTCCATGGCCACCGCCGGCGTCATCCGGCTCCCCTTGGACGCCGACCACACATACTCCACGCCCACCATGGGGTGCAGCAGCACCCACTGATCGCTCGGCGGCATGGCGAATCCCGACTTGGCCCGCGCCGCGCGAGTGAAGCGCGCGCTGTTGAGTGCCAACTCCCACGGAAACTGCACGAGCGTCTGGCCAAAGTACGCCGTCCATTGCGCGTCGCGCCGGGTGGTGCCGGCCAGCGCCGCGGCAAGAAACGGCCGGCCGTAGTACGCGAGCGAGCGTTCCACCAACTTGCTGGCGCGCAACACGAACTCCGCGGTGCGCACTGAGCCCGTGCAGGCTTCAGCGGTGACCGGTGCGCACGCATCGTTCACCATGGAGGCAACCCGCAGCGGCAGGTCGCCGAACGCCGCGGTGTTGGGGTCCCACGCCCATGTGCCGGTGAGCAGCACCTTGTCGTCCGTTGCGCGCAACCCTGCCTCCACCGCAGAGCGCACGAGCGTCACCGAGCTGTCGAGCGCGAGCAGCATGGCGCGCTCGGGCGAGGCTTCGCCCCGCGTATCGCGCGCGATATCGCGCTCGCGGCTGGTGGCCTTCAGTACGGGGTCGAGCACCGACAGTACGACGAGTCGTATTTCGGTGTTGCTGGCCGTGTCGCTGAGCCGTGCCGGCAGCACCTTCATGGCCGCCTTGGTGAGTGCATCGAGGTCCCTGGTGCCGCCGAGGCAGTCGGTGCGTGAGAGCAGGCTGAGGCGGTCGATTGGGCGCGCCGAGGCCGCCGACGCGGCCGACGCGGCGATGGCGGCGCACTCGCCCTGCTGTGCGTGAACCACGTGCAGGGGACAGGCGACCAGCAGGGCGAACACAGCCGCACAAGAGAGCCTGCGCATTGGCCTTCCCCCTATACCCGGCTGAGGAAGTCGCGCAGCATCGTCAGGATATTGCGCCAGTCCTGCTCCGACTCGCCCAGGCTGAGCTTTTCCAGGCGCTTGGCGTCCTTGCTGAACTTCTCCAGCGGCGTGCTTTCCTCGTACGCCTGGCTCGCGGCAGCCGCTTCGTCGTCGCTCAGCAGGGCCGGCACGGTGAGCAGGCGGAAGAGTGGCACGTGCGTTTTGGGGTTCCTGAGGTAGTGGGCGAAGTCGTGCACGTCGGGCTGCTCGATGGCATTGATGGTGACGTCGATGTACCGCCCCTGCGCGCGCGTGGCCACGCTGGGCCAGTCATCCGCCGGCCGGAAGAGCTTGGGCTTGGGAATGGGGTCCCATTCGTGCCGCACGTTGATGAAGTAGTCGCAGGCGCCCTCTGAAGGTTTGCTGCCGGGACGCACGGCCGACCGGTACGCGTCGCCGTCGGGCCCAAAGAAGTCGGTGTTCTCCAGCAGCCGGCTGACATTGGCGAGCATCATCACCACGTTGGGCTTGAACAGTCCGGCCGGCAGCGCTCCCCATTCGGCGGGGCGGCTGGGCGAGAACAGCTGGTGTAGCACGTCGTGCGTTACGCTCGTGCCCAGCGAGTGCGCGATCACCGACCACTGCACGGTGTCGTTGGCGGGCTGCGCAGCCAGCGCCGCCAGTATCTGCGTCTGCACGGCGGTGCGCACCTGCTCGGCTTCGAGCGACAGAAAGCGGTACATCACCACGTCGAGCGCGTGCGTGTTGATAAAGTCGTCCCTGGAGGGCTCCTTGCTCCATGTGGTGAGCTTGGTGATGGCCCCCGGTTTCATTCCGCCGTCGCCGAGCGCGGCCAGCACGGTGGTGGACGCCGTTTTCCACGCGGTGCGCCGCGCGTCGAACTTGTCGTTGTAGTTGATTTCCCTGAACGCGAAGTACTGGTCGAACGGCATGAGCTTGGCGACGTGGTAATTCGCGTACAGCGTGCGGATGAGATCCTGGATTGGCTTGGACCAATCAGGCTTGGTATCGCCGACGCCATGTACGAGGAAGAGCAGGTGCTTGGCCATTTGGGGACGCTCCCGGTGTATTTCAGAGAATACGCCGGTCCCGAAGAAGAAGGAAAGTCCGAATTGTGCGGCCTGATATCATCAGGGTATTATTGCCGACCGTCGCATTGCCGTAGCATCCCCGATTCTCCGAGCAGATGAACGCGCGCGCCCTCACGCTCCTCAACACCGTCTTCGGCTACCCCGCGTTTCGCGGGCATCAGGCCGAGGCCATCGCGCACGTTGCCGCCGGCGGTGATGCGCTGGTGCTCATGCCCACGGGGAGCGGCAAGTCACTCTGCTACCAGATTCCCGCGCTCTTGCGCCCTGGTGTCTGCGTGGTTGTATCGCCGTTGATTGCATTGATGCACGACCAGGTGGCGGCTCTGGCCGAGCTGGGGGTGCGCGCGGCGTACCTGAACTCGTCGCTCAGCGCGTCGCAGGCCGCCGAGGTGGAGCGGCAGGTGCGGGGTGGCGAGTTGGACCTGGTGTATGTGGCGCCGGAACGTTTGCTCACCGAGCGCTGCCTGTCGCTGCTCGAGGGCAGCAAGCTCGCGCTCTTTGCTATTGACGAGGCACACTGCGTGTCGCAGTGGGGGCACGACTTCCGCCCGGAGTACATCCAGCTCTCGGTGCTGCACGAGCGGTTCCCGGCGGTGCCGCGCATTGCCCTCACCGCCACCGCCGACCGGCTGACGCGCGCCGAGATCATCTTGCGGCTGCAGCTGGGCGCGGCGCGGGTATTCGTCTCGAGCATGGACCGCCCCAACATTCGCTACCGCGTGGTGGACAAGGGGAATGGCCGCAAGCAGGTGCTCGACTTCATCCGCGCGGAACACCCGGGGGACGCCGGCATTGTGTACTGCCTGTCGCGCAAGAAGGTGGAGGACACGGCGGAGTTCCTGGTGCAGCACGGCGTGGAGGCGCTGCCGTATCACGCCGGCATGAGCGCCGAGCAGCGCACGCGCAACCAGCAGCGCTTTCAGCGCGAGGACGGCGTGGTGATGGTGGCGACCATCGCGTTTGGCATGGGCATCGACAAGCCCGACGTGCGCTTTGTGGCGCACCTCGACTTGCCCAAGAGCATCGAGGGGTATTACCAGGAGACCGGGCGCGCCGGGCGCGACGGGTTGCCGGCCGACGCGTGGATGGCGTACGGGCTGCAGGATGTGGTGCAGCTGCGGCGGATGATTGACGATTCGGAGGGAGGCGAGGCGTACAAGAAGGTGCAGGTGGGCAAGCTCGACGCCATGCTCGGTTTCTGCGAAACGTCCGACTGCCGGCGCGTGCGGATGCTCGCCTACTTTGGCGAATCGATTGGCCCCTGCAACAACTGCGACACCTGCCTCAATCCGCCGGTGTCGATAGACGGCACCATCGCCATGCAGCAGTTGCTCTCGTGCATCCACCGGGTGGGGCAGCGCTTTGGCGCCATGCACGTGATTGACGTGTTGCGCGGCGACGACACCGACAAGGTGCAGCACTGGCGGCACACGGAGCTGAGCACCTTTGGCATTGGCGCCGAGCGGTCGGCGCAGGAGTGGAGAGCGATCATCCGGCAGGGAATCGCGCTGGGGCTGATCGTGGTGGATCACGACCAGTACAGCGCGCTCAAGCTGACGGCGGCGGCGCGGGCCGTGCTGACGGGGAAGCAGCGGGTGCAGCTGCGCGAGTGGCGGAAGGCAGAGAAGGCTTCGAAGAAGGCGCGCGGCGCGGTGGCAGCGGAGGGGGGGCCGGCCGATTTGTCGGCGGACGATTTACCCGTGTTCGAGACGTTGCGAGAATGGCGCCGTGCCATGGCCGCCGAGCACGGCGTGCCGGCGTACGTGATATTCCACGACGCGACGCTGAAGGAGATTGCCCGCGTGCGGCCGGGGACGGTGCGCGAGCTCGGCGGGATCTCGGGGGTTGGGGCGAAGAAGCTGGACGCCTACGGCGCGGAGATCATCGCGCTGGTGGGGTAGGCGCCGCGGCGCGCGCGTCCGGCCGCGCGCTACCGCAACTTCGCCGCCGCCTGGTGCAGCCGCACCATCGCGTAGGTGTCGAGCTTGCAGTACTCCAGCAACTGCTTGCGCTGCACCGGTACGTGTTCGGCGTCCATTGCGCCCACGCGCATGAGGGCGAACACGCTCAGCGCGTCGTCGCCGTTGTTCACGGCCAGCGTCTTGTAGCTGAGTTCGGGCACCATCACCGGCAGCACCTTTTTGATGGACGTGCGGCCGAGGAACCCGGGGTGCTGGTACCCATTCTTGAAGACCGGCTCGAGGTCGAAGAGGCGGTCGAGCACGGCGTTGATCTGCGGCTCGAGCGTGGGGAAGGCCTGGGCGAGCGCCTTCAGCCGCGCCTTCTCGAAGCTCGAGTAGACGACTATCGAGCCGTCGGTGCCAGGGGGGCCCAGGTCGCGCAAGAGCGTGTTGGTCATGAGCAGGCGCCAGTCGCCGTCCGTGGCGGCCAGAAACTCGAGATGCTTCGGCGCGGCGTCAGGCGCTTCGAGTACATGCAGTGAATACTGAAACGGAATCATCTCGTGCGGTGGCACCTCCTCGAACCAGGGGAGCGCGGGGTTTACCGCCTCGAAGTCGAGGTAGTACACCGGCCATTTCAGCTGGTCGAGCACCTGCAGTGCGTCGAGGTCCACGCGGGGGCGGCCACCCTGGATGACGTCGACGACGCCGCGCTGGATGGCGGTGAGGTCGGCATCGGTGGGGAGGTCGGCGATGCGAGCGTACACCTTGAGCGCCGCGAACTTCCTGGCGCTGATGCGCGGAATGATGAACAGCGGGTCGCGTACGCCGACGCCCAGGCAGTCGGTGGCGAAGAACGGACAGTCCTTGCACGCAAAGATGAATTCCGGTTCGGGACGCTCGGGTGCGGCGACCTTGGATGCCACGTCCCCGGCGATCGTCGCAAATTCGGTGGCGCGCGCGTTTACCGCGTCGGTGATATCGACATACGCGAACATCTCGGCCGGGCCGTTCAGCCGGTAATCGCGGTTGATGAGCACCAGCAGCGCGCGGCTGATCCTGAGCCCGGCGCCGTGCGCCACCATCTGCGTGTAGGCGAGGTCGTCCACGTACTCCTGTTTCAGCTTGTCGTCCTCGCCGGGCGACTTTCCCGACTTCACCTCGATGAGGTCCCAGGCGGTGCCGGCCGGGCGAATGGCGTCGGCACGGGCGACGAGACCGTTCCAGATGAATGTGGCCTCGAACAGCAGGCTCTCGAACGAGGTGGTGATCGCTGCCTGTGTGTCGGCGGCCGCGGCATCGACGGGGGTGCGGCGCAGCATCGTGCCGGCGCCGGGGGCGCCGGGGGCGCCGGGGGCGCCGGCGGCGTTGGCGCCGCCGAGCCAGGCGCGGGCTTTTTCGTGGACGTCGGCGCCAATCCAGAAACGCCACTGCAGCCCGGGGCCGGGAATTTCGGCGGGGGCGTGATGCACGTACCACCCCTGCGTGCGGCAGGTGACGCCGGCGAGGAAGGCTTTCTTGGCGACCAGTGAACTCATCGGGCAAACTTAGCGCTCGCGGGCTGCCGCGCTCTTGCGTTCTGTATTATATCCGGATAATATTATCCAACTCTACATCTATATGGATGTCCATGCCAGACCTCAGCCACACGTACACTGCCTTCGTCGGCACCCACCGCCTCGCCTCGGGGCCACTCGCCCGGGTGGCGGTGGCGGTACGGCACGCCAAGTCCGACACGCCGGTGCTGATCTTCAGCGATGTCACGGGCAAGGCATTCGATCTCGACACTCGCGGGTCGGACGCCGAGATCAGTGAGCGATACTCGCCGGCGCCGGCCGCGCCGCGGGGGCGCGGTCGTCCCAGGCTGGGCGTGGTCGCCCGCGAGGTTACGCTGCTGCCGCGTCACTGGGACTGGCTGAACGTGCAGCAGGGAGGCGCGTCGGTGACGCTGCGGAAGCTCGTCGATGATGCGCGCCGCTCTGGCGGCGACAAGCACCTGGTGAAGAAGGCGCACGAGGCGGCGTACACCTTCATGCACGGGCTGGCCGGCAACCTGCCCAACTACGAAGAAGCCACGCGCGCGTTGTTCGCCGGCGACCGCGCGCGCTTCGAGCAGCTCATAGCCAAGTGGCCACATGACGTTCGCGAGTACGCCACGGCGCTGGCGTTCACCCGTGCCGGAAGCGGCGAATGAGCGACGCCAAGGCGGTCGTCATCGATTACATGCTTCAGGTGCGGTAACGCTTGCTGCTGCGCACGCGCGTGGGGAGATGCTCTATCGCGATCATGGCCGCGTGGAGGTCGCTTGCCGGCGCAGCGAGGTCGGTGAGCCGGTCGAGCAGCTTGAGCGTGAGCAGCACGGATGCCCAGGTGCCCATGGCGACGCGCGGATCGCCCCTTTCGACGCGGCTAATTGTCTGGCGAGAGGTGTAGGCGTGCGCGGCGACTTCCGATAGAGGGAGTCGCCGGCGACGGCGGGCCGCGTTGAGGTCAGCGCCGAGTTTGACGAGTGACTGGTGCACGGCTGGTGGTGTCGTGGAAGGAACGGTTGCCATGTGCGAAGTCCGTTGTGCGCGCCGTGAGTTGCCGTGAATAGCCGTGAATAGCCGTGGATCGCCGTGGATCGCCGTGGATCGCCGTGGACTGCCGTGGGACCCTGTGTCGGTTTTCCCGCGGTTTTTCTAGCGTTCGCCACGAGTAACCGTAACGCACAGAGCGTAATCCATAGGTGCCCCTAAAAATACTCGTGAAAAAGAGAGATGGGTCACACAGTTGTACGTGGCGCGGTTCGGCGGCGGGGGTGCGCAGAGGAGACGGCACCCGACCCAAGCTATCGCCGCCGAAGAGCTGCGCATCACCCTTCCGTTTCGGCCGGGATCGCAAGATTGCAGCGGGGGACAGGCCGCCGAGGGCTGTCGGCGTCGGCCAGTCCACCAGCCATCCACCAGCCATCCACCAGCCCTCCACCGGCCCTCCACCGGCTATCCACCTGTCATCCACCTGTCATCCCCCTGACAGGTTCCGGCGCGTAGTATCCTGTGATTCGCAGCTCACGTCACACCGTCGTTACCCACGAGGATCGCATGACACGCCGCTTACTTGCCCTTTCCGCGTTGCTGGGCGCCGTCCTGATTGGCGCGCCAGGCCTGGCGCACGCACAGACGTTCACGGTGCAGAAGTTCAGCATCGGTGGCGAGGGTGGCCACGACTACATCGTGGCCGAAGCCGGCACGGGGCGCGTGTTCGTATCGCGCGGCACGCACGTGATGGTGGTGGACGGCGCCACCGGCAAGGTGATTGGCGACATTCCCGACACGCCGGGCGTGCACGGCGTGGGCTTGGCCAGGAAGGAGAATCACGGCTTCACAACCAACCGCGGCGACTCGAGCGTCACGATGTTCGACCTCAAGACGCTGGCCCCCCTCAAGAAGATCGCGGTGAAGGTCGGCGGGCTCGACGGCATCATGTACGATGAGACGTCCAACCAGATCATCCTGACGAACCACAGCAACCCGGGCACGGCGGTGACCATCGACGCCAAGTCGGGGAACATCCTGGGCACCGCCGAACTCGAGGACCGGGCGCCCGAAGGGGCGGCCACGGACGGCAAGGGGAAGATCTACGTCAATAACGAGGGCAAGAACACCATCCAGGTGATCGAACTCAAGACCATGAAGGTGCTCGCCAGCTGGCCCATTGCGCCGTGCGACGGCCCCACCGGCATCGCCCTCGACCGCAAGACGATGCGGATCTTCAGCGGCTGCGGAAAGAAGTCGGTGGTGATTGATGCCACCAACGGCAAGATCGTGGCGACGATCGACAATGGCGACGGCGTGGACGCCCTGGGCTGGGACGGATCGCAGCAACTGATCTACATTCCCGCCGGCCAGAGTGGCAACGTGACGGTGGTGCGCCAGGACGGCCCCGACAAGTACACGACGGTGGCCACCGTGGCGACGATGCGCGGCGCCAAGACGATCGCCGTGGATCCGGTGACGCACCGCGCGTACGCCGTCGCCCTCGAGCGCGGACCGGCACCGGCACCAGCGCCGGGCGCACCGACGGGAGGACGTCCGCCGCAGGGACCGATCACTGGCGCGACGTTCATGGTGATCAAGCACTAACAGAGCGCGAGAGCGCGAGAGCACTAGAACGCGAGAACGCCCGGATCATCGCGATCCGGGCGTTCGTTGCATCCAGCCACACGGCCTCAGGGCACCGCGGTACGCGGCGGACGCGCCGGCTTCGTTCCATTGATGCGCGGGCGCGGTCCGTTGCCGACTTCCACCGTCAGGTCCCGCAGGTAGTTCGTGATCTTCGCGAAGTGCGGGTAGTCGATGAACTCGGCTTCATCGCTGGCCTGGTGATAGTCGCCGTGCAGCCCGGTGAAGAAGAACGCAATGGGCACGCCCTGGCGCGCGTAATTGTAGTGATCGCTGCGGCCGTAGATGTTGTTGTAGCCGGGCCACGTCACCGTGCTGTCGTAGCGATAATCGAACGCCAACGGATGGGCCAGCTTCTTGTTCACGTTCGCGACGGTCTCGCCGAGGTCCTTGGAGTCGAAGAACGACCCGACCACACCGACGTAATCGGGACCACCGCCCGGCAGGTCCTCGGCGCGTCCACGCCCGATCATGTCGATGTTGATCTGCGCGACCACGCTGTCGAGCGTCACCGTGGGGTTGGCCGTGAAGAACGCCGAGCCGATGAGGCCGGCTTCCTCCCCCGTGTGCCAGACGAAGAGCGTGCTGCGCTTGGGCTTCACCTTCATGGCCTGGATGGACTCGGCGATCTCGAGCACGGCCATCGATCCCGAGCCGTCGTCGTCGGCGCCGTTGCGAATGGAGTCGAGGCGCGGCTTGGGATGGATCTTGCGGATGCTGTCCATGTTGACGCGGATCGACGCGCGCTGCGCGGGCGTGACGGCGACCATGTTATTGGCGAGCAGCAACTTGTTGCGCGCGTCGTTGAAGACCTTCAACGAGTCCTTGTCCACCGGCGTGCCGCCGAAGCCGAGGTGATCGTTGTGGCCACCGATGGCCACGTACTCGTTCTTCAGCACCGGGTCGCTGCCGGGAATGATCGCCACGACGTTACGCGCCCAGTCCGTGGGCAACTCGATGAAGTCGAGCGACGCAGTGACGGTGCCGCCGATGGCGCCCAGCCGCAGGCCGTTGATTCCGGCGCCGGCGAACAGCGCGGTCGCGGCGGCGCGCGTCACCCGGAGGGCAGCCTGCGGCGCCAGCTGGTCAATCTGCTGCCTGAGCAGCGTCAGCGAGTCGGGCTGGGGCGCACCGGGTGCGCCGCCTCGCCCACCGCGTGCGGCGGACGACGAGGCGAACGTGGGAATATTGATGGCCGCGCGCTGCGCAGCGGTGAGGTCGTCGAGGTTCACCGTCGCCACTGCCACGGCGCCGGCAAAACGATCGACCGGCGGTGCACCCCGGCCACCAGCGCCTCCACCACCGCCACCGAAACCAGCGGGGCTGGCCGGCGCCGCGCCGGGGAGCAGCACCACGAACTTCCCTGTGGCCTGAGCTGCCGTAATCTGCTTGGTTGTGTCACCGGCGGTGCCGCCGAAGATCACCGTCACGTTGCTGATGGGCCTGGGCGCGCGTTGTCCGGGCACGGCGACCCAGTCCTTCTCCCACGCCAGCGGGGCGCTGTTGACCGTGAGGCGCGAGTGGTTGGTGAACTTTTTCGTATGGTAGGGGAGCACCTCGAAATACGTGCCATTGTCGCCGGCGGGAATCAGCCCGAGGCGCTTGGCCTCGGCGGCGATGTAATCGGTGCCCTTCTTGTTGCCGACGCGCCCGATTTGCCGCCCCTGCATGGAATCGTCGGCGAACTGGTACAGGCGGATCTGCAGGTCGCGCACCGTAATGGCCGGCGTCGTGGGCGCCGGTTTCACGGTGGCCGGATTTCCATACTTGTTGAGCCTGTCCTTGCCCTGCGCACCGGCAACGTGGGACGTCGCCATGGCGAGAAAGGCGAGACAAAGGGGGGTCAACCGGGCGATACGCATGCGGGCTCCAGAGGGAAGATGGGTCTGGAGAATTGTACGGAGATGAGGCGGGTTACGTTGTCCAAGAACGCGAAAACGCGAGAACGCGAGAGCTTATCTTTCGGCATGGCACTTCTGGGCATCAAGGACCTGACCATCGCCTTCGGCGGACCGCCGGTGCTCGATCACGCGGGCTTCGCGATCGAGCGCGGTGAGCGCGTCTGCCTGCTGGGACGGAACGGCACCGGCAAGAGCACGCTCATGAAGCTGCTCGACGGCACCCTGCTGCCCGACGGCGGCGAAGTGGTTCGGCAGACCGGAGTGACGGTAGCCCGCCTGGAGCAGGAAATCCCCGGCGACGTGGAGGGCTCCACCTACGACGTGGTGGCCGCGGGACTGGGCGACCTGGGGCGCCTGCTGGCGCGCTACCACCAGGTGAGTCACGACGTGGGCGTGCACGGCAGCGACGCCCTGCTGCGCGAACTCGACCGGGCACATCACGCACTGGACGCCGCCAAGGCGTGGCAGGTGCACACGCGCGTGGAGACGGTGCTCGTGCACCTGGCGCTCGACCCCGATGCGCCGTTCGCGTCGGCCTCAGGCGGTCGCAAGCGGCAGACGCTGCTGGCGCGCGCGCTGGTGGCCCAGCCCGACATACTGCTCCTGGACGAACCGACCAACCACCTGGACGTGGAGGCGGTGGAGTGGATGGAGCAGTTCCTCATCGACCGCGGCACGACGCTGCTGTTCGTCACGCACGATCGCGCGTTCCTGCGCCGGCTGGCCACCCGCATCGTGGAGCTGGACAGGGGGGTGTTGCGGGATTGGGGAAACCAATACGACCAGTACCTGCAGCGCAAGGAAATCGCACTCGCCAGCGAAGAGCGCGAGTGGGCCGAATTCGACAAGAAGCTGGCACGGGAGGAGGTATGGATTCGCACCGGCATTCGCGCGCGTCGCACGCGGAACGAGGGGCGCGTGCGGTCGCTCGAAGCGCTGCGGAGCGAGCGCGGCGCGCGCCGCGAACGTACGGGCGCGGTGAAGCTGCAGGCACACGAAGCCGAACGAAGCGGGCGCCTGGTGGCCGAGGCGCGCGGCGTGGGGTTTGCGTTCGGTGAACGGCCCATCATTGCCGACTTCAGCACGACGATCATGCGCGGGGACCGGGTGGGGCTCATTGGGCCCAATGGATCGGGCAAGACGACGCTGCTTCGGTTGCTGCTGGGAGATCTTCAACCAGGCAGAGAAGAAGTCACAGGCACAGAATACGGCACAATACGCCTGGGTACCGGGCTGGAGGTCGCTTACTTCGACCAACTGCGCGAGCAGCTCGACCCCGAGCGGAGCGTCTTCGACAGCATCGCCGACGGCGCCGACTTCATCGAGGTGAACGGCGCCCGCAAGCACGTCACCGGTTACCTGCAGGACTTCCTCTTTCCGCCGGACCGTGCGCGCACGCCGGTAAAGGCGTTGTCGGGCGGCGAACGAAACCGGCTGCTGCTGGCGCGGCTCTTCACGCGCCGGTTCAATGTGCTGGTGCTCGACGAGCCGACCAACGACCTCGATCTCGAGACGCTCGACCTGCTGGAAGAGCTGCTCATCGAGTACTCGGGGACGCTGCTGGTGGTGAGCCACGACCGCGAGTTCCTGGACAACGTGGTCACCAGCACGCTGGTGCTCGAGGGGCAGGGGAAGGTGGGCGAGTACGCTGGGGGCTACTCCGACTGGGTGCGCCAGCGTGCCGTCATTGCCACGCCGGAGCAGCTCAAGAAGGCGGCCACTCGGGCGCCAAAGCCCGCACTCGCAAAGAAGAAGAAGAAGAAGCTGAGCTTCAAGGAACAAACAGAACTCGCCGCGCTGCCGGCGCAAATCGACGGGCTGGACGCCGAGCGCGGCGCGCTGTACGCGCAGATGGCGGACCCGGCCTTCCTGCGCGACGGCGCGGCGGTGGCCAGGGCACGGGCGCGACTGGACGCCATCGACGCGGAAATCACGAAGCTCACCGAGCGGTGGGAAACGCTCGAGACGATTGCCGCCGAGTCGGGGAAGACATCGCAATGAGCGCCGCGTGGCCGCGGTGCGACTGGCCCGGGGATAGCGCGAGCTAGCGTCCCCGCTTGTGCAGGCGCCGCGCGGCCCAGACGCCGCCCAGCAATCCGCCGAGGTGCGACTGCCAGCTGATGCCGAGCTGGCCGGGCATCACGCCCAGGATCATGCCGCCCCACAGGGCGGTAACGCCCAGGCTGGCGATGATGGGCCAGAAGCGCCGCGCGAACCAGCCGCTCAGCATGAGGTAGCCGAGGTAGCCGAAGATCACGCCGCTGGCGCCGATGTGCACCGAGCCCGGTGCGCCGATGAGCCAAGCGCACAATCCCGAGCCGAGCGCGGCAGCCGCCGACACCCACCAGAACTGCTTGCGGCCGCCGAAGACGAGGACAAGCCAGCCGAGGATGAGCAGCGAGATGCTGTTGGCGACGAGGTGCGCGACGCTGCCGTGCAGGAATGGCGCGAAGATGATGCCACGCAGTCCACTGAGGGTGCGCGGCACCACGCCGTACTGGATGAGGGTGCCACCGAGCAGGGTGTTGGCGCCAAGCGTCGCCCAGGAAACGCCGAGCGGGGCGGCGAGCGTGACGGCCTGAGTCTTGACAGTGCCGGCGAGGCTAAGCGTACGACGGCGTACAGGAAGTGGTGGCATTACCTGTAAATGAAGTGTCCTATGGCAACGGACGGAACCGGGCAGGTGCGAGTTTCGGCAGCGGTCCTGCGAAGTATCTCGCACTAGTCGCCGGTTCACGCGGGCGGCAAGTTTCCGTCGTGCTTCTCCGAACGGGCCGTTC
This sequence comes from Gemmatimonadaceae bacterium, assembly GCA_036508735.1. Taxonomy (GTDB): domain Bacteria; phylum Gemmatimonadota; class Gemmatimonadetes; order Gemmatimonadales; family Gemmatimonadaceae; genus PNKL01. The sequence continues at coordinate 16,116 of DATCGU010000043.1, forward strand.
CGCCCGCCATTTCCACTCGTGAGCCAACCATGGACACGGCCCGTCGCGATTTCCTGAAGCGCTCCGCCACCACCGCTGCTGCGCTGTCTCTGAGTCCCCTGCGGCCGGGCTCGGCCGCGGCCGCGGAGTCACCCAATCGTGCGGCCGATGAATCGGCGCTCGCCGCCGAGCGCCGAGCGCTGCGCGCGCGACCGGTACCACTGGAAAAGGTGCGGCTGACGGGCGGCCCGTTGAAGCACGCACAGGAACTCGACGCCGCGTACCTGCTCTCGCTCGAACCCGACCGCATGCTGGCGTACTATCGCGTGCGTGCCGGGCTGGAGAAGAAGGCGGAGCCATACACGGGCTGGGACGGCGGCGGCCGCAACCTCACGGGACACATTGCCGGCCATTACCTGTCGGCGGTGTCGCTGATGTACAAGGCCACGGGGGACCAGCGCTTCAAGGACCGCGCCACATACATGGTGCGCGAGCTCGACGAAGTGCAGCGCAAGAACGGCGACGGCTACGTGGGCGCGTTGGAGGGGCTGCGTGAGGCCTTTGCTGCCGTCTCGAAGGGCGAGATCAGGTCAGGTGCCTTCGACCTGAACGGACTGTGGTCGCCGTGGTACACGCTGCACAAGACGTACGCCGGGCTGCGCGACACGTACCGGCACACGGCGAACAAGCTCGCCCTGCAGGTGGAGTCGCGTTACGCGGTGTGGGCCGAGCGCGTACTCGCGCCGATGTCGGACGCGCAGGTGCAGAAGATGCTCAACACCGAGCACGGCGGCATGAACGAGGTACTGGCCGACCTGTACGCCGACACGGGCGACAAGCGCTGGCTGGCCCTCTCGCTGCGCTTCGAGCATCACGCCTTCACCGGGCCGCTCAAGCGGCACCAGGACAACCTCTCGGGGAAGCACGGCAACTGCCAGATACCCAAGCTCATCGGGTCGGCGGCCAGGTACGGGTATGCCGGCGACGGTCAAGACCTCGTGGCGTCGTCGTTCTTCTGGGACCGCGTGGTGCAGCACCACAGCTACGCGAGTGGCGGCCACGGCCTGTCGGAGTACTTCGGGCCGCCCGACAAGCTGGCCCCGCGCGTCGATGGTCGCGCCGCCGAGACGTGCAATGTGTACAACATGATCAAGCTGACGCGGCGGCTCTTCGCGCTGCGCCCTGATGCGGCGTACGCCGACTTCCAGGAGCGCGCGCTCTTCAACCATATCCTCGCGTCCATCGATCCCGAGGACGGACGCACGTCGTACATGGTGCCGGTGGGTCGCGGCGTGCAGCAGGAATACCAGGACATGCAGCGTGACTTCACCTGCTGCGTGGGCACGGGCATGGAAAGCCACGCGCTGCACGGGCTGGGCGTGTGGTACGAGAGCAGCGACACCATCTGGGCGAATCTCTTCGTGCCGTCCACCGCCGAATGCACGCTGGGCTCGGCGCGCATGAGCATGGAGACAACCTTTCCCGAGGGCGACACGGCCACCATCCATGTGACGGTGCCGAAGCCGGTGGCGTTCACGCTTGCGGTGCGGCGACCGGTGTGGGCAGGCGACGGATTTGCCATCGCGCTCAACGGCAACGCCGTGGAGCAGCCGAAGCTCGACACGCTGTACGACCCGGTGGCCGGCGGTCGCGCCGGCAGCGTAGACAACCAGGCGGAAGCTCGGTCGAGCACCTACGTGTTCATCACGCGCACGTGGACCAACGGCGACATGGTGA
>DATCGU010000044.1:0-3121 GCA_036508735.1 Gemmatimonadaceae bacterium
TATCTCTCCTGCCCCCCTTTCGTGTGGCCTACCGCTCCACTTGCATCCCCACCCGCAGCTGCCAGCCGCGAACCGGCACGTCCCGGCTGTCGAGCGGCTCGCGGTAAGAGCCACGCACGAACTCCACGCCGGCGATGCCGCGCAGCGCACCGAACAGCGGCGCGTCCGCCTGCACACGGGGAATGAGCACCTGTGCCGCGATCTGCTGCCGTGCGTGCCACGCCTTCCATTCGAGTCCCGGTTCGAGCGCCGCAGCACCCAGGTGAACACGCGCCGACGCGGGCGCGCAACCGAAGGCCCGGCGCGACGCTCAGGATGGCAAGTGAAGGTTCCTGCTGCCGGAAGCGTTCCGTCCACTCGCCGGCGACGGCGGCTCCCACGGCCCACGCGCCGACAGGGCGCGACGTGAGCAGGCCGAGCGAGCCTGACGCGGCATGCCGCCGCTGGTACATGGTCATTGGCAGAAGGTCGGGGAAGAGCGGAATCCGCCGGATGTCGTCATCCACCCCGCTCACGCTTCTGGTTGGGAGCACCGCACCGACCACCGCCACCACGCCGGAATGCGCCAGCGGCATCGAGAGGCGCGTGAAGGCGCCGGTGAACCCCGACGCGTGAAAGACGTCGTTGGCCGGCGTGTCCACCCGGTTCGACGCGAACGTCGTGGAGACATCGAGTCGCGACCGGCCGAATCCCATGGACAGGGTGAGCGGAACCGCGAACTCGTACAGGGACAGGCGCCGCGTTCCGGTGCCTTCGAACCACGCCTCGCCGAACTCGGTGTCGTTGCCTTCGGTGGCGAGACCGATGTCCGTCGGCGCCTCGCCCGTCTCGTGCTGGCCGGTAGGTGCGGCAACCACGCTGGCGCCCGACGCAGCGAGCTGGGCGCCGAGCACGGCGGCGTCAAACGCCGTGTTCACGGACGCGTCCAACCCCAGCGCCTGAGCGAGCAACTGCTCGGCACGCGGCAGTTCGCCATCGGTGGCCGCCTGCACGGCTGCCGAATATGCGAGGAACGCGTCAATGCGCGTACTCGGGCGATCGAGGATTGCCCGCCGCTCGGCGGCAGACGGTTCGTGGCCGAGCAGCCGCGCGACTGAAAGGGCCAGGCGGCGCTCGGTGGGGAAGATGTCGCCTTCGCCGGCGGCCAGCGTCACGGTGCCTGCGGTGGAGGTGCGCGACACCGACACGATGCGGGCGCTCAGGCGCAGGTGCCCGGCGCGCACATCGCCCAAGATCATGACGATCTCAGCGGCGCCAATCAGGCGCCCGGCACGGGCGCAGTGGAAGCGTCCACGGATGCGAGGCCGAGTTCCCTGATGATCTGCTGCGCCTGCATCCGCTCGACCATCCGGAACCCGCGTATCTGCGCGAGGTCGCTGGTCAGCAGGTCGGCGATGCCGGCGAGCAGCGCCGCACGATCCGGCGCGGCACCCGGCAGGCCGGCGGGATCGGCAATGACCGCCACGGCGCCATGCGCGGGAACGGGGAGAAGAAGGCCGCGGGTTCCTGTGAGCCAAGACGGGGAAACGCCCCGAACGCAATCACGCCCCCCGCAAGTGCGACCAGGATGGTCAGCCGCCGCGGGGGGCGCGAGGAGCGCTTCATCGGTCTACCGCCTCAAAGCCTCGGGAGCGTCACTCCGACTTGCCCCTGGTATTTTCCCTTCCGGTCCTTGTAGCTCGTGATCGGCGCTTCGTCGCCCTTGAAGAAGAGCACCTGGGCGATGCCTTCATTGGCGTAGATCTTGGCCGGCAGCGGCGTCGTGTTGCTGATCTCCAGCGTGACGAAGCCCTCCCACTCGGGCTCGAACGGCGTGACGTTGGTGATGATTCCGCAGCGCGCATAGGTGCTCTTGCCCACCGTGATGGTCATGACGTCGCGCGGCATGCGGAAGTACTCGACGCTCCGGGCGAGGGCGAACGAGTTCGGTGGCACGATGCAGACGTCACCCTCGAACTCCACGAAGCTCTTGGGATCGAAGTTCTTGGGGTCGACGATCGAGTTCAGGACGTTGGTGAAGATCTTGAACTCGCGAGCCACGCGCATGTCATAACCGAAGGCGCTCACTCCATACGAAATGACGCCGGTTCGCACCTGGGAAGACTCGAATGGCTCGATCATCCCGTGCTTGGTGGCCATCTCCGTAATCCAGCGATCGTTCTGAATCGACATGCGGGGCGGGGGGTTGAGGGTGGAGACTCGAAGATACGGGAGTGCTCCGCCGCAGAGGAAGGGGCGCGGTGAAGTGCACGTGCCGCGTGCGGGGTGGAGTGCAGCGCGTAGCGCGGAGATGCAGGCGGTGCAGGGGTGTCCCTGACGCACTTGTAGGGACGATGCACCTTGCATTCACGCGGATGCTGCGTCGCATCGTTTTCGCTCTCGTGCGGACGTTGACACTCGCGTTACACGAGCCGTAGTTTACCCTCTTGCATCGCGCTCGTGAAATCCTTCACGAAGCAGGACCTACCGGCATGGATCGCAACTACCTACCCATACTCTTCCAAATAGGCCTGGTCGTCATCACGGCGATCGCCATCATCGGGCTCTCGCAGCTGGTGCTGCGCATGCGCCCGACGCCGGTGAAGCAGCAGGCCTACGAATCGGGCATGCCCCCGCTGGGCGACGCTCGCGAACGGTTCTCGGTGAAGTTCTACATGGTCGCGATGCTGTTCATCGTGTTCGACATCGAAACCGTGTTCATGATTCCGTGGGCAGCGTACTACCGGCAGCTCTCCTGCCACGTGCCGCTGATCGCCGGCGCCTGTCCCGTGCAGCAGATCTCGTTTTTCGGGCTGGGCGAGATGCTGGTGTTCATGGCGATCCTCTTCGCCGGCTTCGCATACGTTTGGAAGAAGGGAGCCCTCCAATGGGATTGACCGCGCCAGCGAAGTCGAACCTCGTGTCCATCGATCCGGCCAACACCGACAGCTGGATGACGACGCGCCTGGATTTCCTGGTGAACTGGGGGCGCGCCAACTCCCTGTGGCCGATGCCGTTCGGCACCGCGTGCTGCGCCATCGAGTTCATGGCGAGCGCGGCGTCGAAGTTCGACCTCGCCCGGTTCGGCATGGAACGGATGGGGTATTCGCCGCGGCAGGCCGACGTGCTCATCTGCGCCGGG
>DATCGU010000045.1:0-2657 GCA_036508735.1 Gemmatimonadaceae bacterium
GCTCGTCGAGGACGGGCGGGACGTGGTGATCCTGCTGGACTCGATCACGCGCCTGGCGCGTGCGCACAACACGGTGATCCCGATGTCGGGCAAGCTGCTGTCGGGGGGCGTGGACGCGAAGGCGCTGGAACGGCCGAAGCGCTTCTTTGGCGCGGCGCGCGCCATTGACGGCGGCGGCACGCTTACGATCGTGGCCACGGCGCTGGTGGGCACCGGGTCCCGCATGGACGAGGTGATCTTCGAGGAGTTCAAGGGCACCGGCAACATGGAGCTGGTACTGGACCGCGAGATCGCGAACCGGCGCATCTTTCCGGCGGTCGACGTCCAGAAGTCGGGGACGCGCAAGGAAGAGCTGCTGCTGACACCCGAGGAAAAGAACCGCATCTTTCTCATACGGCACTTCCTTGGCGACATGCCCCCCGAGGAGCAGGTGCTGTTCCTCGCCAAGCGGATGGGGCGCACCAAGACGAACGCGGAGTTCTTCAAGAAGATGGTGGAAGGAGATGTCTAGAGAACACGAGAACGCGAGAACGCGAGAGCGCATGAACCTTCCCGGACGGATACTGGCCATCGACGTTGGCGACCGGCGTGTGGGGCTCGCCATGAGCGATCCCTCGCGGATGATCGCCCAGCCGGCCGGACATCTGGAGCGTCGAGCGGGCAAGCGGCCGCCGCTCACGGCGCTGCTGTTGAAGGCGTCGGAGATTGGCGCCACCGCATTCGTGGTAGGGCTGCCACTCGACGCCGCCGGCGAGGAGACCCCGCGTTCGCTCGAGGCGCGCCGGCTGGCCGGGGAGCTGGAGGCACGCTCTGGACACCCGGCGCGCATGCTCGACGAACGATTCACGACGGCCGCCGCGTTGCGCGCGGTGAAGGCCATGGAAGGCTCGACGCGTGGCCGCAAGGGCGACGTGGATGCGCTCGCCGCGACGGTGCTGCTGGAACAGGCACTGGCATACGGCGGCCGACTGTGGGCGGTGGAGGCGGAGGATGCCAGCGCGCCGCCGCCCGACGACGCCGAAGGCCGGGATGCGCCGTAGCGCAACGCGGCTCGTAGCCGGTGCCCTGGTTCTCCTCGGCGTCGCCTGCGCGACCCCAAGGGGTCCCACGGTGCGGGTGACGATTCCCAGGGGAGCAACGTTCCGGGTGGCCGCCGAGTCGCTGGCCGTTCGGGGGCTGGTGAGCAACGCGAGGCTGTTCGGCGTCTACGCCAAGCTGCGCGGCCGGGACCGGTCGATGCGGGACGGCACGTACGTGCTGGCACGCGGGGTCAGCTGGAACGAACTGCTCGAGGACCTGCGCCGCGGACGCGGCATCGTGCACGCGGTGACGATTCCCGAAGGCTACGGTCTCGCGCAGATCGTGCCGCTGCTCGCCGAGGCGCTCGAGGTGCCGCGCGATTCACTGGAGGCGGCGGTGCGTGACTCGTCGCTGCGGCGCGAACTGGACATTCCGACGCCGACGCTCGAGGGATACCTCTTCCCCGACACCTACCAGTTTCCCGACCGAATCACCGCGCGCGAGGCCGTGACCGCGATGGTCCGCCGGTTCGAGCGGGTGTGGCGCCCGGAGTGGCAGGGTGCGCTGGACAGCCTGAAGCTGTCCCGGCACGACGCGGTGACGCTGGCATCGATCGTCGAGCGCGAGGTGCGCCGCCGCGAGGAAGGGCCGGTGGTCGCCGCCGTCTACCTGAACCGGCTGCGCTCACACATGCTGCTGCAGGCGGACCCGACCGTGACTTATGCGCTGGGCAAGCGCCCGGGCCGCGTGACTTTCAAGGACCTGCGTGTCTCGTCCGCGTACAACACGTACCGTGTGCTCGGCCTGCCACCCGGCCCGATCGGCTCACCCGGGCTGTCGAGCCTGGAGGCCGCGCTGCATCCGGCCCGCGTGCCATACAGGTTCTTCGTGGCACATCCGGACGGTCACCACGAATTCCGCGTGACCTACCGCGAGCACCTCGAGGCAATTCGCATGGTGCGGTCGGCGGCGAGCAACGATTCCGCGGTGCGCGAGTTGAATGCGGTGCGCGCGGCACGCGACTCGGCGGCCCGAGCGGCGGGTGCGCCCCTCGAGTCGCTGCCGCCGATCACCGTTCCACCGAAGAAACGACGCCGGCCGTAGCGCCGCCGACCAGGTTCAGGCCTCGCCCTCCCCGATGTCGTCACGCAGGGCGGCTGCGGCGCGAAGGTACGCGTGCCGGGGCGGGGCCCCGCCGGATGGGGCATCGACATGCAGCAGAACGCGAACGCAGCGCGGAAGCGCTCCGCGCACCGGCAACTCGGCGGCACACAGCATGGGAACGTGCTGCCAGCCCATGCCGCGGGCGGCCTGCGCGGGATATGCGGTGGTCAGGTCGGCGGTGCAGGTGAAGAACGCGCTGACGACCTGTGAGGGATGCAGCGCGTTGCGTTCAACCAGCACACCCAGCAGTTCCCGGGTGGCCTCGGCAAGGAGCACCGGATCGTCGGCGGATACGGTGGTGGCGCCACGGAGGGCGATGAGCGGCATGGGATAATGGTGGATTGGCGTGCGTTGGGCGGCAAGTGAGCGGTGAACGACAAAAGAAGCTGTACGCTCTACGCGATACGTTCTACGCCGTCCGCTCATGAAGTCGTACGGCGGATAGCGTACAGCGTACAGCTTACAGCTTCCTT
>DATCGU010000046.1:0-12711 GCA_036508735.1 Gemmatimonadaceae bacterium
CAGCTCGAGTCGGTCATCCGCAAGCAGAAGGTCGATGAAGTGGTGTTCGCGTACAGCGACGTGCCCTACGCCTATGTGATGGACCGCGGTTCGATCGTCAACGCGGCCGGCGCCAGCTTCAAGATGCTGGGCGCCGCCGAGACGATGCTGCAGAGCACCAAGCCGGTGATCTCCGTGTGTGCCGTACGCACGGGGAGCGGCAAGAGCCAGACCACCCGCCGCATCGCCGCCATCCTGCAGGCGCACGGCCTGAAGGTCGCGGCCATCCGGCACCCGATGCCCTATGGGGACCTGGAGAAGCAGCGGGTGCAGCGGTACGCGTCCATCGCCGACCTCCGAAAGCACGAATGCACGATCGAGGAAATCGAGGAATACGAACCGCACATCGTGAGCGGCACCATCATCTACGCGGGCGTGGACTACGCCGACATACTCGAGCAGGCGCAGGCGGAAGCCGATGTGATCCTCTGGGACGGCGGCAACAACGACACGTCCTTCTACACGCCCGACCTGCACATCGTGGTGGCCGACCCGCTGCGCGTCGGCAATGAACTGACCTACTACCCGAGCGGCATCAACCTGCGGCTCGCCGATGTCGTCATCATCAACAAGGTGGACAGCGCCGACAGCCAGGCTGTCAACGCGCTGCGGCGGAACATCCGGAAGGTGAACGCGCGGGCCACGATCATCGAGGCCGCGTCGCCGATCCTCGTCGATCATCCCGAGCACATCACCGGCAAGCGCGTGCTGGTGGTCGAGGATGGTCCGACGCTCACCCACGGCGAGATGAAGTTCGGCGCTGGCGTGGTGGCCGCGGAGAAGTTCGGCGCCGCGGAAATCGTGGACCCGCTGCCGTACACGGTGGGCACCATCACCGACACGTTCCGGAAGTACCCGAACATCGGCACGCTCCTGCCGGCGATGGGTTACGGCGACAAGCAGGTGAAGGACCTCGAGAAGACGATCAATGCGGTGCCCTGCGACGCGGTGATCATCGGCACGCCCATCGACCTGAGCCGGCTCATCAAGATCCGGAAGCCGACCGTGCGGGTGCGCTACGAGCTGCAGGAGATCGGCAAGCCCGACCTGATGGACGTGCTGAAGCCGTTCCTGAAGAAGTCGCGGGGGTGACTTGGCGCGATCGCAGTGGATTGGGTCCTGATTCACTTGCCCAGGTCCCGGAGCCGCTGCATACTCCGCGCACAACCCATGAGCTCTCCCATTCTCCCCGTTCCCGACGTCGCCGCGATGCGCCGGCAGTACAACCTGGGCGCCCTGCGCGAATCGGAGATGAACGCCGATCCCGTCGAGCAGTTCACCGCATGGTTCCGCGACGCCGTCGGCGCGCAGGTCGTGGAACCGAACGCGATGAGCCTCGCCACGGCGTGGGCCGACGCTCGCCCGCTCGTGCGGACGGTGCTGCTGAAGAATTTCGATGCGCGCGGGTTTGTCTTCTATACGAACCTCGAGAGCCGCAAGGCCAGCCAGCTGAAGGAAAATCCGCACGCCGCGCTGCTCTTTCCGTGGCTGCTGCTGGAGCGACAGGTCAAGATCACCGGCGCGGTGGAGCGGCTTTCCACGGCCGAAGCGGTGAAGTACTTCTTCACCCGTCCGCGCGACAGCCAGCTCAGTGCCTGGGCGTCGAAGCAGAGTTCGCCGATTTCCTCGCGGCAAGTCCTCCTCGCGGAGTGGGAAGCCCTCAAGCGGAAGTTTGCGGCGGGCGACGTGCCCATGCCGGATTTCTGGGGCGGCTTTCGGGTGATACCCGAGACCTTCGAATTCTGGCAGGGCGGCCCCGACCGGCTCCACGATCGCATCGTCTATACGCGTGACGGTGCCGCGGGATGGACGATCGGTCGGCTCGCGCCGTAGGCGGCAAGGGCAGGAAATACCCTACGCCACGTCAGCGGGTCTGCGATAGTCGCATCGCGCGTCACATCATAACCTTGGTACGTCCGCTCTTCACTGCTTGTCGAGCGGTCACACGCAAGGTTCCCGATGAAGACGACGAATCGCCGTTCGTTTCTCAAGGCCAGCACGGCCATCGGCGTGGCGGTGACAGGACTGACGCCGGCCGAGGCACACGCTGGACCCCGCAACATCCTCGCGCCCGGTCGAATGGGCGTGCTGGTCGATACCACGGTCTGCATTGGCTGCCGCAACTGCGAGTGGGCCTGCAAGACAGCGCACGGCCTGGAGACGCCACCCCTCGAAACGTACGAGGACAAGACGCCGTTCGACCGGATGCGGCGGCCGGACGACACGGCGCTCACCGTGGTGAACCGATACCCGAATGCGGGGAATCCGAAGCTGCCATACTCGGTGAAGGTCCAGTGCATGCATTGCGATCATCCGGCATGCGTTTCGGCCTGTATCGTCGGCGCGCTCTCCAAGGAGGAGAATGGCGCCGTCATCTGGGACACCGACAAGTGCATCGGCTGCCGCTATTGCATGGTGGCGTGTCCATTCCAGATCCCGGCGTTCGAGTACCAGAAGGCGCTCAATCCGCAGATCCTCAAGTGCGACTTCTGCGCGGAGCGCCGCAAGTCGGGGCTGCTCCCCGCGTGCGTCGAGACGTGCCCGGTGGAGGCGCTGACGTACGGTCCGCGTGAGGAACTGGTGCGCGTGGCGCGGGAGCGCGTGCGGCGCCTTCCGGATCGCTACGTGTCGCACGTGTTCGGCGAATTCGAGGTGGGTGGCACCGACTGGCTGTACCTCGCCGGCACGGACTTCGCGAATCTGCAATTCCCCAAGCTTGCGGAACGGCCGGCGCCCGGCGTGTCCGAGAGCATCCAGCACGGAATCTTCGCCTACTTCGTGCCCCCCGTGTCGCTGTACGCGCTGCTGGGCGCGATGATGTGGACCGCGCGGCACCGCGGCGACGACGAGGAGAAATAGGCATGGACCACTTCATGCGTCCAGTTCCGATGACGAAGAAGTTCATCACGCCCGGCGTCATCGTCCTCCTCGTGCTCGCCGTCAACGGGCTCGTCTTCCTCGCCGGCCGGTTCCTCTTCGGCATCGGCTCGGTGACGCACCTCAACAACCAGTATCCGTGGGGCATCTGGATCGGGATCGACGTGGCCGCCGGCGTCGCGCTCGCGGCCGGCGGATTCACCACCGCGGCGCTCGGGCACGTGATGCATCGCGAGGAATACCACGCGGTGGTCCGCCCCGCGCTCCTCACGGCGATGCTCGGCTACACCATGGTTGCGGTGGCGGTGTCGATCGACATCGGCCGGTACTACTACATCTGGCATCCCCTCGTCATGTGGAACGGGAGCTCGGCGCTGTTCGAGGTCGGCATCTGCGTGATGATCTACATGACGGTCCTGTACATCGAGTTCCTGCCGGTCGTGACGGAGCGCTTCATGGGTCGCGTGGCCTTGCCGGGTATGCTCGCGCGCCTCAACGCGCCCGTCGACTGGCTGCTGCGCCTGATGGACCGCACGCTGTCCCGGACGATGTTCCTGTTCATCATCGCCGGCGTGGTACTGTCCACGCTGCACCAGTCGTCGCTGGGCACGCTGATGGTCATTGCCGGCCCCAAGATGCACCCGCTCTGGCAGACCCCCATCCTGCCGCTGCTCTTCCTGCTGTCGGCTGTCTCGGTCGGCTTCCCCATGGTCATCTTCGAGTCGCTGCTCGCGGCGCGGTCGTTTGGCCTCAAGCCCGAGATGCGCATCCTCGGCAAGCTCGGCGGGATGATGCCGGCGATTCTCGGCGTGTACCTCGCGTTCAAGATCGGCGACATGTTCGTGCGCGAGACGTTCGTCTACCTGATGCACGTGAACACGGCGAGCGTGCTCTTCATGACGGAGATCGTCCTCGGTGTCGTCATCCCGCTGCGGATGTTCCTCTCCCCCCATGTGCTGAAGTCACCGCCGCTGCTGTTCACCGCGGCGACGCTGGTCGTGGGTGGCGTGATGCTGAACCGCATCAACTGCTTCGTGGTGGCCTACACGCCACCCTATTCGTTCGGGTCGTACTTCCCGTCCATCGGGGAGATCTCGGTCACTGTGGGCTTCATCTCGATCCTCGTGCTCCTGTACCGCGCGGCCGTGATCATCTTTCCGGTGATCAGCCTGCCCGACAGGACGCTGTCGCCCAAGTCGAAGTATTCCGTGCGGGGATAATGCCATGAAACCCATCGCTCTGCTCGGGTTGCTCTGCATCGTCAGCACCGGCGTGCCGGCACAGGTGCGCACGGCGGCTCGAAGCGCCGCCGACGCCGCGGCGCTGGATTGCCGGGCCTGCCACACCGCGGTCACGCCCACCCGGGATGCCCCGGCGCTGGCCGCCTGTCCGCGACTGAAGATCAAGGGATATCACCCCATCGAGGAGGCGCCGCCGACCATCGTGCTCGGCCGCTCGGGCGCGACGTACGGCCCGGTGACGTTCTCGCATCGCGAGCACGCGCACATGGCCGAGACGGGCAAGGGCTGCAGCGGGTGTCACCACTACGACCAGGCCCGGCCCATCCAGAAGTGCAAGAACTGCCACGCCGTCTCACGGCGGCGCGAGGACCTTGGCAAGCCGGACCTGAAGGCGGCCATGCACCGCCAGTGCCTGAACTGCCATCGTGACTGGAATCCGGAGGGCGCGTGCCAGACGTGCCACGCGCCGGTGGGTGCGCAGGCGGTGACCGCCGCGGCCAAAGCGCCTGCCAAGAAGCAGCCGAAGGTGTCGGCACCGGAACGCGTGATCTACGAGACCAGCGCGAAGGAGGGAAAGTCGGTCACCTTCTTCCACGCGGACCATGTCAAGCGCTTTGCGCTCGCCTGCGCCGACTGCCACCAGCAGGAAAGCTGCCGTGCATGCCACGACCGCGCGCGCCGAGGCACCGACGCTGCCCTCGTCGTGAGACAGACCGCCAAGGGGCTCACCGACGAGCAGGCGCACGCGCGCTGCACGACGTGCCACGCCAACGCCGCGTGCGCGACGTGCCACAAGGGGATGCCGACGCCCACCATAGGCTTCGATCACGGACGGCGCACCGGATTCGCGCTCAACCGGTTCCATGCCCCGCTTGCCTGCAAGCGGTGCCACACGGCGGCGGGCGCGTATGTGCGGGTGGCCGCCGACTGCGAGAGCTGCCACAAGGGATGGCAGGCGAAGTTCGACCACGCCAGGACGGGGCTCGCGCTGGACGACCAGCACGCCGGCACCGACTGCGTGGGCTGCCATGAGGACAAGACCTTCCGGGCGAAGCCCACCTGCACGAGCTGCCACACCGACAAGTCCTGGCCCGCGCAGCAGCCCGGCAAGCGCGTGGCCGCGGCCGCCACGCGCAAATAGCGGAGACGCATGTTCCAGAAGCTCGGATTCAAACTGACGGTGGCGGTGGGCGTGATCGCGCTGGTGACCATCAGCGTCTTCGCCTGGTTCAACAGCCGTTCCGTCGACCGGAGCCTGCTGGCAGAGGTCGAGCGGCACGCGAACCAGCTCAGCGAGACGGTGAAGTCCAGCACCGAGTACGACATGCTCCTCAACCAGCGGGAGCGGATCCACGAGACCATCAAGCGGATGGGCAACCAGTCGAGCATCCAGCGCATCCGCATCATGAACAAGGCGGGCGCGGTCATCTACTCGTCCGACACGACCGAGATCGGCAAGCTGGTCGACAAGAAGGCCGAGAGCTGTTACATGTGCCACTCCGTCGGCCAGCCGCTCCAGCGCCTGGAAATGAAGGACCGCACGCGGGTATTCCGGGTGCTTCCCGACGCGCCCCGGACGCTCGGGATCATCAACCCGATCTACAACACGCGTTCGTGCTCCCAGGCCGCGTGTCACGCGCATCCGCGCTCCCAAGTCATCCTCGGCGTGCTCGATGTCACCCTCCCCCTCGCGGTGGTGGACGAGGACATCCGCCGCGGTCAGGTCGAAGTGATCATCTTCGCAATTGTCGCAATCCTCGCGCTCAGCCTCATCATCGGCCTGCTGGTCACGCGGTGGGTGGCGATGCCGGTGCGCGCGCTGGTCGCCGCCACGCGGCACGTGGCCGGGGGGGACCTCAACTACGTCATCCCGGAGACGCGGGACGACGAGCTGGGCATGCTCGCCCGGTCGTTCAACAACATGACGCACAAGCTGAGCGAGGCGCGCCTGCAGCTGTTCCAGTCCGACAAGCTGGCTTCGCTCGGGCGCCTCGCCGCGGGCGTCGCACACGAAATCAACAATCCCCTGACGGGCGTGCTCACCTACAGCAGCTTCCTGCTGAAGCGGACGAAGGACCAGCCCGAGGTGCAGGAAGACCTGAAGGTGATCGTCCGGGAGACCATCCGCTGCCGGGAAATCGTCAAGAGCCTGCTCGATTTTGCCCGGCAATCCGTCCCCAAGAAGAACCCGGCGGACATCAACGAGATCATCGGGCATGCCGCGCTCGTCGTGGAGAACCAGCTCGCCCTCAATCACGTCCGGCTCGTCAAGGAACTCGGCGCCGACGTGCCGGCGCTCACGGTGGACGCCAACCAGATGCAGCAGGTGTTCATCAACCTGTTCGTCAACGCCACCGACGCCATCGGGCCGGACGCCGGTGGGGGGACCATCACCGTCACGACGTCGCGGCTCACGCTGTCGCCGGTCGGCATCACGCAGATCAAGAAGGCGCAGTGCCCCAAGCGGCACAGCCTGATGAACAGCGAGGTCCGCATCGACGGCAAGCCCTCGATCAGGATCAAGGTGCAGTCGAACGGCAACGAAGGCTTCATCTATCGCGATCCCATCTACGGCAAGACCCGGCACCAGTTCGGCATCGCGCCCGAGGTGACGAAGGTGACCAAGGTGACCTGCCCGGAGTGTGCGACGTCGCTCCTCGTCGACGGCGCGGTGTGTCCTGACTGCGGCTCGCCGGTCTTCGCCTTCGAGGTGCCACCGAAGGGGATGGTGGAAGGGTGCACGAGCCGGGACTGCACCTGGCAGCGCTGGCCCGACGTCGACCAGTCGGGTGCCCGCGATTTTGTCGAGATGCGCATTCGCGATACCGGCGGCGGGATCGCCCCGGAGGAACTCCCGAGAATCTTCGAGCCCTTCTACACGACCAAGGGACAGAAGGGGACCGGCCTCGGCCTGGCGGTGATCTGGGGCATCATCGACAACCACGATGGCACGATCGTCGTGGAAAGCGCGCTCGGTGAAGGCACCACGTTCGTCATTCGCATCCCGGTGAGCGCATGAGGCCCCTGCGCGATATCCTCGTGATCGATGACGAAGAGGTCATCACGCAGGCCGTCGTGCGCGTCTGCGGAGCCGAAGGGCTGACCGTGGATGTGGCCGACAGCGCCACGGCTGCCACGGCGCGCCTGGAGCACTGGACCTACCGGCTCATCATCTGCGACGTGATGATGGCCGATGTCGACGGCTTCCAGTTCCTGGCGGACGTCGCGCGACGGCGAATCCGGACGCCCGTCATCATGTCGACCGGCATGTCCACCGTGGAGAACGCCGTGAAGGCCCTCAGCGCGGGCGCCATCGACTTTATCCCGAAACCCTTCACCGCCGACGAGTTGCTCACGGCGGTCACGCGCGGCCTGCGGTATGCGGCAGTGCAGGATATGGCACTCGCCGCATCGGTCACGGAACCGCCGGCATTGCTTGCGTGGGTGCCCTGTCCGGCGAAATACTATCGCCTTGGCTTCGCCAGCTGGGTCTTGCTGGAGGGAACCGGCACGGTCCTCATCGGGGTCACCGACCTGTTCCTGAAGACCATCGAGCAGGTGCAAGGCATCACGCTCGGTGTAGTCGGGGAAGAGGTGGTGCAGGGAAGCAGTTGCGGGACGATCGCGTCCGCCGATGGTCTCGAGCATGGCGTGCTGTGCCCGGTCAGCGGGCGGATCGTGCAGGTGAACCGCGGCGTGGCGGCGGCGCCGGCGGTCATGGAACGTGATCCCTACTTCGAGGGCTGGCTCTACCAGGTGCTCCCCTCCGAGCTGGAGTACGACTTGCAGCATCTGAGCTCGTGCAGCTCAGACCGGATGTGAAGCGTCCCTTTCGTGAAGGAGAGATGTAATGGTACCCCTTTTCCTGTTCCTGTCGGTCGTGCTGTTCATCCTGGCCGACTTCGGCGTGCGGTCGGCCACCCAGAAGATGACCGAAAAGAAGAAACGGCGCGAATGGGAAGAAGCGCTGGCCGTGAGCCTCACACTCGACGTGTCGCGCGAGGCGAAGTCCCTCAAGCGCGCCGAGGTGAAGGATCCGGTGGCCCGCATCCTCTGTGTCGACGATGAGGACGTGATCCTTGACAGCTTCCGGAAGATCCTGGTCCTCGATGGCTATTCCGTGGACACGGTGACCACCGGACAGGAGGCGCTGGGACTGGTCCAGTCGCACGCGTACGATTTCGTGTTCACCGACCTGAAGATGCCGGCCATGGACGGGGTGGAGGTCGTGAAGGCCGTCAGGCACCTGCGTCCCGACATCGACGTGGTGATCATCACCGGGTATGCCACGGTCGAGACGGCGGTGGAGTGCATGAAGCATGGGGCGATGGACTACGTGCAGAAGCCGTTCACCGAGGAGGAACTCCTCGCGTTCACCAAGACGGCGCTGATCAAGCGGCAGGACCGCATCGCGAAGCTGCTGAAGCCGAGCGTGCACATCACGCACCTGCCCGAGGCGGCGCGGGTCCGCAAGGGAGAGTTCTCCATTCCTGGCGGCGCGATGATCTCGGCGGGGCATACTTGGGCGAACATGCTCCAGGACGGGTCGGTGAAGGTCGGCGTGGACGATTTTGCCAAGAAGCTCTTCGGGCCCGTCGACGCCATCGACTTCCCGAGCATCGGGATGACGGTGAAGGCCGGGCAGCCGCTCTTTGGCCTGCGGCAGAAAAACCGGAAGGTGCAGTTCAACTCGCCGGTGAGCGGGCGGGTGATCAAGACCAACGTGCTGCTGGGCGAGGACTGCGAGGCACTGGAGATGACCCCCTACCAGAAGAACTGGGTCTGTGTCATCGACGCCGACAACCTCGATGTCGAGCTGCCGAAGCTCAAGATCGGCAAGTCGGCGGTGGCGATGTTCCAGGAGGACATCGACCGCTTCCGCGGCGTGATGAAGGAAATGTCGAAGGACACGCCCGATGACGCGGCGATGGACGACGTGCTGTATCGCGGGGAGCTGGAGCAGCTCGACGACGCGCAGTCGGAGCGGATCGCCAGGGAGTTCTTCGCGCGCTGATGTCGTGAAACACCGGGCGGCGGATCAGCCGCCGATGGGCGTTCGGGTGACGAGTGGCGTCACCCGAACGCCAGCCGCACGCGGGCATCGACGGCGATCACGCCCCGTTCGAACGCCAGCAGCGGGTTGATGTCGAGTTCGGCGACCTGCGGGAAATCGGCGGCGAGTTGCCCGAGCCGGCAGAGCGCGTCGGTGAGCGCCGCTTCATCCACGGGCGCGGCGCCGCGCAGACCGCGCAGCACGCTGATGCCGCGCACGCCGTGCACCATGTCGCGTGCCTGCGCGTCGTCGATGGGTGCGATGCGAAACACCACGTCCTGCAACGCCTCGACGAAGATCCCGCCCAGCCCGAACATGAGCTGCGGCCCGAAGCTCGGGTCGCGCGCGATGCCGGCAATCGTCTCGCGCCCGCCCTCGACCATGCGCTGCAGCAGCACGCCCTCGATGCGCGCGTCCGGGGCCTTTCGCCGCACCTCGTCCATCATCGCCTCCCAGGCGGCACGCAGCGCGGCGGGTGTCGCCAGACCCAGTCGCACGCCGCCGACGTCGGTCTTGTGGGTGATGTCGGGTGAGGCCAGCTTCATCGCCAGCGGATAGCCCACCGCATCGCCCGCGGACAGCAACTCGTCGGCGCGCGTGGCGAGGCGAGCCGCGGCACACGAAATGCCGTACGCGTCGAGCACCACGAGCGCTTCAATCAGGGTCAACTGCTCGCGCCGCTCGCGTCGCGCCCCGTCGAAGACCTGCTCCACGGTGGCCTGGTTGACGTCACGACGCACGACGGCCGCCGCTGGCCGCTCCACCCACTCGCGCTGCCGGTTGAGCGCGTTGAGCGCCCGGGCCGCGGACTCGGGAAAGATGTATGCCGGGATGCCCGCCTCGTGCAGTTCGGCGCGTCCCTGCGGCAATCCCTTGCGCCCCATCAGCACGGCGAGCATCGGCTTGCCGGGTTCGGTCCGCGCGGCGCTCACGATCGCCTCGGCCACGTCTTCCTGCCGCACGCCGAACGGAGGCACGAAGATCGGGACCACCGCGTCGATGGCCGGATCGGCAAGGAAGGCGGTAAGCGCCGCCTTGTACCCGGCCGCGTCGGCCGACGCGATCATGTCGAGCGGGTTGCGGATGGACGCCTCGGCGGGAAAGAGCGGACGCAGGGCCTCCACGGTTGCCGGGCTGAGTTCCACGAGCTGCAGGCCCTGCGTCTCCATCGCGTCGGCGGCGAGGATGCCCGGCCCGCCGGCGTTGGTGAGCACGGCCGTGCGACGGGAGCGGGGCATGGTGTGCACGCCGAAGCCCATCGCCATGTCGAACAGCTCCTCCACCGAGGCGGCGCGCAAGACCCCCGCCTGCGTCAGCAGGGCCTCGACCGCCACGTCGTTGGCGGCGAGCGCGCCCGTGTGCGACGATGCCGCGCGCGCTCCCGCACGGGAGCGCCCCGCCTTCACGACGATGATCGGCTTCTTCTTGGTGATGCGCGACGCGACCTCGAGGAACCGGCGCGGGTTCCCGAAGCTCTCCACGTACATCAGGATCAGGCGCACCGCCGGGTCGTGCTCCCAGAGCAGGAGCAGGTCGTTGCCGCTGACATCCGGCTTGTTGCCCACCGACACGAACTGCGAGATGCCGATGCCATACTCGCGCGCATAGTCGAGCACGCTGAGTCCGAGCGCGCCCGACTGCGACACGAAGGCCGCGGGGCCGAACGGCGGCATCGTCGTGGCGAACGTGGCGTTCATGGAGACGGCGGGATCGGTGTTCACCACGCCCATGCAATTCGGGCCGATCATCCGCATGCCATGCCGGCGGACGATCTCCATCAGGCGCACCTCGCGGTCCACGCCGTCGCCCCCGATCTCGCGAAAGCCGGCCGAGATCACCACCAGCCCGCGCACCTTCGCCGCCCCGCACTGCTCGGCGATGTCGAGCACCCGTTCCTTGGGCACGACGATGACCGCCATGTCGCACGCCTCCGGAACCTCCCCGATGCTGCGATACGCGCGCACCGAGCAGATGGAGGATGCGCCGGGATTCACCGGATAGACCGCGCCGGTGAAACCGTAGCTGATGAGGTTCGAGAGGATCTCGTGGCCGATGTGCTCGACGCGTCGCGACGCACCGATGACGGCGATCGATCGCGGCGCGAGCAGCGCGGCAAGGGCGCTCGCCCGAGGGGACACCCCGGGCGCTTCGGACGTTCGCATTGACAGGTCGCTCATGGGGCGCCTACCGCTGCTTCCACTGCTGCACCACGCGGGCCTTCAGGATCTTGTCGAGCTTCGGGAACTCGCGCGCCAGGTACGCCTCGCCCTGCGCGGCGATCAGGTCCTGGCTCGGTCCCTTGCCGCGGGGCGGGCCTTCGCCATACCCCTGGTACAGCGAGTCCACCACGTCCATTCCCGCCACCACCTGTGCGGCGACGCTGAAGCCCAGCCGGTCGAGTCGCTGGTTGTCCTTGAGGTTGATGAAGAGCTGGGTGGTGCGCGTGTCGGGACCACCGGTGGCGAACGACAGCGTGCCGCGCACGTTGCCGCGCCGGACGGTGTCGTCGGGGAAGCGCCGGTCCTTCCAGAGGCGGTTGAGTGCGCTGTCGCCCGACATCCCGAACTGCACCACGAAGTTCGGCACGGCGCGGAAGAACCTCACGCCGTCGTAGAACCGGTGATTCACCAGCCAGTAGAGACGGCCGGCGCCGCGGGGCGACCAGTCGCGGTGGACCTTGAGGTCAACCGGACCGCGCGTCGTCGTGAACCGGACGACGAAGCTGTCGGGGCCTGCGGCGTCGAGTCCGGTGGGCGCCGTGAGCGGATGCGATCGATGGCACGCGCCCCCGAGGGCGGCGCAGCACAGGAGCAACAGCAGCGAGAGTCGGTGCATGCAGGAAATATAGGCGCGGCGAATGGGCGTCGCGCCCCGGGCGCCGGCCCAGTATTTTCCATCATGAAGACTTCCCGCCCGGCTTCGAATCGCCCGCCCGCCCGCATGCCATGACCCGCGTCTCCAATCTCAGTGCCGGCCAGGCCGACGCCTCGTCCCTCCCCGCGGATCGCGCCCGGCTCAAGGAGCACAAGGAGCGCGCCGCCGATGACGCGTCGGTGATGCTCGCCGAGGGGATCGTCGCCCATGTCGGCATTGCCGATGCCGACGGGCCGGTGGTGATTCCCATGACCTATCACTTCGACCCGGCCACGCCGGGCGAGCTGTACCTGCACGGTGCGCACCACAGCCGGTTGATGCAGGCCGTGGCCAGCGGCGAGCGCGTCTGCGTGACCGTGACCATGGTGGACGCCCTCGTGTACTCCAAGAGCGGCAACAACCACTCCGTGAACTACCGCAGCGTCGTCTGTTTCTGTCACGCGGCCGCGAAGCAGCCAGATCGCGAACGGCAGCGGAGCCTGCTGCAGGGGATGATCGGCCGCTACTTCCCCGGTCGTGCCGTCGGCCCGGACTACGCGCCGATCCCCGACAAGCACCTCGACGTGACCGCGTTCGTGGCGCTGGTCATCGACGCCATCAGCGCCAAGCGGCGCACGGGCGGGGCCA
>DATCGU010000047.1:0-5370 GCA_036508735.1 Gemmatimonadaceae bacterium
ATCGGCGGACGCCCCATGACGGTCTCGCTCGCCATCCTGGGACTCGTCTTCGGGGTCGCCATCGCGCTGGGACTGCTGGCCAAGCGCGGCCATGCCATGACGCTCGAACAGTGGAGCGTCGGCGGCCGCGGCTTCGGCAGCATCTTCGTCTTCCTGCTGATGGCCGGCGAGATCTACACCACCTTCACTTTTCTCGGCGGCAGCGGGTGGGCATACGGCAAGGGCGCGCCGGCCCTGTATATCCTGTGTTACCTGACGCTCGCGTTCAGCCTGTCGTACTTCCTGCTCCCCGCCATCTGGCGTTACTCCCAGGGGCGGCGGCTGGTGTCCCAGGCCGACTTCTTCATCGCCAAGTACGAGAGCCCGGCGCTCGGGATGCTCGTATCCCTCGTCGGCGTCGCCGCGCTCGTGCCGTATCTCGTGCTGCAACTCAAGGGGCTGGGGATCATCGTGTCGGAAGCCTCGTATGGCGCGATTTCCCCGACGGCAGCCATATGGAGCGGCACCGCCGCGCTCATCGGTTACGTCGTCATCTCCGGCGTCCGCGGCTCGGCGTGGACGGCCGCCCTCAAGGACGTGATGATCCTCGTCGTCGTGGTGGCGATGGGCGTCTACCTGCCCTTCCATTATTACGGCGGGTACGGCCCGATGTTCGAGGCGATCGATCACGCGCGGCCGGACCTCCTCACGCTGCCGGGCGCGGGAATGAGCCCCGCCTGGTTCATCTCGACGGTGCTGCTCACGTCGGTAGGTGTCTACACGTGGCCGCAGTTCTTCGCCGGCGTGTACACGGCGCGCAGCGAGAACACCTTCCGCAAGAATGCCGTAATGCTGCCCCTGTACCAGCTGGTGGTGCTGTTCGTCTTCTTCGTCGGATTTGCCGCCTCGCTCATCGTGCCCGGGCTGACTGGCCCTGACGCGGACCTCTCACTCTTCCGCGTGGCAAAGCTGGCCCTCGCCCCCTGGGCAGTCGGGGTGATCGGCGGCGCGGGGCTGCTCACGGCGCTCGTGCCGGGCTCGATGCTGCTCATCACCGCCGCGACGATTCTTGGCAAGAACGTCTACGGGGTGATCGTCCCGTCGAGCAGCGAGCAGACCGTCAGCATCGTGGCGCGGGCCACGGTGCCGGTGCTCGCGCTCTTCGCCTTGTTCCTCACGCTCCGGGGCGGACAGGCGATCGTCATGCTGCTGCTTATGGGCTACAATGTGGTCACGCAGCTCTTTCCGGCGCTCGTCCTTTCGTTCGGGCACAAGCCGCGCATCAGTGCAACGGCCGCGCTCTCCGGCATCCTGGCGGGCGAACTGACGGTCGCCGCCATCACCCTCTCCGGCACTTCCATTGCCAGGCTCGCGCCTTCGTTTCCTCAGATGATAAAGGATCTCAACGTCGGCATCGTCGCGCTGGCAGTGAACTGCGTGGTCATCGCGCTGGTTTCCCTGCTGGCCAAACGACCGTCGGAGCGGAACATCACGACTTGACAGGGGGTATATTATTCGTTCTCCCCAAACTGAGGATCTCATGACGAAACACATAGTCGCACTTGGACTGTTGCTCGCTGCCTCCGCCACCCTCGCCTCGGCGCAAGCGGCGGACGGCAAGACGCTCTACGACGCGAATTGCAAGAAGTGCCACGGCGCCATCGGAAAGCCCGTGGCGGTGATGGTAAAGAAGTTCCCCAAGCTCATGCCGTTCGACGCTGCGTTCTTCGCCAACCGGACCGACGAATCGATCGCCACCATCATCAAGAGTGGCAATAACAAGGAAATGAAGGCTGTTCCCGCGCTGACCACGGACGCCGAACGGACGGCGGTGGCCAAGTACATTCGCACGCTCGGCAAGTAAGGGCAGGCCCTTGCGCTGCCACGGCGGCGGGTGACAAGCTGATCGGCATGCCAGGCCTCTTCGATCCCCTGCCGCTGCGCGGCGTGACGTTGCACAACAGAATCACCGTATCGCCGATGTGCCAGTATTCCGCGTCCGACGGACGCGCGAACGACTGGCACTTCGTGCATTACGCCAGTCGCGCGGTCGGCGGCGCCGGCCTGGTGATCATGGAGGCGACGGCCGTGACGCCGGAGGGGCGCATCTCGCCGCAGGACCTCGGGCTCTGGAGCGACGAACAGGTCGAGCCGCTCGCGCGCATCGTGCGGTTCATTCACCAACAGGGCTCCGTCGCCGGCATCCAGCTGGCCCACGCCGGCCGCAAGGCCTCCACGCTGCGGCCGTGGGACGGCATCGGCACGGCACCTCCGTCAGCCGGCGGCTGGGCCAACATCGTGGCCCCGAGCGCCGTTCCGTTCGCCGAGGGAGATGTCACGCCGCGCGCGCTGGGCGAGGGGGACATCGCGGGGGTCGTTCGGGCATTCGCCGCCGCCGCGCAGCGCGCGCTCGCCGCAGGATTCCGCGTCGTCGAGGTGCACGCGGCGCACGGGTACCTGCTGCACCAGTTCCTTTCCCCGCTCAGCAACCAGAGGACCGACCGCTATGGCGGCTCCTTTGAAAACCGCACGCGACTCGTGGTCGAGGTGGCCCGCGCCATTCGTGCCGTGTGGCCGGACGAACTGCCGCTCTTCGTGCGCGTCTCGGCCACCGACTGGGTGGACGGCGCATGGGATGTGGCGCAGACGGTGGAGTTGGCCCGCACGCTGAAGAGGTGCGGCGTCGACCTCGTGGATTGCTCTTCGGGAGGAAATGTCTCCGGCGTGAAGATCCCGCTGGTCCCCGGCTACCAGGTGCCTTTCGCCGAGCGGGTCCGCCGCGAAGCCGGCATCGCCACCGGCGCCGTCGGGCTGATCACGGATGCCGTGCAGGCCGACCAGATCATCCGCAGCGGCCAGGCCGATCTCGTGCTCCTGGCCCGCGAGATGCTGCGCGACCCGTACTGGCCGCTGCGGGCGGCAAGGGAACTGGGCCAGCCAGTGACCTGGCCGGCCCAGTACCTGCGCGCGGCACCCAAGGGCGCGTCGGCGGCGGGGTCAACAAAGTAGCCGATCGCCCTCGGGTTCAATCCCCGTGCTTCCACCGTTCGCGTTTCGGGCGCTCCCCCGCCAAGGTGTGATGCAGGCCCGTCATCGCGTGTTCCGCCGTGATCTCCATTTCGCGCTGTTCATTGACGAAGCGGCGCTTGATCCAGTTTCCGAGATCGTCGAAGTAGGTGTACGCCACGGGCACCACGATCAGCGTCAGCATCGTGGAGGTGATGAGGCCGCCAATCACCGAACGGGCCATCGGGGCGCGGAACTCGCCGCCCTCGCCCAGGGCCAGCGCGATGGGAAGCATGCCGGCGATCATCGCGAGCGTCGTCATCATGATGGGGCGCAGTCGCACCGCGCCGGCCTCAACGAGTGCGTCGAAGCGGTGCGTGCCGGATCGCCGCCGCTCGTTGGCGTTGTCCACCAGCAGGATGGCGTTCTTCGTGACCAGGCCCATGAGCATGATGACGCCGATCATGGACATGATGTTCAGCGTCGAGCGCGTAAGGAGCAGTGCCAACAGCACGCCGACCAGCGACAGCGGGAGCGAGAGCATGATGGCGACCGGCTGCGTGAACGACTCGAACTGCGACGCCAGGATGAGGAAGATCAGGATGATCGCGAGCACGATCGCCTCCAGCGCATAGCCGAAGGTCTCGGCGAGCATTTCCGTCGAGCCGGCGAGGCCCACCGTGTAGCCCGGCGGCATTGTCATCGTGGCGGCCTGCTGGCGAATGGCCGCCGACGCCTCCGACAGCGAGAACCCCGGGGCCATGTTGCCCGAGATCGTGACGACGCGTTCGAGGCGCGCACGATCGATCTGCGCCGGCGCGCTCGACATGCTGACCGTGGCGACGTCGCCAAGTCGCGCGTAGGTCACGCCGTTGGGGCCGACCTTGGACGTTGGTACCGGCATGGCGCTCACGTCGGCGATGGAGCGACGGAGTTCCGGGGCGACCTGCACGCGCACGTCGCGCTCCTCGCCCGTGGGATCCTCCCAGCGCGTCGCCACGTCGCCCGCGAAGAGGGGGCGGATGGTGGCGGAGATGGCGCCGATGTCGAGGCCGATCTGGTTGGCGGCATCGCGGTTCACCTCGACGCGCAACTCGGGCTTCGGGTCGCCGAGCGATGACTTGACGTCCACGACGCCCCGGATGCCCGCAATCTTGTCGCGCAGCTGTGCAGAGAGCCGCTGGAGTTCGGTCATGTCGGGGCCGCGTAGCTCCACCTGAATCGGCGCCTGCGCCATCCCGGACATCGACTGCGCCATGACGAACGCCCGCACGCCGTACAGCCGGCCGACCTTGGCGCGCGCTTCCATCATCATCAGGTTGGCCTTGAGCGGCCGCTCGCGCGGCGGCACGAGGCGCACGTAGATCTCGCCGTTGCGCACCGTACCCGTCGGGCCCGCGCCGATGGTGGTGTACGTGTACTTCACGCCTTCCATGGCGCGCACCGTCGCCACGATCTGCTCCGCCTTGGCGCGCGTCTGGACGAGACTCGATCCCTCCGGCGTCTCGAAGAGGACCGTGAACTCGCTGTTGTCGGATTGCGGCGCAAACTCGCCGCCGATGAACGGCACCAGGGCGAAGGCCGCCACCAGGCTGGCCGTGGCGATGGCGATGGTGGTGCGCCGGTGCCGCAGCGCCCACACGATGATCGTGCGATAGCGCTGGGACATCCGGTCGAACCAGGTGTTGAACTTCGCGATCTGGCGCGTGAGCGCGTTCTTCGCCTCCTCGCCATGGATGTGGGGGTTCACGCCCCACCAGGCGCTGAGCATCGGCGTCAGCGTGAACGAGACGAAGAGCGACACGAGCACCGCCCACGCCACCGTGATGCCGAAGGCGTAGAAGAAGCGCCCGATGATGCCGCCCATGAACGCCACCGGCACGAAGACGGCCACGATCGAGAACGTCGTCGCCATCACCGCGAGGATGATCTCGCGCGTCCCGTTTTCGGCGGCGATGAAGTGGTCCTCCTTCTTCTCGCGGTGGCGCACGATGTTCTCGATGACGACGATCGCGTCGTCGATCAGGATGCCGATCGACAGCGACAGCGCCATCAGCGTGATCACGTTGACGGTGAAGTGCATCGCGTTCATGATGATGAATGCCGAGATCACCGAGACCGGCAGCGACATCGCCGTGATGGCTGTGGCCTTCCAGTCGTTCAGGAACAGCATCACGATGAGCACGGTGAGCAGCGCGCCGAGGAAGAGTTCGTCCAGCACGTCGGACACCGAATTGCGGATCAGCACCGAGTTGTCGCGCACCACCTGCATCGTCGTCCCGGCGGGAAGGACGGGGCGCAGCTTGTCGATCTCCTGCATCACGCCGTCGGCCACCTGCACGGTATTGGCCCCGGAGACGCGAATGATGTCGATGCCGATGCTGC
>DATCGU010000048.1:0-7101 GCA_036508735.1 Gemmatimonadaceae bacterium
GTGGCGAAGGCCGATGTATTGCAGCGAGTCCTCGAAGGTCCCCACCGGGCGGCGGAATTGCCGGCGCAAGCCATCGCGCCGTCGAACGGTCACCTGCGCTGGTACGTGGATGCGGCGGCGGCGTCACGTCTTGCACCCTCAGCGGCGACTGCATCGCCGGACGCAGCCGGTGCTTCAAACGGAACTGACGGACCATGAAGATCAGCCCGCTCGCCGGCCATCCCGCACCTCCGTCGATGCTGCTCGACGTCGCCAAGCTGGTCACCGCGTACCACACGGAGATCCCCGACCCGTCGGTGAGCGCGGAGCGGGTGTCGTTTGGAACCTCCGGCCACCGCGGTTGTTCATTCGACCGGACCTTCAACGAAGGGCACGTGCTCGCCATCAGCGAGGCCATTTGCCGCTACCGTCTCGCGCAGGGCATCGACGGTCCGCTCTTCCTCGGCTTCGACACGCACGCCCTGTCGGTGCCGGCGCAGGCTACCGCGCTCGAGGTGCTCGCCGCCCACGGCGTCGAGGTGCTGCTCGCCGAGCATGATGAATACACGCCCACGCCGGCGGTGTCGCACGCCATCCTGTGCTACAACCGGGGACGCACGACGGGGCTGGCCGACGGCATCGTGATGACGCCGTCGCACAATCCGCCCGACAACGGGGGATACAAGTACAACCCTCCCAGCGGCGGCCCGGCAGATGGCGGCGTCACCAAGTGGATCGAAGCCCGGGCCAACGAACTGCTCGAAGGCGGCCTCGAGGGCGTGCAGCGCATTCCCCACGCACGGGCGCTGCGCGCGGCCACGACCCACCGGCACGATTATCTCCACACGTACGTGGACGACCTCGCGAGCGTCGTCGACATGGACGCGATTCGCGGCGCGGGTCTTCACTTGGGCGTAGACCCGCTCGGTGGTGCCGGCGTGCACTACTGGTCGCTGATCGCCGAGCAGTACGGCCTGGACCTCACGGTGGTGAACGACGAGGTCGATGAGACGTTCCGCTTCATGCCGGTGGACTGGGACGGGCGCATCCGCACCGATCCGTCGTCGTCGTACGCCATGCAGCGACTGATCGCCCTGAAGGACCGGTTCGACATCGCCTTCGCCTGCGACGCCGATCATGACCGGCACGGCATCGTCACGCGTAAAGCCGGCCTCATGCCGCCCAATCACTATCTGTCGGTTGCCATCGACCACCTGTTCCGGCACCGGTCGCAGTGGCGCTCCGACGCCGGCGTGGGAAAGACCGTTGTCAGCAGCAGCATGATCGACCGCGTCACAGGGCGGCTGGGCCGCCGGCTGCACGAGGTGCCGGTGGGCTTCAAGTGGTTCGTCGAGGGCTTGTGCGACGGCTCGCTGGGTTTCGGCGGCGAGGAGAGCGCCGGGGCGTCGTTCCTGCGCCGCGACGGCACGGTGTGGACCACGGACAAGGACGGCATGGTTCCCTCGCTGCTCGCGGCCGAGATCACGGCGCACGCGAACCGTGATCCGGGCGAAGTGTACCAGGAGCTGACGCGCACCTTCGGCGAGCCCGCGTACGACCGGGTGGAAGCGTCGGCAACGCCGGCGCAAAAGAAGCTGCTCGCGACGCTCTCGCCGGCCGGGATCAAGTGCACCGACCTCGCGGGAGAGAAGGTGCAGGGCGTCATCAACGAGGCGCCCGGCAATCACGCGTCGATCGGCGGCGTCAAGGTGATCGCCGCCACCGGCTGGTTCGCCGTGCGTCCATCGGGCACGGAGGACATCTACAAGATCTACGCCGAGAGTTTTCGGGGACGGGACCAGCTGGACCGCATCGTGGCGGAGGCGCAGTCGATCGTCGATGCGGCGCTCGCCGCCGGGGCGCCGCCGGGCGCACGGCAGGCAGCAACGTGATCATTCACCTCGGGAGTTCGAGATGGGCAAGATGAACGATCGCCTGGCCCCATCCGATGCGCTGGTGCTCTTCGGCGTGACGGGAGACCTCGCGCACAAGATGATCTTTCCCGCGCTGTACGCGATGGTGAAGCGGGGCGATCTCACCGTGCCGGTGGTCGGCGTGGCCTCCTCGCGGTGGAGCGTCGCCCAGCTGCACCAGCGCGTCACCGAGAGCATCGGGCAGTCGGGGGTCACCGTGGAGCCGCGTACCCTCAGCCGCCTCCTCGCGCTGTTCCAGTACGTGCCGGGAGATTACACCGACGCCGCGACCTTTGCGGCGCTCGCGCGCGCGCTGGGCAAGGCGCGACGTCCCGCGTTCTACCTTGCCATTCCTCCGTCGCTGTTCACCACGGTGATCCAGGGTCTCGGGGCCGCCGGCCTTGCCGCGGAGGGGCGCGTGATCGTGGAGAAGCCGTTCGGACGCGACCTGGCCTCCGCGCGCCAGTTGAACGAGGTCGCCCGCGCGGTATTTCCCGAGGATGCGATCTTCCGCATCGATCACTACCTGGGGAAGGAGGCGATCATGAACATCCTCTATTTCCGCTTTGCCAATTCCTTTCTCGAGCCCGTCTGGAATCGCAACTACGTGGCCAGCGTGCAGATTACGCTCGCCGAGAAGTTCGGCGTGCAGGGGCGCGGCGCGTTCTACGAGTCGGCGGGGTGCCTCAGGGACGTCATCCAGAACCACCTGTTCCAGGTGGTCGCGCTGCTGGCCATGGAGCCGCCGACGTACCGGGGATATGGATCGGTCCACGATGAGACGGCGAAAGTATTCCAGGCCATGCGGCCGCTGCGGCGGAGCGACATGGTGTGCGGGCAGTACACGGGCTATCGCACGGAACCGCACGTGGCGCGCGATTCCGACGTGGAGACCTATTGCGCCGTGCGCCTCAGCATCGACTCGTGGCGATGGGAAGGCGTGCCGTGGTACCTCCGTTCAGGGAAGTGCCTCCCCGAGACGATCGCCGAGGTGCTGGTGGAGTTGAAGCCACCGCCGGCTCGCCTGTTCGCCGACTCGGCGCCGCCATTGGGCGCTGCCAACTATTTCCGGTTCCGCCTTTCGCCTCACGCCGCCGTGGCCGTCGCCGCCCGCGTGAAGCACCCAGGCAAGGAGTTCGTTGGCGATCAACGCGAACTGGTCCTGGCCGAGGAGTTCGTTGGTGCGGAATCGCCGTACGAGCGCCTGTTGAGCGATGCCCTGGTTGGCGAAGGGGCGCTGTTCACGCGGTGGGACGCCGTCGAGGCGGCGTGGGTGGTGGTGGAGCCTGTTGTGCAGAACCATCCCCGTTCCTTCCGCTACAAGCGTGGCACCTGGGGTCCTCCGCAGGCCGATGCCCTCATCGCGGCGCACAGCCGGTGGCACAACCCAGAGGCCGACGGGGCAAAGGCGTGAACGCTCCCGGGAACGTCGTCTTCCTTGTCGACTGCGACAACACCCTGCTCGACAACGACCGGGTGCTGGCCGACCTTCGCGAGCACCTGGCGACGGAGTTCGGCACCCGGAGCCGCGACCGGTACTGGGCGCTCCTCGAGGAACTGCGCCGCGAGTGCGGGTACGCCGACTACCTCGGCGCGCTGCAGCGCTACCGGTTGGGCGAGCGGAGCGACTCGCGGCTGCTGCTGATGTCGTCGTTCCTCATCGACTATCCGTTCGCGAGCCGGCTGTATCCGGGGGCGCTCGCCGTCCTCCATCACCTGCACATGCAGGGGCTGACGGTCATCCTGTCGGACGGCGACGTGGTGTTCCAGCCCCGCAAGATCCAGCGGTCGGGACTGTGGGCGGCGGTTGACGGACGCGTGCTGATCTGCGTGCATAAGGAACAGATGCTCGACGCCGTCGAGGCGCAGTTCCCGGCCGGGCATTACGTGATGATCGACGACAAGCTGCGCATCCTGTCGGCGGTGAAGGACCACTGGCACGATCGCGTCACCACCGTCTTCCCCCGCCAGGGGCACTACGCGCACGACGCCCACAACCTGGCGGCCTATCCGGCCGCCGATGTCACCATCGAACGGATCGGTGACCTGCTCGGCCACGATCTCCGTTCCCTGGTCGGTGCGACCGGCGCAGGCACACCCTGAGCGACAATACACTCGACGAGGGCTGCATTGCTCAGGGCCAAGGTCCTTCCGGAGGGGGGCGGGCGAATCCTGGCCAAAGCTTAGATGCCCTACGGACCGAAAGGGTTTGCGTGTTTCAATCTGCTGCGTGCGTCAGATCAGGGCCGCCACCTCGGGCACGGTGCCAGCCGCCGCCCACTGCGCCATGCCTTGCCGCCAGACGAGGGTGCCGGCGGTGAGGGATTTGTCCGCCACGCGGGCGCGCAGCGCCGCGTCATCGAACGGACCCTGCGGCTTTCCATCGACCGCAATGAAGAAGCCGGTACCCTGTGGAATCGGCGGTGGCCCCGGCACGGACGGCGGGCCGCCGACCGCGGGCGTGGCGGCAGTCGGGTTCAGCGCCCTGGCGCCCGCGTTCGCCAACTGTCCGGCCATGGCCATGCCGACGCCGACCGCCGCGCCGGCGCCACCCGTGCCCTGATTGCGCGCGGCGTCGCGCACCGCGTCGGCGGCCTGAAGCGCGGCGTAGGCGCCGACATCTCCAATGAGCTCGATGCGCGTGCGTTGGTCGAGCGTCGCCGCCACCTCGTCGGGAAGCGCGATGCTCTCCACCACGAGCCGGGTGAGTTCGAGCCCCAGCGGCGTCAGGTCCGTCCCCAGTCGCTTGGCCACGAGATCGCCGAGTTCGGTGTACCTCGACGCGAGCTCGAGGATCGGAATGGAGTCCTCGCCGAGCTGCTCGGCGAACCGCGCCACGATCATGTCGCGCACCTGGTCGGCGATCTGCTCGATGGCGAAGCCGGAATTGGAACCCACCAGCTCGGTGACGAACGTCTTGGCGTTGTTCACGCGCACGATGAAGGTGCCATAGGCGCGCAGGCGCACTGGGCCGAGTTCGCGGGCATTCAGCATCACCGGCGTCTTGGTGCCCCACTTGTGGCTGGGGAACTGCCGCGAGCTGACGAAGACGACGTCGGCCTTGAACGGGCTCTGAAAGGTGTATTTCCACCCGCGCAGCCTCGACAGCACCGGCAGGTTGCGCGTCACCAGTTCATGGCGGCCGGGCATGAAGACGTCAGCCACGGTGCCCTGATCCACGAAGACGGCGACCTGTCCCGGGCGCACGATGAGCTGGGCGCCGTTCTTGATCTCGTTCAGCGGACGGGAAAACCGCCACACCATCGCGTCGGGCGAGTCTTCGAGCCACTCGACGACATCGATGAACTCACCGGCAATAAGGTCGCGCAGCGTCATTGTATCCTCGGATTGGAATCGCAGGCAAAAGTTGCCACCGTCAGGACCCGATGAACAGGCCGAGCGCGTCCCGCAGCATCTGATCGACCGGCGAGTCGTGTGACGAGACGCGCCGCGTCGAGCTGATGGTGAGGCCCCCGCCGAAGGCAGTCATCGTCGCCCCGCCGGCGGCCTTGGCCGCGTCGAGGCGGCGCCGTTCCTCGACGAGCTCCTGGCGCTCGCGTTCGCGGGCGACCGAAAGCCCGCCCTGTTCGACGAAGTCGACCACGCGCTGCAGTTCGCCGCGGTCGAGCCAGACGCCGTCCGCCTTGCACACGTCCATCACCACGCCCGACGCCTTGGCAAAGTTCACGCGGTTCATGAGCTTCGAGCAGCGCGGGCAGGGGATGTAGCGGACGGTTTCTGGCGCGGGCTGCGTCGGAACGCGCGCCGCGAGCGTGGACACGACGATGGCGTGTTCTTCGCGGGCATCGCACAGCTTCTGCAGAGTGGCAGGATCGAGCCACAAGCCGCCGCACGCGGCACATTCACGCACCGTCGTGGTGCCGAGCTGGAGGGCCTGGAGCGACTCCTTGCACCGCGGACAGGGAAGTGGTGTGGCGTCGTCCATCGCATCGCGCGTCGCTTCGGCGCCGCAGCGCGCGCAGAACCGGCTTCCCGCGAACATCGGCGCAAAGCATGCGGGGCAGGTGACGGTGGCCAGCGCGGCCCCGCAGTACGCGCAGGTGGTGGCGTCGACAGCAGCCGGAGCACCGCAGCCGGGGCAGCGCAGGGTCGAGTCGGGCAAGGCTGGGCGCGTGGCGAGAGGTTTCGAATGAATGCCCGGCAGCCAATCGCGGCCGGACGGCGGTCACGTGAATAACTGACCCCTCAAACTGCGGACAAAACGGGAGTTCCGAAAGCA
Source organism: Gemmatimonadaceae bacterium (assembly GCA_036508735.1). Lineage (GTDB taxonomy): Bacteria > Gemmatimonadota > Gemmatimonadetes > Gemmatimonadales > Gemmatimonadaceae > PNKL01. The sequence goes on from DATCGU010000048.1 coordinate 6,133, forward strand.
CGCAGCCGAGGGCACGCAGCCGAGGGCCTGACCGCGCTCGTTCGGTCAGCCCGCGACGGCGGCGAAGGCTGCGCGGGTGGGCATGGGGGTGAGGTGCTTACCGAAACGGCGAGCAGGTTCAAATTACGACATCGGCACGGCGCGGCCAACGTCGCGCGCCGTGACCCGTTCGCGATGGCGCTCCGCCTTCTCCAACCCCCCGTCACATGCAACGCCCACGCCCGCTTCCGCTCCTGCTGCCGTTCGCGCTGCTGCTCGCGGCCGGCTGCCTGGCCGTGCAGGCCGTACCGGCCGCCGCGCAGGTGCCGCCGCGCACGACCACCCGGGCCGAACGCGACTCCGCGGCCCTCGAGCGTCTCAGCAACGACTGGGCCGGCCTCCGGCGCTATCAGGCCGCGAACGCCACGCTGGCCGCGCCGAAGCCCGGTGAGAACCGCGTGGTCTTCTACGGCAACTCAATCACCGACGCATGGTCGCAGTATTTCGCGGCGATGTTCCCCGGCAAGCCCTACATCGGGCGCGGCATCAGTGGACAGACGACGCCGCAGATGCTGGTGCGCTTCCATCAGGACGTCGCCGCGCTGCAGCCCAAGGTCGTCGTGATCCTCGCCGGCACCAACGACATTGCCGGCAACACGGGACCTTCGACGCTCGAAATGATCGAGGACAACCTGGCGGCGATGACGGAGCTTGCGAAACAACACCACATCCGCGTGGTGCTGTCGTCGGTGCTGCCGGTCTTCGACTATCCGTGGAAGCCTGGCTTGGAGCCGGCGGCGAAGATCATCGCGCTCAACGCATGGATGAAGCGCTACGCCGCCGCGGTGGGCGAGACGTATGTCGACTACCACACGGCGATGGCCGATGCGCGCGGCGGCTTGCCGGCCGCCGTGTCACGGGACGGGGTGCACCCGAACGAGGCGGGATATCGGCTCATGGCGCCGCTCGCCGAGGCGGCTATCGGCAGGG
>DATCGU010000049.1:0-2602 GCA_036508735.1 Gemmatimonadaceae bacterium
GACGTGCACGCCGTCGGTGGCCGGAACCACCTGGACACGGCCGTGTCGCGGGTGCGCTGAAGAAGCGAGGATGCGCGTGCTGTCGGCCACGCGCTGCAGGCGATCGACCATCGCCGACCAGCGGATCGATTCGGGCGCCTCGACGAACGCGGTACCCGGCTGTGAGCCGCCAACCGCCACGAACGCGCCCCTCAGGTGATCGGCCGCGTCCACCATGGGGACGCCCCACGCCAGCGGTGTGGATGCCGCACCGCTCACGAACGGCGCCGGGGCCGTTGCGGTGGACGGTTGGTCGACGTCGGCATCATCGACCTGAAACAGCGGCCGGGCCGAGAGCGTGTCGTCGTCGAATCCGACGCGTGAGAGCGCGGTGCCCTGCAGGACGGCGCGGTCGACGGGCGCGGGAAGCGCCGCGAGCATGGTTCCGGCAATGGCACGGGGCGCCGCGAACAGCTCGGGAAGCCGGTTCTTCCACCACTGCGTCACCTTGTCGGCGCGCCCGGGGAGCAGCACCCTCACCCGCCCCGTGTGCGCATTCACCAGCGCCACGCCGGCTGCCGCGGCGAAGCGCTGCTCCACACCATCATAGAGCACCGGTTCGGTCAGCGGGAAGTCGCCGCTCGCGTTGAACAGTTCGACCACCCACCACAGCGAATCCGCCGTCACCATGGGCTGGGGCGTCATGCCGACAGTGAAGAACGGGAGCACGGTCTGCACCCGCTCACGAACGTCCCGGCGCATGAGGATCCTGGCGCGCCGGTCATCGGCATCGATGGCCGCAAGCCTGAGCTTGCGGACACTCCACGCCAGCGCGATGCGCCGCCACCCCGAGGGGAACGACGGTGCGGCCACGCGACCAAGCGTGTCCGACACTGGAAGCACTGGCGCGAGCCCCAAGCCAACCGACAGGGGCGGCACCGCGGCTGTCGCCCCGTCCGTGATCGGCCACGGCGCGCCGCGATCATCGGCGTCCGTGGGGTCGGCATCCCTCGCGGCGAGTGGCGTGCGCGACGCATCGGACGACGCCGTGCCAAGCAGCACGGTGACGCGCAGGCGGCCCTCGCGCGTCACCCGCCAACTCGTGGTCCCCTGCACCGCCATCACGCCTGCCTCATCAGCAAGCGCGCGTGCCATTGCCGCGGGATCCCAGCCGGACAGCGATGCGCCGAGCAGCCCCGCCCTGACGCGCACGCTGTCGGCGGCGGCGCCGCGACGCACCTCCTCGAGGCGGTACGCACGGCGCGTATAGAGCGCGCGCACATGATGGTACGGGCGATCCAGCGACGACCGTTCGCGTGCGAGGGCCGAACGCCGGTCGAGCACCGGCAGCAACATGCTGCCAACCGGCCCGGCCACCACAAGAAGCAGCAGTGCGCCAATCGTCGCGCGCTGCTGGCCCTTCCATCCGGTAAACGTCACCAGCAGCGCCAGCGCCGCCGTGCCGATGCTGAGCGAGATCAGGTACGGATACCGCACCTGATGATCGAAGGCGACGAACGTTTCGCGCACGCCGGTGCCGTGAATGAGCAAGTCGAACGCGTCGAGCCGGTAGCCCCATGCGACGAGCAGGAGCAGGATGCCCGTAAACACGGCGAAGTGCCGGCGCGCGCGGGTGGAGACGTGCACCCGCCCGCCGTCGAGGCGCATCGACGGCGTGAGTCCGTACAGCGCCAGCACTGTGGCGCCCACGACCACGGCAAGCAGCACGCCCCACGCCTGCATGCTGCGCTCGAACGGCAGCCATCCCAGCCAGAATGCCATGTCGCGCCCGAGGTAGGGGTCGGTCTCGCCAATGGGCGTTGCCCAGATGGCGCGCAGGAACATGAGCCAAGAATCCTGCGGCAGGGCCACCGCGGCGGCAATCGCGACGCTCATGAGCACGGCAATACCGGTGAGCGTGCTCCCGGCCACGGCCTCGCCGATCACGAGGTTTCCCAGCTGCCGGGGAAGGACCAGCGACACTATGGACCGCCGCATGACCAGCAGGTTGGCGAACGCAAAGACGAAGGCGATGGCAAAGAGCCCAAGCCGCAGCGTCGTGAGCGCCTCCATGCGCGCGTTCCAGAGCGACGCGGCGCCCAGCGAGCCGTACCAGGCCCACTCGGCGTAGGCGCCGGCGAGCACACGGCCGGTCACCAGCGCCGCGGCCAGCGCGACGCCGGCGAACGCAAGGCCGCGTCGCGCGGTCATGCTATGCCCCGACTCCCTGCGTGCGAAGCCAGCCTTCGACCTCGGCGCGGATCTCGGCCAGGCGTTGCTCGGAGCGCGCCTCGAACCGCAGCACGAGGATCGGCTGCGTGTTGGAGGCGCGAATCAGGCCCCATCCGTCACCGAACAGGATGCGCGCGCCGTCCACGTCGATGACCTCGCGCCGCGCGGCGAAATACGCCTGCGCGGCGGCCACCAGGCCAAACTTGCAATCGTCCGGACAATCCACGCGCAGTTCCGGCGTGCTCACGAACCGCGGCACGTCGGCCAGCAGCTCATCCACTCGCTTGCCGGTGTCGCCGAGGATGCGCAACAGGCGCGCCGCGCCATACAGGGCATCGTCGTGGCCGTAGAAGCCCTCGGCGAAGAACATGTGCCCCGACATCTCGCCCGC
>DATCGU010000050.1:0-3170 GCA_036508735.1 Gemmatimonadaceae bacterium
GGCGGCCGGACGATGAACGTCGGTGCCGCCGGGAGGGCGGCCACGCCCGTCCGGCCGGTCGCAAGCCAGAGGCCGGCAGCGCCTTCCGTGAACACCCGGGCGTTCGCCGGCGTATGGGTCATCACCCACGGCACCACGGTCTCGAGCCACGCCGTGTTCCTCGTCAACACGTGCCCAACCGGCTCGAAACCCACCTCGGCGATCGGGTCGGGGCTCGTCGCGGCGCGCCGGATCGCGCGCTGGTGGAACAGGACCATCGCGACCGAGCCTGTCGCAAGGGCCATCCCCGTCCGCGCATTGAACCGGCTCGCGATCACCGCCCACCCGTGGACGACGAGCAGCGCGCAGACCGGAGCGACTCCGAGGACGTAGCGCTCCTGGTTGTACGGCAGGACGAGGAGCATCACCAGTGACATCGCCAGCGTCAGGCTGAGGGGAGCGATTCGTCGCGCATCGCGCGAGGCCCCGACCAGGCCGAGCATGAAACACACCACCGCCAGCAGGTGCCCGGGGCCGGCGGGCCCCAGCTCGCGCGGAATGATGCGCCAGTACTCCGCAATGTTGAGGGATACGCTGGACGCCAGTGTATGCGCCGCTGTCACGAACGGCATCCGAATGAGTGGCGCGAGGTAGCCCGCTTCATCCGGCTGGGTCGATACCGCGCCGTGGCGCGCCAGAAGCGCGACCATCGCCGACCAGGCAAGCACCGGGGCGATTGCGGCACCGCCGGTGATGAGGACGTGGCGACGCCCCTCCGTCGTCAGGCACAACGCGATCACCACGCCGCCGATCAGCGCCCACCCTTGCGCGCGGAGCAGCGTGGCGACGGCGAGCAGCAGGCCAAGCCCGAGCGCGCGTCGGCGCGTGAGAGGCGCAAGTGCGAGGACGAGGATACCGAGCCACGTCGCGACGTACGGGCCTTCCGTGATGCTCAACTGCCAATGATCCACCACCGACACCAGCCCGAACGGAACGAGCGCCGTCATCGCCGCCGCTGCGGAACCGCCGAGCCGCGCGCGCACGATCCACCAGGCGAGCGCACCGCACGCGCCGCTCACGAGGATGTGAAACGCATGCACGAATCCGAGCGTGCGCTCGATAGAGCCCCCCGCCATCCACAGCAGCGCATAGATGCCGGGCAGCGCGGGCGGGTACTTGAGGTGGACCGGAGATCCGATCGCGTAGACCGAGTGCCAGCCGCGCCCGGACGCGAGCGCTTTCCCCAGCGCAAGATAAATGGCGTCGTCCTGATAGGCGCCGGGGGCCACCCAGATACTCGCGACGGCGTGCACGACGAGCACCGCGAGTCCCGCGAGCATCGCCTCCTGCGCGAGTGTGGGCGTTCGCGCCGCGGACCAGGCGCTTTGCCCGGCGAGCGCGGTCATGCTCTCTCGAACACGAAGAGATGGTTCAGCCCAAGCTGGAATCGTTCCGCTTTCACCAGCCGGAATCCGGCGTGCCCGAAGATCGCCATGGTCTCGCCGGGTTCGAATCCGTAGTGCTCCTCGAGCGACATCCCGTCGATCAGGCGCAGGAACTGCAGGACCGTCAGCACATGGTCGACCATGCGAGCCGGCGCCGTGATGAGGAGCAGCGATCCCGGAGCGAGCGCGTCGCGGCAATGCTGAGCCAGCGCCGCCTGTTCGTGACGCGGAATGTGCTCCAGCACCGCGAGCATGGTGATCGCATCGAAGGGCGCGGTATCGGGCAGGTCGGCCGGAAAGTTCCCCTTCTGGAGGCGTGCCGCCCCCACCGTTGCCGGCGCGGTGAGCGTCGGATCGATCCCGACGCTCTCGCCGAGTCCGGGCACGAGCCGGAACAGCGCTCCATCGGCGCAACCGATGTCCAGCACGCGTGCGCCAGTCTTCAGGTACGGACGCACTTTCGCGATGCGCCACCGCTGCAGCAGGCGGTCGAACGGTTTCACGTGGCGGCCTTGCGGGTCTTCAGGCCGAGGATGCTGAAGAAGAAGCTCGTGAGGATGACCTGCCATCCGAGCGCGAGCGCGAGACAGGACGGAATGACGATCCGGAGCGCTTGCTGTGGATCCAGCGGTCCGAACCCGCGGGCACTCCATCGGCCCACCGCATAGACCCCTCCGCCGAATCCGGCCGTCATCAGCCCGAAGCCGACGAGGAGGCCCACCTCAAGCGTCAGGTACCGAAACAACCGGGTCAGCGTCGGGTCGCCCGGGAGGAGCCCCTCCTGGACGGCATAAACCTTCGAAAGGAATGCGAACGAGGCCATGTGCGAACCCAGGAGGACCAGGGCCATCGCGTAGACCATGGTGCCGACGTCCAGGCCGATCCGCCCGATCCAGATCGGACCCGCCATCAGCACACCTCCGACGACGAGGCCGAGCGCCACCATCGCCAGGCCGGGATAGAGGAACAGCCAGCGCGGCGAGAAGAGCAGCATGAAACGGAGGTGACGCCACCCGTCACGCCAGGGTCGCAGATGCGGCGGGCGGGAGCGCCCGTCCTTCTTCAGCGTGGTGGAAACCTCGCAGATCCTCAGACCCCGGAGGGTGGACTTGATGATCATCTCGGAGGCGAATTCCATTCCGGTGGCGCGCATGTCGAGTCGCTCGAACGCCGCTGCCGAATAGCCCCGCAGCCCGCAATGAAAGTCTCCGACGGGACTGTGGAAGAGGACACGTCCTATTCCCGTCAGGACGGGATTGCCGATCCGGCGGTTCTTGAACGGCATCGCTCCGGCGTCAATTCCGCCCATGAACCGGTTGCCGACGACGAGATCGTACCCTTCACGAAGGCGGACCAGGAACGGCATCAGGGCCGTGAAGTCGTAGCTGTCGTCCGCATCCCCCATGATCACGTACTTGCCGTGCGCCGCGAGGGTCGCGTGGTAGAGCGCAGCCCCATAGCCTCGATGCGCGACGGAGACGACGCGTGCCCCTGCGCGACGCGCGAATTCCGGCGAGCCGTCCGTCGATCCATTGTCCCCGACGACCACTTCGCCGCGCACTGACTCCACGCTCAGGAAGTGCAGCGCTTTGCGCACGCACGTTTCGATCGTCTCGGCCTCGTTGAGGCACGGCATCACGATCGACAATTCCACGTCGGGAGTCGCGCGCATCTGTGTCTGGGCTCGGGGCTTGACCAGCAGATCATTGTTGTAGACCTAACTCTCTATTCACCTGCGGGAGATTC
>DATCGU010000051.1:0-5965 GCA_036508735.1 Gemmatimonadaceae bacterium
CCGAACTTTCACCTGGGCATCGACCCCGAGTTCTCCATGAAGAACGGCGGACTCCCCGGAAAGAAGATCGGCACGTACGACGCGGAGGACGTGAACTATGCCTCGCGCTTCCTGCAGGACCTCGTCACGCGATACAAGCTCTCGCCCAAGGTGCTCGTCGTGCACCGCTTCACGCGCAAGGGCGTCACCAACACCCGCAACATCAAGCTCGACCCGCGCGTGCAGGTGGTGATGGACATGGACGGGTTCGGCGCGCCGCACCTGAAGCGCAGCACGTTTCGCTCGTGGATCAAGGCGGAGCCAGTGCAGTTCGTGGGGTGGAAGCAGTTCTACAAGTCGCGCAACGACAATCCACGCACGACGATCGCGGAAATCCTGCGGTTGAATCCGCGGCCCATATACATCCAGTATCAGTAGTCTGGACGATAGACGATAGAAGATAGACGATAGTCGATAGTCGACACCACGCCGGGCGGCGTCCCGGCATTGTGGATTCTTCGGGGTGTGCCATCTTCCCCCCTGGCTTCCCGGGAACGATGTTGCCCGTCGCTCACCAACCACGACCCGACCTTCGATGCCCATGACCTACGCGGCCATTACCGGCTGGGGCGCATGCATGCCCCCCGCCGTGCTCACCAACGAGGATCTCTCGACGTTTCTCGACACGAACGACGAGTGGATCACCTCGCGCACCGGCATGAAGGAGCGCCGCATCTCGCACGTCACCGCGCAGGAGATGGCCACCGTCGCCGCGGCGCGCGCGCTGGCGTGCGCCGGCCTCGATGTCGGCGACCTCGACTTGATCGTCTACGGCAGCACCAGTTACGAAGAGCAGGCCCCGAACAGCGCATCGGGCGTGCAGGTGGCGCTGGGGGCGAAGCACTCCGCGGCCATGGACGTGAACACGGCCTGCACCAGCTTCCTCTACGGCCTGTCCTCGGCGACGGCGATGATCCGCACCGGCATGGTGCGGAACGCCGTCGTGATCGGCGTCGAACTCGTCAGCCGGTACATGGACTGGAGCAACCGCAACGTCGCCGTGCTCTTCGGCGACGGCGCCGCCGCCGTCGTGCTGCAGGCCGGCGACCGCGAGGAAGGCGTGCTCGGCAGCGTCCTTGGCTGCGACGCCGAGGCGCGCGCCACGCTGCGCATTCGCGGCTTCGGCTGCGGTTACGCCAACCGCGGCGTCACGCTGGGTGACACGCTGTGGGACTTCGACGGTCCGCAGATCTTCAAGCGCGCCGTCAAGGGCATGAGCGAGGCATCCGCCAAGGTGATGGCCCAGTGCGGCGTCACCTCGGAGCAGGTCGACTTGTGCGTCCCCCACCAGGCGAACCTTCGCATCATCGAGGGCGTGGCCAAGTACGCCGGCATCCCGATGGAGAAGGTCATGCTGACGGTGCAGAAGTACGGCAACATGAGTGCCGCCACCGTGCCGGTGGCGCTCGTCGAGGCCCTCGAGTCGGGGCGGGTGCGCCCGGGGGCGACGCTGCTCATGCCGGCCTTCGGCGCCGGCCTCACCTTCTGTTCGCTCGTCGTCAAGTGGGGCGACCGTGTGACGCCGCTCGGCACCTCTGATCGTGCGCTCTCGCCGGCCACGAAGACAGCGCTCGAACTGGTGAACGAGATACGCGCCATCCAGGACCCGCACGGTCGCTCGCTCGCGGGGTTGATGTCGCCGGTGTTCGTGGAAGCTCGAGTCTGACGGAGGCTCTCTCACGGAGACCAGAGGAGCCTCTCGCACGGAAACCGGAGGAGCACAAAGGTCACAGAGAAGGGACAAATACCTAAGGGGGCGCGGCGGACAGTACTCCCCGCCACACCCCCTTTGAATTGTCGTACTCCGTGTCCTTCGCATCGCTCCGGTCTCCGTGAGAGACCCCCCTACTCCGCTGTCCGCGCCACCGGCACCTGCGCCATCGCATGCTCGGCCAGCGCCGTGATGGTGAGCGATGGATTCACGCCGGGGTTCCCCGGCATCGCCGATCCGTCACAGATCATCAGGTTGGTGTAGCCGAAGACGCGGTTGCGGCCGTCCACCACGCCGCGTGACGCATCGGCACCGATGGCCGCGCCACCCAGGATGTGCGCCGTCGTCGGGATGTTCATCGTCGCCTCCAGCACGCCGCTGTGGGCAATGCCGCCGGTGTGCCTCGCCAGGAACTCGGCCGCCTCGTTGGCCTTCGGGATGAACGTCGGGTTCGGTTTCGCCGCGTCCTGTTCGGTGCCGATCTTCCACCCGCGCCGCAGCCAGCGCCGCCGCGCCCGAAACGCCATGGCGTTGTCGCTCGACTGCATCACCAGCACGATCAGCGTGCGCTTGCTCCAGCCGAACGGCCATCGGCCGCGCACGAAGCGCAGGGGATGCCGCACGATCTCGCGCAGCAGCATGAGCGGCCGCGTCAGCCGCGTGCCGTTGCCGGTGAGCGGCGCCAGCAGGAACGTCATGAAGTCGCCGCCCTTGCCGTAGGTGCAGAACTCGATGTGCGTGTCGTGGTCCGGATGAATGCTCGCGCTGATGGCGACATCGGCCCACGGCTTGAGGCGGTCGTCGGGCAGCGTCACGGCGAGGATCGACTCGCTGTTCGTGCGCACCAGTTCACCCAGGCGATCACTGATGTTGGGCAGCGAGCCACCGTGCTTGAGCGTCGCCAGCAACTCGCCGGTGCCCAACGCTCCGCCGGCGAACACGACGCCGCGCGCCGTGAACGTGCGCCGCCGCCTGAAGAACCACGCGCCCGGGCGTTCCGTCGTCACCACGTAGCCGTCACTGCCATCGCTCGCGCCCAGCGGCCGCACATCCACCACACCGTGCTCGGCCAGCACGGTGGCCCCCTTCTTCTCGGCGAACCAGAGATAGTTCTTGAGCAGCGTGTTCTTGGCGCCCACGCGGCAGCCGACCATGCAGGCACCACACCGCGTGCAGCCCGTGCGCGACGGTCCGTCACCGCCGAAGTACGGATCGGGCACTTCGTCGCCCGCCTTGCCGAAGAACACCCCCACCGGCGTACGCGTAAACGTCTCCGCGACGCCGAAGTGCCCGGCCACCGCCTTCAGCAACTCCTGGCCATCGGTGCCGAACGGCACCGTCTGCACGCCGAGCATGCGCTCGGCCGTCTCGTAGTGCGGCTGCAGCGCCGACGCCCAGTCGGCCATGTCCTTCCACTGCGGGTTCTCGAAGAACGCCGGCTTGGCGCGGTAGAGCGTATTGGCGTACGTGGCGCTGCCGCCGCCCACCGCCGTGCCGCTCGCGATGAAGATGTCCTTGAACGGCGTCAGGCGGAAAATGCCGCGCAAGCCCAGCGCCGGCGCCCACAGGAACCGTCGCAGGTTCCAGGTCGAGGCCGCGTATTCCTCGTCCTTGTACCGGCGACCAGCCTCGAGCACGGCCACGCGATACCCCTTCTCGCTCAGGCGCAGCGCCGAGACGCTCCCGCCAAAGCCGGAGCCGACGATCAGCCAGTCATAGTCGAACGCGGTCATCGAAAGGTGGCCGCGTCCAGCGCCAGCACGGTGCCCAGCAGCACGTTGGCACCGTTGGTGATGTCCCCCGGACGCGAGAACTCCCGCGGCGAGTGGCTGATGCCGCCCACCGAGGGAATGAAGATCATGCCCATGGGACAGACCCGCGCCATGTTCTGCGCATCGTGCCCCGCCCCGCTGGGGAGGCTCATGGTGGAGAAGCCGCGCGAGCGGGCCGATGCGCCAATGAGCGCGCGCACACGCGCGTCGCACGGCGCCGACTCGTGCGTCACGAACTCGTGAAAGGCGAACGTCGTCCCGTTCCGTTCGCCGATCTTCCGCGATTCGGCGACGATCGTGTCGTACAGCCGCTGGATCTTCCGGTCATCGAGGTCACGCAGCTCGAGCGTGCAGGCCACCTTGCCCGGCACGACATTCGGCGCGCCCGGGAATGCCTGCAGGCGCCCAACCGTGCCGACCTGCCGCCCCGGTTCGGACGTGACGATGCGATTCACCATCTCGGTGAAGCGCGCGGCGGCGAGCATGGCATCGTGCCGCTCGTTCATCGGTGTCGTGCCGGCGTGGTTGGCAAACCCATCGATGGTCACGTCCCACTCGCGCAGGCCGACGATGCCCTCGACGATGCCGATGTCCCGCCGGTCGCGGTCGAGGTTTCCCCCCTGTTCGATGTGCAGCTCGAGGTAGCCGTGCACGTCGCCCTTGCGCAGCCGCGCGCCGGAGAGCCGCGCGGGATCGCCGCCGATGAATCGAATGCCGTCAGCGATGCTCTTGCCGCTGCGGGCCACCGTGGCGAGGTCGGCCGCCGTGGTCTCCGCCGTCACCAGCTGACTGCCCCACGTACCGCCCTCCTCGTTCTGCCAGCAGACGACCCACAGCGGATGCGTGGTGGTCACTCCCAGTTCGCCGAAGGTGCGTACCACCTCTATGGCGGCCAGCGTCCCCACGTTGCCATCGTAGTTGCCGCCCTCGGGCACCGAGTCCACGTGCGAGCCGAAGATGACCGGCGTGGCCGCGGCGTCGGTACCGGCGCGCTTGCCGAAGACGTTGCCCGCCGCGTCAACCGTCACGTCGAGCCCGGCATCGCGCATCAGTTGCACCGTGTAGGCACGGGCGGCGATGTCGGCGTCACTGTACGCCAGCCGCGTGACCCCGCCCTGCGGGTTCTTTCCGAACTCGCCGATGGCCGTCAGCCAGCCATTGAGGCGCCCGCCGTTCACGCCGGGAGCGCGGCGCGGCGATGTCGCGCTCGCCCGGGCACCGGGAATCGCGGCCGCGGCTGCTGCGGCTGCGAGGGACTGGGCGAACTCGCGTCGTTTCATGCGGACGTCCGGATGAAAAGTGGAGAATTCCACCGCGTGCGTCCCGCGGCGGCAGCCGACACTCAGGCCTTCGGTCGCCGGCCCCGGCCGCCGCGACTGCGCTTCTTCTTGGGCGCGACGCCGGCAGCTGCCCCCGCGACCGGCTTCGCCGCCGGCGCCCGGTGGACATGCACCACCGCGGCCTTGTGCGCAATCGCCGCCGGCACCCGGTGGACGACGGGCGCGTCATCGAGATACGGCGACCCGCCGTGCCCACGGTCGCCGAAGATCTCCGCCGACGTCTTGCGGCGCACGCGCTTGTTATGCGGAATGGTCGGCAGCGAGGGACGCTCATCGGGGGGCAGCAGGTCCTTCACCATCTCCACCAGCTGGTGGCTGAGATGCTGGCCGTACTTGTACATCGCGATGACGCGCTTGCGGCTGCCCAACAGGAACACCAGCAGCGGCTTGTCCATCTTGACTGCGTTGCACGCCTTGCAGCAGAGCACCAGGTTGTCGCGCCGGTCGTACGCCGTCTGCCCGCGCCTCGGTGTCACGTGGTCGAGCGTGATTGAACGCACGGGGACCGTCGCCTCGCAGTAGGCGCAGATGGGCCCGTGCTGTTCGAGCAGCCATTCGCGGGTGTCGGTGTACGCGGCGCGCCCGGTTGGCACTGACGTGAGCGTCACTCTGGGGGTGGCGGCATAGGCGCTGCCCTTGCTCCGGCGCGAGCGGCGGCGGGAGCCGCCCGAAGGTCTAGCGGGCATTGCCCAGACTGCGGTGTTGCGTGGCCATGGTACGCTGAAGATAGGCGCCGTTGCCCCTGGAGGGTAGGAAGCGGACGACGAACGCTGCGCCGTCGGCGGTGCATCCCGTCGCACCGCATGGATTGCCGCCCTCAAACCGCTTGTGCATTCTTAGGAACGCCGCATCATCCGACGCCCCCCGGATCTGCTCGTTCAATCCCCTGGGAGAGCCATGCGCCACGCCGTGACACTCGGCGCCTTCATTGTTCTCGGGGCGTGCGCATCGCGCGAGTCGCCCGCCGGGCCGGCCGGGCAACAGCCGGACACGGCGCGCGTGCCGCTCACCCAGCTTGGCACCTCGACGTATCGGGGCTTCCAGGGCGGCCTGTATCCCGGCGGATCCAACAGCGTACCAGCGTCGCACGCCGCCCTCGGCAC
>DATCGU010000052.1:0-27011 GCA_036508735.1 Gemmatimonadaceae bacterium
CTTGGCCGGACAGAACCGTCCGCCAAGCCCCTTTGAATTGTCGTTCTCCGTGCCCTCGGCGCGCCTCCGGTCTCCGTGAGAGACCACCCAACCCGGCTCAGCCGGCCGTCGCTACCGCGCCGCGACGATCTTGTGGGAGGCGCCGAGGTCGGTCTCCAGGCGGTTGCACATGATCTCGCACAGCGCCAGGACGTCCTTGTCGGCCAGCTCATAGTACACGAACAGGCCTTCGCGACGACGGCTGACGAAACCGCAGGCGTGCAACTGCTGCAAGTGCTTCGACAGGTTGCCCTGTCCCAGGCCGGTCGACTCCACCAGCTCGGTCACGGTTCGTTCACGCCCCTCGAGGGCGTGCAGGATGGCGAGCCGCGCAGGCTCGGCCAGCGCCCGAAAGCGACTGGCGACCAGCGCCAGCAGCTCCGGGGTCGGTTCGCGCTTGCTGCGCGGGCGAGAACGTGAGGTCATGGACCTAAATGTACAGGAGATTACCGCACTCCGGAACAGGGTATTGCCCGATGCATCTATGCGTCACAAGGTATATGCTCAATAGTGCATATGATAATACAATGCGCAAGCCCCCGCCGGTTCTTCGCCATGCTGGCCACCTTGGCCGTCGCCGCCACGGCGCATGCCCAGCAGCCCGACGCATGGCGATTCACCGCGCCCGACGCCGCCGCCGCCTGGTTCCACACCCTCGACAACACGCATCTCGCCGGTCCGGGCGCCTTCTCCTTCTACCGTTCCCCGGGTACCCCGGACTCGCGGCTGGCGCGCACCCTCGCGGCGTCGAGCGGCTACGAGATCCTGCACTTCGCCCCGCTATACTACCCGTCTGCCACGCGCCAGGCACTCGTGAGTGCAATCAGCGACGCGGCGGCTCCGTCACCGGCGCCCGGCGCCCCGCGAGCCGCCTTCCTGATGGGCGCCCTTGCCAGCACGCTCCCGGCTCCCGCGCAGCGCGCTCCGCTCGCCGAACTCGCCGACGCGGTGGAACGCAGCCATCCTCCCGTCGTCCCCGCCGCCGCGCTGGACCGTTGGCAGCGCGCGTGGGACACCCGCTTTGCCGCCGCGCTCGCGCCGTTCCTTCACGCCGAACGTCTCGATGGTGGCGTGGTGATGGTCGCCGCGGCACTGGGACCCGAAGGGCGGCTTTTCGCTGGCCGTCCCGACGACCGCACCGACAACATCGTTGCCGTCGGCACCTTCGATGCGTCGCCGTCGGCCGACGCTCCGGTGTTCGCATTCATGCGCGAACTCTGTTTCCCTCTCGTTTCCCGCGCCGCCGACCAGTCGCCGTCGCTCCGAGCGTCCCGCGCTGAAGCGTCGCGCCGCAGCAGCATCGCGGCCGTGCGGTGCGGCGCCGAGCTGCTCGACCGTTTGCTTCCCGCCGAGGCCGGCGCCTATCGCGCACTCTGGCAGCACATCGCCGAGCCCGGCGGCCACGCTGTGTTCGACACCGTCTTCCCGCCCGATCCCGTTCTGGCACCCCGCATTCACACGGCACTCGCGCAACTATCTCCGCGCCCGTGACGACCCACGGTCCCCCATCGACCGTCCAGTGCGGCGGTCGTTTCAAATCATCCGGAGGTACTCAACCCATGAAGTGTCGCCCTACCCTCTTGCTGACCCTGGCGCTTGCGTCCACCGCCTGGCCGGCCACCGCATCAGCCACCGACGGTCATTTCCTGCACGGTGTCGGTGCCGTCAACTCCGCGCTCGGCGGCGCGGCGGTGGCTTCCAACACGAGCCTGCTGGGCTCGTTCTTCGTGAACCCCGCCGGCCTCGCCAGCTACGCCGGCACCAATGTCGAGATGGGCTTCGAACTCATGAAGCCCAGCCGCACCGTGACCTCGTCGTACGGTCCCATGAACGGCTCGACCACGAGCGCCAGTGAGTTCACGCCCATCCCGGCGTTCGGCTTCACCACGCAACTCAACGACAAGGTGGTCGTCGGCCTCGCCGGCCTGGGCATTGGCGGATTCGGCGTGAACTATCCCGCCGACGCGAGCAATCCGATCCTGATGCCCAGCCCCAACGGCTTCGGCCAGGTGTACTCGAACTTCGGCCTGATGAAGATCGTGCCGGCCGTTGCGTGGAAGGCCTCGGACAAGCTGCGCCTCGGCGTGGCCGTCAACATCGACTGGGCGTCCCTCGCGGTGAACCCGATGCCGACGGCATCGCCCGCCGCCGATCTGGGACCGGACGGCGTGCCGTACACGGCGGATGACCGCGCCTACTACTCGAGCGCGGCCGCCGCCGACGGCGCCTTCGGCTTCGGCCTGCAGGCCGGCCTGCAGTACCAGGCCACGGACAAGGTGGCCGTGGGACTGGCCTACACGTCGGCGCAAATGTTCCAGGACTTCGAATACACTTCCGTGTACGCGAACCCCAACGTGCCGAGCTTCAATACGGCCCGCACCTTCTCGTTCCGCATGGACGCCCCGGCCATCTACGCCGCCGGACTGGCATGGACGCCCACGTCCAGGCTGCAGGCGGCCGCCGACGTGAAGTACTTCACGTACAAGAGCACCAAGGGCTTCGACCAGGTGGGTTACAACGCCGACGGTTCGGTGAAGGGTTTCGGCTGGGATAACATCGTCGTCGTCGCACTCGGCGCGCAGTACAAGGCCACCGACAAGGTGACGCTGCGCGGCGGTTACAACTACTCGGGCAACCCGATTCCCGACGCGAACTCGATGTTCAACCTTCCGGCACCGGCCATCGTGCAGCATCACATCACCGCCGGGATGGGCTTCAAGGTGCGTGACGGCGTCGAGATCAACGTGGCCGCTTACACGGCACTCGAGAACTCCATCGAGGGGCCGATGCTGCGCCCGACCGCCGTCCCCGGCACGAGCGTGAAGAACGCGATGTCGGAGAACTCGGTGCTCGTCGGCTTCTCGTTTATGCCAACCAAGAAGTAGCAGGCTCGGTGGTGTACGCGACGAAGCCCCCGGCGAGTTCGCTCGCCGGGGGCTTCGCCGCACCGTCACGCCCGAAACGTTCAGGTCTTCTTCACGACCGTCGGCAGCACGTAGACGATGCCAAGGAAGATCACGCCCAGCCCGATAGCGACACCGACGGCGGGAAGATGCAGCACGTCGGCCAGCGTGATCTTGCCGTAGTCCGCCAGCTTGTTCATCGGGGCGATGAGCGATTCGAACACGATCGTGAAGACCAGCGCGCCGGCCACCCCGCCGCCGATCGCCCAGAGAGCGTCGCGGCGTCCCTCGCCGGCGCCGACGACGCAGGTGCCCGGGCAGTAGCCGCCCAGCCCGAAGCCGACCCCGAAGACCAGCCCGCCTACCAGCACGCCGATGACGTACGTCGGCTTGATATCGAAGTGCATCGGCGTGACGAGGTTCATCAGGTACACCAGGATGGCGCCCACCGCGATGGTGACCGCCATGAACTTGATGACCGACAGGTTCTCGAGGCGCAGGTTCTGCGCGATCATCGCGGGACTCGACGCGCGCACGCGCTGGATCAGCGCGCCCATCGCGATGCCTGCAAGCAGGGCATAGAAGAGCGACATGTCAGCGCCCTCCCTTGTGCAGGAGCTTGGCCGTGACGATGCCCGTGGCAAAGACGCCGGCCGCGAAAATGATCCCGCTCACCGACAATTGGGTGATGCCGGAAATGATGTGCCCGCTCGTGCAGCCGCCCGCGATGCGCGCGCCGAACACGATCAGGAAGCCGCCGAGAAAGGCGTCGCGATTGCGCTTCGCCTTGGTGGTCTCGCCGGTATGGATGAACTCCGTGCGCGCCGCCACCTGCGTCCCGATGCGCGAGGCGAGGAAGCCGCCGATCAGCAGGCCAAGCACGATGAAGGTCTCGGGCTTGATGAACGAGCCCATCTTTTCGAGGTACGGATTGGCCGTCGCCCATGCGGGATCGACCCAGCGCATGACCGCACCAACGAACCGGGGGTAGGTGCCCGAAACACCGATGGGCCCGAACGTAAGGATGCTGAACGCGCTGACGACGCCGAAGAGGGCGCCGAGCATCGCCCAGGGCGGAAGCTTGGTGGCGCCTTCGACCACGTTGGGTGTCGCTTGTGATGCAGGATGTGCCATGCGTTCCTCCTGGGGGGATTCTTGCTCCGGCCGCGGGGGCCGCCGGTGTGCCGCTACTTCACTTCCCTTCCGCCGCGCCGGTTGTCCGGAACGAACTTGCCGGCGTACGGCATCTTCACCTGCGTCAGCGAAGCCGAGTCGAGCGTCGTGGTCATCGGCACCACCTGGTTGCTCGCCAGCAGGAACGCCGTGAGCGAATACACCTCCACGTTCGTCAGCGATCCCGGTTGCAGCAGCGGCATCGCCCGCCGCACGTAATCGAACACCGTCGTCGCGTGCGGCCAGTAGTTGCCAATCGTCTTCGTCAGATTCGGGTCCTTGGCGAATACGAACCCCTCGGCCTTCGGGTCGCGCCCGATGAGCGCGGGAAAGGCGGGGGGCATCCCCTGTCCCCTGGGTCCATGGCACATCGAGCATTTCGCCTGGAAGATGGCGGCACCCTGCTGCACCGTGCCGGTTCCCGGAGGCAGTCCCTCACCGTCGGGAGCGACGTCGATGTCGCGTGCCGTCACTTCGGCCGCCGTCGCGGCACGCCCCAGGCCGTAGTGGCGCGCCGGCTCGCCGGCGGCCATCGACGCCGGCGACGACCCGGAATCACGCGAACAGGCAACGATCGCCAGCGCGAGCGGAAGCATCCAGGCGCGGCGCATCACGTTGCTCCGTGGAACACGAGTCGGCCGCCGGACTGCACCTTCCACCCGACGATCGGGTTGAAATGGAAGTCGGTGCCAATGCCGCGCACCTTGACGAACTCGGTGAGGGTTGGCTGCACGTACCCGGACTCGTCCGTGGCGCGACTCAGCAGCACCGACTCGCGCCCGTCCCATTCCCACATGTGCGTGAAGCGCACCGGTGCCTTCGCGAGGTTGGGCTCGTGGATGATGGCATCGGCCCACGACTTGCCATCGTCCGAGCTGACCTCGACGCGCGTGATCCTGCCGCGCCCCGTCCACGCCAGCCCGCTGATGGGCCACCATCCCTTGGTGATGGACTGAGGCGCCGCTGGCGACGTGATGACCGACTTGGCATCCATGTCGAAGCTGAATTGTCGCGCGGTGCCGTCGGGCAGTGGGTCGGTGTACTTGCTGGTTTCCCACCGCGTCATCCATGGGCGCGTCCCCAGCTCGAGCCGGCGCAGCCACTTCACGCTGGTGTTCCCTTCCCAACCAGGGAGCAGGAGCCGCAGCGGGAATCCCTGCTCCGGGCGGATCGGCTCGCCGTTCTGCGCCCAGACGACCAGCGCATCGTCCATCGCCTTGGCCATCGGGATCGATCGCGCCATCAGGCAGGCATCGCCACCCTCGGCGAGGAACCACTGCGCCGTTGGCTTCGCGCCGGCTTCCTCAAACAGCACCTTCAGCGGCACGCCGGTCCACTCGGTGTTGCTCACCAGCCCGGCGACGATTTGCGGTGTCAAGTCAGGATTGGGCTCGCGGTACGCCGCGCGGCCGTTTCCCGAGCACTCGATGAAGTGCTGCCGCGTCACCTGCGGAAAACGCCGGATCTCGTCGACGGTCAGCATCAGCGGCGTAGTCACCAGGCCGTGGATGAGCAGCGAATGACGCGACGGATCGATGGCCGGGATGCCGGCATGGTGGCGCTCGAAATGGAGGTCCGCCGGCGTGATGGTGCCGGTGAGGTCCTGCAGCGGCGTGAGCGAGTAGCCCGTCGTTTCGCCCACCGGCGTGCGAGAAGGCCTCACGAACGGTGAGCGCGAGCCCACGGCGGTGGTCGGCGCGCCAGGCAACCTGGTGGCGTCGGCGGGAACCACCGGGGCCGCTGGCGTGCTCACCTGCACGCCCTGGCCACGCGCTATGTGTGGAAGTCCGGCCGCCACGGCCACACCGAGCGCACCGGCAGCGCCGGTGAGCAGCGTGCGCCGCGAGATGGTCTCCTCGCCCTCAACGTCCTTCAGCGGCTCATCCATGACTGCGCTCCTAGCGGCGGCGGCCAGCGAGCGATGCCGGATTGGGCACCAGCGTACCCTGCGGGTTGGTGCGAGCGAAGAGCGACGCTGGCGGGCGGTGCGCCGTATGCCCGTGCGTGTTATACGGCACGTCGGCGGGCGCGCCGCCGGTCGGCCAGTCCAGCTCCTTGCCCGGCGAATCGGGACGCGGATGCGAGTTGATGAACGCGGAGAGGTCGAACGCCTCCTGCGGCGACAGCGTTCCCGGCGCCGTCTGCGGCATGTTGTGCCAGATGTAGCTCGCGGCACGCTCCTCGCGCGCCATCGAGGCGCCGATGGCGTACGACGTCGGACCCCACAGCGCGGGGATCGGACCGTTGCCCTTTCCCTCGGGCCCGTGGCAGGTGATGCAGAGCTTCGCCGTGAACAACTGCGCGCCAGTGGCCGCATTGCCTGCGAGCGTGTCCTTCATCGAGATCAAGCCATTGGTGCCGGCGATCTTCGCGCCCACCGGCACGTCGTGGGAGATGAAGGCCAGGTACGAGAGGATGTCCACCATCTCGCGGCTTCCCACCGGGATCGCGTAACCCGCGAGCGACCTGGTGAAGCAGTAGTTCACCCGGTCCGCCAGCGCGATGACGCCGCCCGAACGCGGCATGTACTTGGGAAAGCGCGCCTGCGACCCGGTGAGCGGCGCCGCCGACGCCTTCAGGCCGTCGTTCTGGTGGCAACTCGTGCAGCGCAACGACGACGTGGCGAACTTCGGCAGCGACTCGGGCGTGAATCGCAACAGGTAGAGACCACGCCTGATGGACGCGCCGAGGGAGTCGTTGGGAATGTCCTTTTCGACCAGGGGCTTCCACGCCGCCTCATCGAACTGCACGGCGCTGGTGACACCGACCGGCGAAGCGGGCTTGTCCGGAGTCTTGCCGCATGCCGTCGCCGCGAGCGTCACCATCCCGGCCAGCCGCAATGACGTCTTCAGGGCTGCGACCATTGATATACGCCTCCGATCGGGAAGATCCCCTATACGTCGATACGGTAATATCTGCGGCATGGGAGGACAACCTTCCACCCGTCTCAGGGAAGCCGAAGCACGCGGACCAGGGTGAGACTGAGCCCCAGCATCATGCCGAGCGACAGCAGTACCGTGGCAGCCACCTTGGCGCCCACCCTCCGCACCGAGGCGACGTCGACCGCCAGCCCGAGCCCGGCCATGGCCATCACGGTGAGCAGGCGCGCCACCTCGCGCACGGAGTCGCCCGCCGACGCGGGAATGAGGCCCGTCGTACGCAGCGTAGAAGCGCACGCAAACCCGACGATGTACCACGGCACCACGCGCCACCACCGCACCCGCGCCGCGCGGTGCTCCATCAGCGACAGCACCAGCACCACGGGACCCAGCAACAGCACGCGCATGAGCTTCACCAGCGTGGCCGTCTGGCCGGCGAGGAGGCTCACGGGAAACGCCGCGGCAATCACCTGCGGCACGGCGTAGATGGTGAGCCCGGCCACCACGCCATACTGGTGATCAGTCAGTCCCAGCACGGGGATGAGGAGCGGCAGGCCGAGGATCACGCAGACGCCGAGCACCGCCGTGAAGGCGATGGCCGACGCCACCTCGTCGCGGCGCGCGCCGACTACGGGAGCCGCGGCGGCGATCGCCGAGTTACCGCAAATGGCGTTGCCGACGGCCACCAGCACGGCGTGTGCGTGGGGGAGCCCAAGCGCGCGCCCGAGCATCGTGCCGAAGACGAGGGTCAGCGTGACGATGCAGACGACGCCAACGAGGATTTCGGGACCCGCAGCGGCCAGCGCGCGCAGGTCGGAGCCGGCGCCGAGCAGGACGATCGAGATTTCGAGCAGCAAGCCCGACGCCACCGCGGCACCCGGCTCGATGCGCGCCGGGGAGCGTACGGCCACGGCGCGCACGACGGTACCGATGACGATGGCCAGCACGATCGCCTCGAGCACGGCGCGTCCCACCCACGCCACCAACAGCCGCTCGCCCAACCACGCGGCCAGCGAGACGCCAGCGGCGAGCAGCAGTCCTGGTGTAACCGCCGGTCGCACGCCGGGAGGCGCGCTGACAGGCACGCGCTCCGGCGTGGATGAGCTCATCTATCGTTTATCGTCCATCGACCATCGTCTCTTCTACTTGCTCCGTGGTCAGCCCCATCGCCTGGTGCAGGTGCATGAACGAGGCGTCCAGCTCGGCGACGTCCACCATCTTCTTCTGGACTTCGTTGACGTCACGATGCATTTCGCCCATGAACCCCTGGGCGGAAGCGGGGACGGCGACGGCCAGCGAGAGGACGAGCGCGAGCGTGCGAGAACGCATGTGGGTACCTTCGGGTGAAATGGGAGGCGGCGGGGGAAAGATCGTCGCTGCGTGGAGGCATGACAAGGGAACCGGAACTCGGATGATGGAATTGGAATCCGAAGACGGAATACGAAGTGGAATGCGGATCGCCCCAGTCGTCACCGGTCGCTAAGATTGCACCGTGCCGGCGTCCCTGAACCATTCCGCCATGACCCTTCGATCCCGCGATGCCTTTCGGATTCCCGAGCCGGTGCTCGGCATCCTGCTGATGCTGTCGGTGCTCGCGGCGTACGCCCCCGCGCTGGTCGGTGGGATGCTGTGGGACGACGACGAGCACCTCACGCGCCCCGTCCTGCAAGGCTGGGACGGCCTGCGCCGCATCTGGCTCGAACTGGGAGCAACGCAGCAGTACTACCCGGTGCTGCACAGTGCCTTCTGGGTGGAGCACCAGCTGTGGGGCGACATGACGGTCGGCTATCACCTGGCCAACGTGGGGCTGCATGCGATTGCCGCCTGCCTGGTAGTGCTCGTGTGCCAGCGCCTCGCCATCAAGGGCGCGTGGCTCGCGGGTTTTCTCGTTGCGCTGCACCCGGTGAACGTCGAGTCCGTGGCGTGGATCTCGGAGCAGAAGAACACGCTGTCGCTCGTCTTCTACCTTCTGGCGACACTCGCCTGGCTGCGTTTCGACGAGCGGCGGTGCGCTCGTGAATACGCGGCCGCTCTCGCGCTCTTCGCTCTCGCGCTCTGCACCAAGACAGTGACCGCCACGCTTCCCGGCGCCCTGCTGGTGATCGTCTGGTGGCGGCGCGGCACGGTCTCGTGGCGACGCGACGTGGTCCCCCTGCTGCCGTGGCTCGCGCTGGCGCTCGCCGCAGGGGTCACCACCGCATGGGTGGAGCGCCACCTGATTGGCGCCTCGGGCGCCGAGTTCGAGCTCGATGCGCTGCAGCGCGTGCTGGTCGCCGGACGCGTCGTCTGGCATTACCTCGCCGCGTTCGCCTGGCCGGCGGGGCTCGTCTTCACGTATCCGCGCTGGATCGTCGACACGCATGCCCCTTCGGCGTACGCCTATCCGGTGGCGATGATCGCGCTCACCGCATCACTGTGGGTACTGCGGCGCTGGTCGCGCGCGCCGCTGGCCGCGTTCCTCATCTTCGCCGGGTCGCTGGTTCCGGTGATGGGATTCCTGAACGTCTATCCATTCCGCTATTCGTTCGTTGCCGATCACTTCCAGTACCACGCGAGCGTCGCGCTGGCGGTGCTCGTCGCGGCCGGCATCGCGACCCTGAACGACCGGTCGGTATCGTCCACCGGAAGCCGCTCGGTCTACATCGCCACCGGCGCATTGCTGCTCGGCCTGGGTGCGCTGACGTGGCGGCAGGCGGGCAACTATCGCGACGCCGAAACGCTGTATCGGGCCACGCTCGCGGGGAACCCTGACAGCTGGATGGCACACCACAACCTCGGCCGCATCCTGTCGCGCAAGCCGGGCGGCCTCCCTGAGGCCATCGCGCAGTTCGAGGCCGCGCTGCGCCTGAAGCCCGATCACGCACGGGCACAGTACAGCCTTGGCGTGGCCCTGCAGCGGGTCGGGCGAACCGCCGAGGCCGTACCGCACCTAGAGGCGGCCATTCGCCTGGAGCCGGCGAACTTCCTGCTCGTCTCGGCCTCGCACTACCTCCTCGGCGATATTCTCGCAAACACTCCCGGCCTCCTCGACGAAGCCATTGCACATCTCGAGGAAGCCATCCGGCGCCGGCCGCTGATCGCCGAAACGCACAACCGCTTGGGAGAAGCACTGCTCGCGGCGGACCGCAGGGATGCGGCCCGCCGCGAGTTTGGTGAAGCGCTGCGCCTGCAGCCTGACTACGCGGCGGCGCGTGAGAACCTGGCGCGAGTGCCGGCTAGTTCTTCGTCATCGAAAGGCCGGTGACGACGACTTCGGTGTTGTGCCCGAAGCGGAGGCCGTAGGTGCCGTCGAGCGACTTCAGCTTGCCCGCGCTCACCGCGTCGGCCTTGTCGTAGCCGGCCACGACCGTGCCGTTGATGACGCATTCCACGCGGTCGCCCTTCACCGAGACGGCAATCTCCTGCGTCACCGGCTCACCCTTGGCCGCCGCCTTGTGCACGGCATCGTTGGCCGTCGGCTGGCGTCCGCCAAGCTGGAAGGGCGAGGGACCGAAGCCGCGCACGATGAACGTCCCCGTGCCGTAGGCCGCGCAGTAGAGAAGGCTCTGCTCTCCGGTTCCCAGATCGTTGCCGGCAACGACGATGCCGTACGGATGCGGGTGGCCGTTGAGGTTCATGTACTTCGGCTCCGTGAACGTCGCCTTCACCGTGTAGTTGCCCGACGCCTTGTTCGCCGGATTCCAGTAGGTGGTGGCGGGGCCGGTGGTGACGTGGAAGCCCTTGCCCTCGGCGGCAAACTTCGCGCTGTTGAGCGTGAGGCCGGCCTTCTCTTCACCGGCGTCGATCTTGCCGGTCCATCCCTTGACGCTGACACCACCGCCCTCGACGCCGCGGGACACTTCCTGGGCGCGGAGCGGGAGCGCCACGAGCACGATGGCGAGAACGGCGAACACGGAACGCGGGGGGCGAATCATGGGGGGTCCTGGTGGAGGTGTGGAGTAACTATACCACCACCGGCCCGGGGTTGTTCAAGGGGAGGCGCCCCGAAACAGCGACGCCCCATCGCAGAAGCGATGGGGCGTCGTGTTCATTCTGGATTGGTCATCGAGGCATTGAGCCTCAGGTCAGTCCAACCGGAACGCCAGCAGGACTAGCTGATCTTCGTCACATTCTCGGCGGCCGGGCCCTTCTGGCCCTGAACCACGTCGAACTCAACGCGCTCGCCTTCGGCAAGGGACTTGAAGCCCGAGCCCTGAATGGCCGAGTGATGAACGAAACAATCCTTGCTGCCGTCTTCCGGCGTGATGAAGCCGAAGCCCTTCGCATCATTGAACCACTTTACTGAACCGATCGCACGCATTGCAAAACTCCTGGTGGTGTTAAGTCGTCGGAGCACGGACGAGCCGTACATCCTTGGACGCCTGACCGATGTAAAAAGGACCTCACAAGAGCGAGGCCCCTGGTCAGTCGGACACCCACGCCATGTGCGCGGATACCCTGTATGAGAAGATGGGGGGTACCGCACCAGAAAGCAAATTGGGGAACTTGGTGGCCGCGGGATGGCTCCGCTAACACAGTGCCCACCATGAGGTTTCAGCCCATCCGGCTGGTCCGCACAGCAGTCGGCGCCCTCTTCCGCGCAGGGCGCGCCCGCCTCGGCGTGAACGGGAGCGCCTCGTCCACGAACGTCCGATAGTCGGCGGTGAGTTCCTCGCCCTTCCGGATGCGGCGCAGCGCACGGAAACGGCTGTCGTCGTCCGCCTCGATGTTTGGGCGGTCTGAATGGTTCACGTACCAGCCCACGGACAACATGTTCAGGGTCGGCGGCACGCCGATCCGGTCGCCCGAGACCATCCCGAAGTCCTCGTACAGCGCCCGAATGGCCTTGGGCATCCGTCGCACCGCGGCGCGCGACATCCAGACGACGCGCTCGCTCTCGCCGTGGAACACCAACGTTCCGGCCGGGATGTCGCGGATGGCCTGCACCCCCACGCCATGGATTCGCGAAGGCCCAATACGGGCGTATACGCCATCATGCGGCGCTCTTGTCTTCATGGGTTCGTCCCTGCGGTCAATCGTGAGGAACTCGGGCCGACGGTTGTCAAACTACACGGTGCACTTTACCAAGGCGATCACGCCAACGCGAGCACATTGCGCCAGTATGCGGGCTAAGATACGGTACGGTGGCGTGGGCGCCCCATCCAGGCGCCGAGCAGTAACCGGCAGGGTGCGGACCGCACGGGAGCGATGTGTCGGAATACTATGCACGCGGCCGTGCCATCTTCGCGGACGCGACGAGTTTTGCGTTCTTCGTCGTCGGGTTTCTCGGGGCGGGGCCGTTCGCCTGGCCCGCGCTCAGCGCGTCATTCGAGAACGGCGCGTACGATCGCGGCCTTGTCATCTTTGTCGCGCGGTGTTTCGGCAGTGGACTTGCCGCCGGACTGTTCGGCCTCATCGTGGGGACGCTGGCTGGACGCCTCTGGCAATCCTGGCATCAATGGCGAAGAACGCGACGTCAGCCATCCGTTGCGCCTGAGGAGAGCGCTCCAGCCACTGCGCTGATCGCGCGTGAGCGCGCCGTGGACACCGCGTCCGAGCCGCGCCCGCAATCGCCCAGGCACGTCCCTGCCGCGATGACCTGCCGGATCGGGCCGCTGTCACCGTCGAGCTACGACATCTTCGCGCGGCGACTCGCCGCCGACGCGGCTGATCGAAGGTACGTGGAGTCATCGACGACCGAAATCCTGACGCTGGCTGCCTGGGATGGCCTGGACGTCGCTGGCGTGGCTCGACTGCTCTCGGATGGACATGGCGCTCTCTTCATCACGGACTTCGCGGTCGATCCCCACTACGTCACTACTGAGGTCGAAGAGGCATTGATCGGATTTGCCACACGGCGCGTGCCATCGGGCGGGCGACTGACTCGCGTGTAGTGGCGCTCCTGTGTTCAGGACCGACTCTCAACTGGGCGGCCCGCTGGGCCCGCCTGCCGCCGCCTCCATCAGCACGTCCTTCCGCCAGTAGACAACCAGAAAACGCGTGCCGCACGAGAACAGCGCGAAGCCCAGCCCGCTGTAGAAGAACGCGATCATCCAGCCGGGGGCCACGCCGGAGAGCCGAAGCCACATGCCCCCCGCCATCATGATGGCCATGACCGTCCACGAACGGCCGTCGAAGAAATCCCAGAACGGCAATCGCCGCTCTGGCCGTGCGCGGATGCGCGCCGTGTGCCGGCCGACCAATGGGGCGAAGATCAGTTGATAGAAGACGAGGAAGACGACCACGGCCAAGAGGTCCAGGGCCGCCTGGGTCCGCCCCCTGAAATGCCACAGCAACGGCAGGCCGATGCGACAGACCATCGCACCGGCAACGCACCAGACGATGCCGGCAATCAGCATCAGTCGATTCTTGGGAATCGCAACAAAGCCCACGGTCTTGCTCGCTCCTTCGGCAAAAGGCCCGTCCAGACCCGTCTTGATGGAGTGCAGGTCACCGGATTTCACGCGGTTGCTGATTCTACGGCACGGGACTATCCGAAGGCTAGCGGAGGACACTCCGCCGACATTTGACGCCTCGTCACGCCGCCGTTGCGCCCACCGCCGACCGTCGCTGGCAAAATAGCCCCGCCCCGGTTCAATTGAGGTTGCGCGCGAACCGCGCGTTCTTCCGTGCTTGCACGGCCCGCCCGCAGGCGTTCATCCTGAGACATTCCATGACCGGATTCAAGAACAAGATCCTCTTCGTCGGCTACGGCGCGGTGGCCGAATGCACGCTGCCAATCCTCTTCAAGCATCTCAAGGTTGCGCCCGAAAACGTCACCGTGATGGACTTTGAGGATCGTTCGGAGAAGCTGAAGACATGGACCGCAAAAGGCGTTCGCTTCGTACGCGACCGCGTTACCGAGAAGAACCTGGGATCGCTCCTGGGCACGTTCGTCGGGGAAGGCGACGTCGTCATCGATCTTGCCTGGAACATCGAGGCCTGCGAGATCCTCGACTGGTGCCATCGGCACGGCGTGCTCTACGTCAACACGTCGACCGAGCTGTGGGACCCGTATTCCGCGGGCCGGAAGCAGCATCCGACGGAGAAGACCCTGTACTGGCGGCACATGAACGTCCGCCGCATGATGGCGACGTGGAAGACGAAGGGCCCCACGGCGGTGCTCGAGCATGGCGCGAACCCGGGCCTCATCTCGCACTTTACCAAGCAGGGACTCCTCGACATCGGCAATGCCGCGCTCGCCGACAAGAAGTTCAAGGCGAAGGACGCCGCGATCGTTGCCGACCTCATCACCACGCAGAAGTTCAACCTCCTCGCGCAGAAGCTCGGCGTGAAGGTGATCCATTGCTCGGAGCGCGATACCCAGATTTCCAACAAGCCGAAGCAGGTGGACGAGTTCGTCAACACCTGGAGCATCGAGGGCTTCCGCGAGGAAGGACAGACGACCGCCGAGATGGGCTGGGGGACGCACGAGAAGGAGCTGCCGGCGCACGCATACGAGCACAAGAAAGGCCCCAGGAACCAGATCTGTCTTGCGCGGATGGGAATGGACGTGTGGGTCCGCACCTGGGTGCCGAACTACACCGTGCGCGGCATGGTCGTCCGCCATGGCGAGGCGTTCACCATCTCCGACCATCTTACCGTATGGGAAAAGGGGAAGCCGGTGTACCGCCCGACGGTGCACTACGCCTACTGCCCGAGTGACGCCGCAATCGTGTCGCTGAATGAGATGCGCGGATACGACTACAGGCTGAACGACAACCAGCGCATCATGAACGACGAGATCACCAGCGGCTCCGACATCCTCGGCGCGCTGCTGATGGGTCACCCGTACCAGTCGTGGTGGACCGGCAGCGACCTCAGCATCGAGGAGTCGCGCCGTCTCGTGCCGCACCAGAACGCCACGACGATGCAGGTGGCCATTTCCGTCGTCGCCGCGACGGTGTGGATGATACAGAACCCGGCAATGGGAGTCGTCGTCCCGGACGACCTCCCGCACGAGTTCGTGCTCGGGATCGCCAAGCCCTACCTCGGCAAGTTCATCTCGACGCCGTCGGACTGGACGCCCCTCAAGAACTACAAGAACCCGTTTCCCGGCTACAACAAGCCGCAATTCGACCTGAAGGACCCCTGGCAGTTCAAGAACTTCCTCGTCAAGGACGGCGAATGATCTCGAAGGCCCAGCTGAAGCGACTGGCCGAGGAACACGGCACCCCGCTGCTCGTCATCGACCACGCCGAACTGCGGAGGAACTTCCGGAGCTTCCGGCGGTACCTGCCGCGCGTGCAGCCGTATTTCGCGGTCAAGGCGGGGGCGGATCCCGCCGTCGTACGCACGCTCTTCGAGCAGGGTGCGAGCTTCGACGTGGCGTCCATGCCCGAGTTCCAGCTCGTGTACGAGAAGATCAAGGACATGCCGGCGCGCGAACGCCAGCAGTGGATCTGGGACAAGATCATCTATGCCAACCCGATCAAGCCGGTGGAGACGCTCGCGGAACTCGACCAGTACAAGCCGCTGGTCACGTTCGATAACCTGGATGAGATCGACAAGATCAAGAAGCACGCGCCCCATGCCGGGCTCGTGCTGCGCCTGAAGGTGTCCAATACCGGCGCGATGGTCGAGTTGTCGTCGAAATTCGGCGCGCCTCCCGGCGAGGCGGTGGACCTGATCCTGGAGGCCGACCGGCAGGGGTTGGTCGTCGAAGGCGTCAGCTTCCACGTCGGGAGCCAGACGACCAACTTCGGGAACTACGTCGAGGCGCTGAACCTCACCGCGGACATTTACGCGGAAGCGCAGGCCCGCGGATACACGAAGATGAACCTGGTCGACATCGGTGGCGGCTTCCCGGCGCCGTACGATGCGACGGTTCGCCCGTTCCGGGAACTCGCGCGAATCATCAATTCCGAGATCAACCGGCTCTTCCCCAAGAACATCGAGATTCTCGCCGAGCCCGGACGCTTCTTCGTCGCGACGGCGGGCTACGCCATCTCGAAGATCATCGGGAAGGCGGTGCGCGACGGCAAGCCGTCGTACTACATCAACGATGGCGTATACCACACATACTCCGGCCAGCTCTTCGACCACTGCATGTATCCGGTGAAGGCGTTCAAGCGGGGCAAGACGCGCCTTTCGGCGGTGTTCGGGCCGACCTGCGACGCCCTCGACGTCATTTCGATGGCAGAGAGCCTGCCCAAGCTCGAGCGCGATGACTTCGTATACAGCGAGATGATTGGCGCGTACACCTACGCCTCGGCGACGACCTTCAACGGATTCTCGCCGGCGAAGGTCGTGCACGTGAACGAATGACATCTGTGGACGGCCGTCCCGGCCTCACGGGTACCACTCCCACAGATAGTAGTCCTGTTCGTACCAGTGATTCGTGAGCGTCGTGATGCGGTGGAAGCCGGCGCGCTCGAGAACCGACTGCGACTGCGTATTGTCGACTCGCGAGTCGCACCAGATCTTGTGGGCGTGCCGGGATGGCAGCGTCTTCGCGAGGGCCGCGAGCAACGACGCGCCAACACCCCGGCCACGAGCCCGTGAAGCGGTCCCGAACCACGAGAGCCAGAGGGTTCCGTCGTCGTGGCGGCTGACACAGAAGCCGATCAACCCGGTGCGGTCGCGGGCAACGAGCACGGCCTGCGGGTCCTCGGCCACCAACGAGCGCAGCCCGTCCGCGGAGTACTTCGCCAGCTCCGCGCGTCGGGCGCGCTCGTTGTAGTAGCTCAGCGGTTGAATCGTGTCTCGCATGAGCGCCACGAGGGCATCGACTTCGTGTACGGCGATCGGGCCAACCGCTGGCGTGGTCAAGGACACTCTCGGGGGAAGCGGGCGTTGGTCGGCCTGGAATGGGCCGATGGCCAAATGTTCACCCGCTGGTATGCCTGCGCCAGTTCGGCCTCGGTCCGGAGTCGACGGTTGACCTGGCGGAGTCAGGCCATCTGGCGCGGAAGCGCAGCTTTTTCGATCTTGAGTTGATGAGTCCACAGGAAAACACGCCCGCCGGCATTGACCACAAGTGGCTCGTGGCCGCGTCGGTCAGCCTGGGCGCGATCATGGCGACGATCGACAGCTCGATCGTCAACGTGGCGTTACCGCAGATTCGCGGATCGATCGGCGCGTCCATCGACCAGATGACGGCGCTCGCCACGTCGTTCGCCATCGCGCAGGTGGTGGTCATGCCGCTGACGGCGTTTCTCGGCCGCTTCCTCGGCCAGAAGCGCGTCTACGTCTTCTGCCTCGGCGTGTTCATCGTGGGTTCGGCGTTGTGCGGCCTGTCGCGCACCCTTCCCCAACTCGTGGTCGCGCGCACGCTGCAGGGGCTCGGCGCGGGCGCGCTCATGCCGAGCCAGATGACCATCCTCCGCCAGACCTTCCCGCGCCGCGAACAGGGCATGGCGATGGCGGTGGTGGGCATGGTCATCACCTTCGGCCCGGCGATCGGTCCCACGCTGGGCGGCTGGATCGTGGACAACTGGTCGTGGCCATGGATCTTCTACATCAACCTGCCGTTGGGGCTGCTCGGCATCATGATGAGCAACCGCTACGTGCGGGAGCCGGAGGACATCCGCGCCGCCAACGCGGCGCAGGCTGAGCGCATGAAACGCGACTTCGACTGGCTGGGCATCGTGCTGCTCAGCGCCGGGTTGGCGTCGCTCCAGTACGTGCTCGAGCAGGGCAATCGCAATGACTGGTTCGACTCGCGGCTCATCACGGCTCTGACGTGCGTGGCCGTGGGCGGCCTGGTCGGTTTCGTCTACACCGAGTTGCACGCGCCGGCGCCGGCAGTGAACCTGCGCCTGTTTCGCGATCCGGTGTTCACGTCGGCCACGTTGCTGGCGTCGGTGATGTTCTCGAGCCTCATGGCGGGCATGTTCCTGCTGCCCGTGTTCATGCAGGAACTCATGGGGTTCACGGCACTCAAGTCAGGGTTAGCCCTGCTGCCCCGGGCGTTGGTCATGATGGTGGTCACGCCCATCGTGGGGAAGATCTACAATCAGGTTTCGCCACGGTTGCTGGTGGCCATCGGTGTCACGTTAGTGGCGGTGGGCTGCTGGGACATGGGAGACTTCACGCTGGAGACCAGCCAGGCCGCGGTGATCCGCGTGCTCATGCTGCAGGGCGTCGGTTTCTCCTTGCTGTTCGTGCCGCTCGCGACCGTGGCGCTCAGCTTCGTGCCGCGTGTCCAGATTTCCGACGCCACCGGACTCAACTCGGTCATGCGCCAGTTCGGCGGCTCGGCCGGACTGGCCATCTACGGCACGCTGCTCACGCAGCACGCCACGCGAGCACAGGCGCTCCTGGGCGAGTCCGTGTCGGTCTACCGGCCCGAGACGGCGGAGCGCCTGGCGGGGCTGACGCGTGGTTTCATGATGCGTGGCATGGACACGCTGACCGCGAAGACGGCTGCGCTTCAGGCGCTCGCGGGAACCGTGGCCCAGCAGGGCGCCGTTCTTGCGTTCGAGCACGTGTTCGCGCTCACGGGCATCGCCTTGGCGTGTACGCTGCCGCTTGTGCTGCTGCTGCGCGAGAGCGAGCACGACGACGACCATCCGGACGCCCGGGTCGCGACGACGCCGGTGGCCGCCGAGTAGCGGTCGTCGGGGAGTGGACGCACCAATGGACACACAGGAAGGCGGCCACCTGCCGGCGAATGAGCAGCCTTCGAGTCGTGCTTGCGGGCGTGAGGAGCGGCGCCAACACCGGATGCCGAGCCAGGGCGCGACGCACCGTGCGCCGCGGAGTCTGTGATATGGGTCGCCCGACGAGTGTCCCCGCAGGGTTTCGATTTGACAGCCCCGGACGGCCGGCCCAGTATCCCTGTTCGGCCGCGCGCATCCGCGCCGGTTCCGTTCCGAACGCGTTCTAGTTCCCTGGAGGCGCTGTATGCGACGGTTTGCCCTGGTGTCCGCGTTTGCTCTCGCACTGTTCACGCCGGTGCTGTCGGCACAGCAGCCCTCGACTGACGGGCCGTACAAGGTGCTGAACAGGGCGCGGGTCGGCGGAGAAGGAGGATGGGATTACATCTATGCCGACGTCGGAGCGCGCCGCCTGTACATCCCGCGCGGTGCCGTGCGCGCGGTGCCGGCAACCGACACGACGCCGGAGCGGCCCGCGGTGCCTGCCCGGATCGCCGTCTTCAACCTCGACAATCTCGCTCCGGTGGGCGAGATCCTCACCGCTCCCAACTCGAACGGTAACGGCGTCGCCGTGGATCCCAGGTCCGGGCACGGGTTTTCCAGCAGCCGACCGGCGATCACGATGTTCGACACGAAGTCGTTGCAGCTCCTGAAGAGCATACCGCTCGATTCGGGGGTCGGACCCGACGGCATCCACTTCGATTCCTTCAACGACCGGGTCTACGTCTTCAGTCATCCGACGAAGGACGCGATGGTCATCGACTCGAAGGATGGCACCGCCCTCGGACGGATCGACCTCGGCGGCGTGCCTGAGCAGGGCGTCGCCGATGGCAAGGGCACGCTCTACGTCGTGATGCAGGACCCGGAAGGGAGCGTCACGAAGGTGGACGTCAAGACGATGAAGGCCACCGCGCACTTCCCGTTCCACGACAAGGGCGGTTCGTGCAACGGCCTCGCGCTGGACGCGAAGAACCACATTCTCTTCGCCGCGTGCGGCGCGTCGGGCGGCCTGCAGCCCGCGCAGACGGGTCCGAACGGCCAGCCGCTGCCGCAGAGGCAGCTACCGCGGCCGATGATGGTGATCCTGAGCGCCGATGACGGCCACATCATGACGACCCTGCCGCTCGCCGGCGGCTCCGACGGCGCGACGTTCAACCCGGCGACGATGGAAGCGTTCAGCACCCACGGCAATGGTACGCTCACCGTCGTCAAGGAGAACAGCCCGACGAGCTTCGAGGTCGAGGAGAACCTCCAGACGATGATGGGTGCGCGCACGATCACGTTCGACAGCAAGACGAACCACATCCTGACGATGAGCCAGGAGCGCGGGCCGGCGCCCCCGCCGCCGCCGGGCGGCGGCCGTGGTGGCTTCGCGCCGGCAATCCCGGGTTCGTTCACGATCCTGGTGATCGGCAAATAGGCGGCGAGAGCCGCTCGCCAATGGTGACAGCACGAAGCCCCACCGACGATCAGTGTCGGTGGGGCTTTCTGTTTCCTGTGAACGAATATGCGCGAGCGCTTACGGTGGGACGAAGGCTGCACGCAGGTCGTCACCGGGGCCTGCAATCGCGACGCCAGCGTCGGCATTGAACACGTCGCTGCGCGACCGTCGCTGCACGGCGGTGCGCCAGACGATGTGCTTCTTGTGCCTGCGAGCACCGGAGAACCAGAAGGTGATCTCGTCCGTGGCAGCATCGTACGCGAAAGTCGAACGATAGACGACGTCCCGGAATTCGGGGATCGCGCCCGCCGTCAGCACCGGCGTCGCCAGCGTGTTCCACGCGAGGCCGTCAGGGCTCGTCGCGAGATACACCGCCCGCGTGTTGCAGGTCCCGGGCAGCTTGACCGGGAAGAGCGCCCAGTACTCGTTGCGCGCACTGATCCACTGCACGTCAAGGTGCCAGGGGAGCTGGCCCGCCAGCACCGGCAGGTCCACGCGCTCTGGATCGGACCACGTCTGGCCATCGGTCGAGCGTCGCATGGCGACAGACGTAGACTTGCCATGACATCCAGGCGCCCCGTTCACCGTCCACATGCGCCAGTCGCCGTCAGCCCGTTGAACGATGGACGGCGACAGCACCGTGCTGGACGCGGACGTCAGCACGAGGGTAGGACTGGACCACGATGCGCCGTCCGGCGACGTGATCATGAACAGCTTGTCCACGGAGCTCGCCTGCCGATAGTACAGCACGAGTTCCTTCTTGGCCGCATTGTACGAGATATCCGGATCCGACAGATACCCTGCCTTTGGCCTCGCCAGCGGCATTGGCGCGCCGGGTGCTGCGCCCCAGGTGACGCCGTCGAGGCCGGCGTAGAGGGACGGATTCTCGTGCTTTGTCTTCCCGCCGGGGTACGGCGTCAACACCAGGTAGACCAATCCGTGACCCCACGAGCGTGGCGGCGCCACGAAATCAGGATGCACGGACTGGCCAGATCCGTCGTAGGTGCTGAGGGGCAGGAGTTGCAGACTCGCAGGGGCGTTGAGCGTCGCCGCGAGATCAACCACCCGGAACTCTTCCACCGGCGGCGCCACAATCTGATCGTGCGAGCACCCGCCGATGACGGCGCTCCCGAGTGCCGCGCCCATCCCGAGACGTCGCCACATCGCCTTCGTGAACACGGGAACCGTCGGGCCTTGAATGTCCAGGGTCTACCTCTGTGGCAGAGACTGCGGCGCGCCGCCCGGTCACTCGTACAATGCGGGACAACTTGCCTCAACAGCAAAACCTATGCCGTTCCTGGCCTGATATCAACGGGTGTCGCGCAGTTCAGGGACCCCAAATGCGGACCTCAAAACCGCACAAACCAGCGTCTCCTGTAGAGCGCAAACACGATGCCCCACCGGCCAAACAGTTCAAGGCAAGCCACCAGCAGCGCCAGAGCCGCGCTCGTACCGTACATGCGCTTCAGGAACTCGAAGCGGAGAATCCCCTGCAAAAGGTACATCACGAGCGCATTCGTGCCGATCACCGTGAAAAAGAAGGTCCAGCCCGCCATTCGCTTGACGTCGATGAACCAGTGAAACAGCGCGAGCAGCAGCAGGCTCAGGCCGCCGGTGAGCAACACGTACGAACTCGTCCAGAGGTTCTTGTCGATGGGCAGGACGAGACTCCACGCCATGCCCGTGACAACACATGCGACGCCGGTGACGACGAACCACCACCCGCGTTCGGCCGGCGTGCCATTCGCCCGCAGGCGATGCCCGGCCATCGTGCCGAGCAACGCGGTCGCCACGGCCGGAATGGTGGTGATGATGCCCTCACTGTCCCCGAAACCGTAGCAGCACCACCTGTTCGGAAATGGCAGCAACAGCCGATCAACGTAGCCCGCGAGATTTCCCCCAGTACCCGAGCAGAATCCCGCCCGCGATGCAGGCCTGCGTTCGCACCTTGGCGTTCATGGCAATGACGGCCGCCACACCGGAACAGATGGCCACGCGTTGCAGCACGCCCGGAAGGCGCAACGCGAACGGATCTGCAGAAGCCCCGTTGTGCCACACGCCCAGCAGGAAGAGGAGAATCGTGCGGATGGCCACGTGCCTGTAGAGCAAGCGCCGGTCGTCACCGCGTTCCAGTCGCTTGGTGATCGAGAACGGGATGCTCAATCCCGAAAGGAAGATGAACAGCGGAAAAATCTGGTCGTAGAACGTGAACCCGTTCCACGGGGAGTGGTTGAACTGGATAAGCAGGAAGCGCGCAACCCGCGAGTCGAGCAGGGCGAACAGGGCCAGAAAAAAGTCGGTTCCGCCAGTGATCCAGAACATGTCGACGCCCCGCAGGACATCGATCGAAGCGAGCCTGGCGGTTGGAGCCGATGGCGGCAGCGCCGCCGGCCGCTGAGACTGCGGTGCTTCCACCTGTCGGGTCTCCGTGGGCTGGCCAGGGCGGGCGTAGCGGACCCCAAGGCTTGCCTCTAATTTCCTTGCGTACGAACTCGAATGTAGATCGACGCTACGACGGTCCGGAAGTTAATGTCCACTCGACATCTCGTGGCGATGGTGTGCACGAATCCCCAATGACCACGCACGACCTCCTGCTGACGTTCGACTTCCCGCCTCTCGGCGGTGGCATCTCCCGGTGGATGTCGGAGATCGCACGTCGATACCCGCCTGGCACACTGACCGTGTCCACCGGCCGGATGGCGGGCGACGTCGAAAGTGACGCGACCTTTCCCAACCTGATCGACCGACTCGACATTCCCTCGCGTCGCCTCCGGACGTTCATGGGACAGGTCCAGTGGGCACGGCGCGGCATGGCGCTGGACCAACAGACGCCCATCCGCTTCGCGTGGTGCGACAACATCCGACCCTCGGCGTACCCGGCCAGGGCGCTCAAGCAATTCCGCGGCATACCCTACGGCGTCATTGTCCACGGCGCTGACCTGTTCGATATCCGCGCCAACTTTCGCCGGTCGCGGTGGAAGCGCGTCGTCACTCGGCAACTCCTCGGCGGGGCGGCGATCATCGTGGCGAACAGCCAATGGACGCATGGCTTGCTGGCCGAGTTGCTGAACGAACTCGGCCTGGCGGATGTGGTGGCCCGTACGCGCGTGGTATCGCTCGGCACGGACCCCGAGCGATTCCGTCCGGACATCGACGCGACGGCGTTTCGCCGCAAGCACCACCTCCCTGATGGTCGCTGGATACTGACGGTCGCGCGGCTCGAAGCATTCAAGGGCGTGGACAACGCGATCCGCGCGCTCCGCCTGCTCGCCACGCAGTTCCCAGACCTGCACTACGCCGTCGTCGGCGACGGTTCGTTTCGCGCCGGCGCGAAGGCGCTGGCCGCGACGGAGGGGGTCGCCGATCGGGTGCATTTTCTCTCCCGGCTTGCGGATGACGAGCTCCCGTCGGCGTATGCCATGGCAACCATCTATGCCGGCCTGACCCGCGAGACTGCCCGCGACGTCGAAGGATTCGGTATTTCGCTGCTCGAGGCGCAGGCCGCGGGAAAGCCCGTCGTTGCCGGGCGTGCGGGCGGCATCGTCGATGCGGTCGCGGATGGCGTCACTGGCATTCTGGTGGACCCCGTGAATATCGAGGCGGCGGCGGCGGCTTTCCGACGACTCCTCGAGGAGCCCGCGCGCTGTCGGACCATGGGTGACAATGGCCGGCGTGCCGTGTTGGAGTACTTCAACTGGGATCGCGTGGTCGCGGAGCTTCGCGGAATCGCGCGGCAGCTCGGTCGTTCCACCACGCCAGCGTCGCCGGCGGAGCACCACCTGTCATGAGCCCGGAGTCCAGCGAACGTCTGACGATCTTCCACCTCGACGATGAACGCGGCTTCCGGGGCGGTGAGCGCCAACTGCTGTACCTCGCGTCGGCATTGAGGGCGGCCGGACACGAGAACATCGTGTGTTGCCGAGGTGGGAGCGCACTGGAGAGTGAAGCTCGACGCCAGGGCTTCGCCGTACTGGTGCTGCCCTTTGCATTCGAGTTCGACCTGGGCAGCGCACGACTGCTCGCCCGCGCGGCAAAGCGGCGCAATCGGCCGGTCATTCACGCGCATACCGGGCACACCGTGGGCATCGCGGCGGCGAGCAGACTATTCGGTGGCCCGCTTGCCATCGCCCACCGTCGGGGGGCGTCTCCGCTGCGTGGCGGGTTCAGTCGCTGGCTCAAGTATGATCGGGTTGCCCGCGTGGTGGCCGTGTCCCACGCCATCGAGGAGATACTCAAACGTGGCGGGCTCGCGGCGCGGCACATCGCCGTGGTCCCGGACTGCGTGCCAGTGTCTCTGGAGGAGTGGCACGCCGCGGGTTTCCTGAGTCCCCGCTTCGCCCCGGCCAGCCCCGAACGGAGAGCAATGGCGCGTCGCGCGATGGCGGATGCGTTCGGCATTGACCGCGAGGCATCGTGGGTGGGAAACCTCGCAGCGCTCGTACCGCTGAAGGACCACGCCACGTTGATTGCGGCAGCAGCGAGCGTGGTGCGTCGGAAGCCGGACACGATCTTCCTGATCGCGGGCGAGGGGCCCGAGCAAGAACGTCTTCAGGCCGACATCGAGAACCGGGGCCTGACCGGGCGCATCGTTCTCCTTGGCCATTACGACGCCGCAGAACTGTTTGCGGCCATCGACGTCTTCGTGCTGTCGTCAAGTCGCGAGGGAATGGGAAGCGTGCTCCTTGAGGCGGCATCGTGCGGTGTGGCCGTGGCGGCCACCGCCGTCGGCGGCATTCCGGAAGTAGTCCAGGATGGCCACACCGGACTGCTCGTGCCGCCGCGTGACCATGAAGCATTGGCCGGCGCGATCACCCGGCTCCTCGATCAGCCAGACTTGGCACGTCAGCTTGGCGCTACGGCCCGAGCAGCGCTGCCTCGATTTGGCCTGACGACCACCGCGCGCCTCATGGAGGCCATCTATGACACCGCCGCGCCACCGGCGCCCTGACCCGCTGCGATCAGTTCTACGTGCATCCGGCCGGCAAGCCGGTCGCCCGCACCTGTGGCTGGAGTGTGGCTTGCGCCCTCGTCATTGCGCGCGACACACGACGAGCCGTCCCCCTGCCGCCGCATCGGGCGCCGGCGTCGCTGCGGCGACTCGGCCGAGGCAGGCCGCCAGATCACTTGCGAGCCCAGCCAATCCCTTGTCCACCCGGGTCACCAGGCCGGGATAGTCGCCCACCTTCCATCCAGTCTCCTTCCGATCGGTTTCGCCCCGTGCGACGAGCGTGCCGTCCTGCGACCGGATAATCTCCCACGACGCCCTCACGTGGATCTCGCCCTCCGTTGCCGTCAGGTCTTCGGCCGCAACGCCCTCGAGGTGGGAGACGTGAAGCTGCACCAGGTAGTCGTGCTGCGCCTGGACCGGCCACGGTGCAACGTCGACGGCCATGACCGTTGGCGCGGCGCCGAGGGATGCCGCCACTGCGCGCATGATCCCCGCGCTGGGTTCTTCGCCCCACCGGCGAAACCCGGAGGTGACGATGCGGGATCCTCGCCGCACGACAATCGCCGTGGTCGAGAGATACGGCGCGAGGTCCAGGCGTCGTAGGCCGATCGTGACGCCACCGACATCCCGCGCCGGCGCAGCGGCCACCGCCCTCGGGCCTTCCCCGAGCACGTACTCCTCGAGTGGCGGCGTCGGGCGGGCAAGCGTGAAGCACCCCGCCACGGTGACCAACGCGCCGATGCCGAACAGGCGAAAGGTCCTCGCCTTCGGTCGTGCCTTTCGGACAATCATCTTCCCCCCTGCGGCTTCTTGCCGCGCAGCAGCATGTCGGGATTCTGCTCGAGCGCGTTCAGGAGCTGGCGAAGCGCGCTGGTCGCGTCCTTCAGGTTGACCAGCGCCTCCTCCACTCCAAATCCGAGTCCGGAGTCGGTCGACAGCAGGCCGTGCGTGTCGTCGATCGTCTTGTGTAACGCCTGCAGCGTGGCGTTCATCTCCTTCGTCGCACTCTTGAGTTCCGCCGCCATCGGGTCGATGGCGGCACCTGCCGTTACGGCCAGCGTGTCGAGCCGTGCCATGGTGCGGTTCAGCTGTGCCGTGATCGCGGGCACCTCCTTCAGCGCCGCCCGGAGCTCCGGCGCATCGGCAAGCCGCTGCACGGACTGCGCCGACCCGACGACGGCGGCATTGATCGCCCGCATGTCGATGGTCGCGAGCATCTCGTTGACCTTGAACAGCACCTTGACCACGTCGCCCACGATGCTCCCCGCGTCGGTGCCGAGGGCGGCCATGAGCGACGGTGTGGTGGGGACCTCCGGCCACAGGGTCTTGCGCGGTTGGAGTATTGGCGGCTTGGCGTCCTTGCGGTAGCTGAGCTCGACATAGAGCTGACCCGTCACGATGCTCTCCATCTGGAGCTGCGCCCGCAGTCCGTCGGCGATCTGCTGGCGGAGCACGGGCTGCTTTCCGAGGTCGACGTAGGTGCCGCGTTCCGTCCTGAGGCGCGTGATGTTGATCTCGTACTCCACCGGGACTTGGAATGTCTTGTCACGCCCGTCGATCTGGATCAGCATCTTCGTCACCTTTCCGACGGGCGCACCCTGGAACTTCACCGGCGCGCCCTCCTCGAGGCCGTTCACCGATTCCCGGAAGTAGCTCACGAAGGTCGTCTTGTTCCGGAACCAGGAGTTGCCCGCCATCATTGCCGTGCCGGCAATGGTGATGATGATCGCGCCGATCAGGAACAACCCGATGGACGTGGGGTTCGCGCGCATGCTCATGTGACGCCTTCACTGCTGCGGGTGAGAAATCGGTGGACCGCGTCATTCGGCGGGTTGTCGCGCAGCTCGGCGGGGTTTCCGAGTGCCGTCATGGTCTTCTGTTCGATGTCGAGGAAGAGCGCGCGGTCGGCGATCCTGTAGATGCTGGCCAGGTCGTGGCTCACCACGACGATGGTGGTGCCAAGACTCGCCTTCACCGCGAGGATCAGGTCGTCGAGGCGGCTTGCGCTGACGGGATCCAGGCCGGACGACGGCTCGTCGAAGAACAGCA
>DATCGU010000053.1:0-13207 GCA_036508735.1 Gemmatimonadaceae bacterium
GTCGGCGGCGTTCCCCGCGTGCCGACTGCTCGACGGAGGACGCGTGGACGGCGCGCCACTGCTGCTGCTCGACTGCCCGTCGCTCTTCGACCGGGACGGAGGTCCGTACCAGGACGCTGCCGGCAGGGACTGGCCTGACAACGCCAAGCGGTTCGGATTGCTGAGCCGTGTTGCGGCCGACCTCGCGCACGGAGGTCTCGAACGCGGCGCCGATGGCGAGATTGCCGGCGGCAGCCGGCTTGACTGGCGCCCCGATGTCGTCCACTGCAACGACTGGCAGACCGGGCTCGTGCCTGCCTACCTCCGCTTCGGCCCACGTACGCAGTCCCGCACGGTGCTCACTGTGCACAATCTGGCATTCCAGGGCATCTTCCCTGCCGCGACGGTCGAGCGGCTCGGCCTGCCGGCCGAGAGCTTTTCACCGGACGGCCTTGAATACTTCGGCAACATGTCCTTCCTGAAGGCCGGCCTGCAGTACGCCGATGCCATCACCACCGTGAGTCCCACCTACGCCGCGCAGATTCAGGTGGAGCCGCTCGGCATGGGAATGCACGGGTTGCTTGCCGAGCGCAGCGATGCGCTGACGGGGATCCTCAACGGCATCGATACGCACACGTGGAATCCGGGGTCCGACGCGCGGATACCGCACCGCTTCAGCGAGCACGACTTGTCCGGCAAGCAGGCGAACAAGCGCTCGCTGCAACGCCTGCTGGGGCTGCCGGAAGACGCTGGCGTCCCGCTGTTCGCCAGCGTCAGCAGGCTGACGCTCCAGAAAGGCATCGACCTCATCCTGGACGTCGCGGCCGAACTGCTGGCGCTGCCTGCACAGCTCATCGTGCTCGGGTCCGGCGACGGCGCCTTGCAGTTGCGGCTCGAGGAACTGGCGCAGCGCCATCCCGGGCGCGTCGGCGTCCGCGTGGGTTTCGACGAGGACCTGGCCCACCTGATCGAGGCCGGCGCCGACATGTTCCTCATGCCGTCGCGCTTCGAACCCTGCGGCATGAACCAGATGTACAGCCAGCGATACGGCACGGTGCCCATCGTGCACGCCACCGGAGGACTGGCAGACTCGGTCACCGATTGTACCGAGGAGACGCTGGCCGGCGGCACAGCCACCGGCATCGTGTTCAGCCCGTGCACCAGCCACGAGATGCTGCGTGCAATTCAACGCGCGCAGCAACTGTATGGCGCACCGGCGACGTGGCGAGCCATACAGGCTGCCGGCATGCGCCGGGACTTCAGCTGGACGGCCAGCGCCACGCGCTACGCCGACATCTACCGACGCCTGGCGGAGTCCCGCACGCCGTCCGCCTGAGGCCGGCGCATGCGACCATACGCGCCCATGCTCAGACCCAGATGGTCATCCCCAGTTCGAACCGGTGCGTCAGGAGCGCGTGATACGGGAAGCACCGGATGCGGTAGTTGAGCTGCCCGCACACTTCCGGTTCGAGACTGAGCACGAAGCGCGCTTCGCCCGCGTCGGTGGTGATCCCGTCGGCCACGAACGGCAGGAACAGGATGCGTGAGGTGCTTTCGGGGCGGTGATGACCGCGATCGAGCACCAGCTCGACCACCACGTCCGACGGCTTCAGCGTGTCCAGTTTCACGGCGACCTCGACCACCATGCGCTCGCCAAACTGGATGCGGCGCTTCGGCTCGTCGATGCGCCTGATCGACACGCCCGGCCAGCCGTCGCGCACATGCGCCTTCCACGCCGCCAGCTGGCTTGCCGGACGCGAGTTGTCAGCGGCGAAGCGCCGTCCCTGTCGTGACGCCGGCACGTAGAACTTCGACACGTACTCGCCGACCATCCGCGAGGCATTGAACTTCGGCAGGATGGTCGCCATCGACCGCTTGGCGATGCTGATCCACTGCGTCGAGAACCCGGTGTTGCCGCGCGCATAGTAGAGCGGGATCACCTGGTCCTCGAGCAGTTCGTACAATGCGTTGGCATCCTCGCGGTTCCGACGACCTTCGTCCATGACCTTGGCCGGCTTGATGCCCCAGCCATTGCCTGCCTCGTAGCCCTCGCCCCACCAGCCGTCGAGCACCGAGAGGTTGATCACGCCGTTCATGCCGGCCTTCATGCCCGAGGTGCCGGACGCCTCCAGCGGGTAGATGGGATTGTTCAGCCAGACGTCGACGCCCGAGACGAGCCGGCGCGCGAGCCGCAGGTCGTAGCCTTCGACGAAGAGCACCTTTCCCTCGAACTCCGGGATCTTGGAGATCTGGGTGATCTTGCGGATGATGTCCTGTCCAGGACCATCCGCCGGATGCGCCTTCCCGGTGAAGATGAACAGGACCGGCCGTTCCTTGTCGGAGAGGATTGACCGCAACCGGTCGAGATTCTCGAACAGCAGGGCGGCGCGCTTGTACGTGGCGAAGCGGCGCCCGAACCCGATGGTCAGGACGTTGGGATCGTCCGGATTGGCGTGCTTGAGCAGCCGGTCGAGATGGGCCTCGCTGCCCTGGTTGCGAAGGTGCTGTTCCCGCACGCGATAGCGCACCAAGTGCAGCATCCTGGCTTTCAGGTACTGGCGCACCGACCAGAAGCTCTGGTCCGGCAATTGGTCGGTGTGGGACCACCACGACCGGTCGCCCAGGTGCTGGGTCCAGTCCGCGCCCATGAAGCGTTCGAAGGCGCTGGTCCAGTCGTCCGACAGGAAGGTGTCCACGTGCACACCGTTGGTCACGTACGTGATCGGGTTCTCCGCCGGCTCCACCTGGGGCCAGAACTCCGACAGCATCCGGGAACTCAGGTCGCCGTGGATCTTCGACACCCCGTTCTGGTGACGCGACCCACGCACGGCCAGGGCCGTCATGTTGAATTCCGGGCTGGCCGACGTGCGCCCCAGGGCCATGAGCGCATCGGGGCTGATGCCCGTCTCGCGGCAGTAGTCGGCGAAATACGCGCGGATCATGTCCTCGCTGAAATGATCGTGCCCCGCGGGCACGGCGGTATGCGTGGTGAATACGGTGTTCACCGCCACCGCTTCCAGCGCCGAGGCAAAATCGAGCCCCCTGGTGACGAATCCGCGGGCACGCTCCAGCACCAGGAACGCGGCGTGCCCCTCGTTGGCATGCCAGATGGTGGGCGCGAGCCCGAGGGCGGCGATCACGCGCGTGCCACCGATGCCCAGGATGATCTCCTGCTCCACGCGGGTGGTCCGGTCGCCGCCGTAGAGCCGGTGCGTGATGTCGCGATCGTGCTCGTCGTTGCTCGCCACGTCGGAGTCGAGCAGGTAGAGCCCGACGCGTCCCACCCGGGCCTGCCACACCTTGAGGTCGACGCTGCGCCCCGGCATCTCGACCGACACGTGCAGTTCCGACCCGTCGTCCTTGTGGACGGGACGGATCGGCAGGTCGTCGAAGTCAGAATCCGAGTACGTGGCCTGTTGCCCGCCCTCGCCGTCCACCGCCTGGGAGAAATAACCCTGCCGGTAGAGCAGTCCGACGCCGACGAACGGCAGGCGCAGGTCGCTCGCGGCCTTGCAGTAGTCGCCGGCGAGAATGCCGAGTCCGCCGGAGTAGATGGGCAGGCTTTCGTGAAACCCGAACTCCGCGCAGAAATAGGCGATCAGGTCGGTGCCCCGCAGGCCATCCGGTCCGTTGCGCCCTTCCACGTCCGCGTGGTAGGTGTCGTACGCCGCCAGCACCTGCCGATAGTTGTTCAGGAAGACGGCGTCGTCCGCGGCGGTGAGCAGCCGTTCCTCGTCGACGCGCCGCAGCATCACCTTGGGACTGTGCCCCACCGAGTTCCACAACTTCGGGTTCAACTGCGCAAAGAGGGCGCGCGCCGGACGATTCCAGCTGTACCACAGGTTGTTGGCCAGTTCCTCCAGCCGCGACAGGCTGGGAGGAATGCGGGGATTCACATCAAGGACAAACGGCGTGGACGATTTCATGGTGTTCCGGTGCCTCCGGCCATTTCACGCTCAAATATGCGCCCGGATGAACTCCGGCGTGTACTGCTGCATGAAGCTGGCGATTCGCGAGAACTGGTCGGTGATCAGCAGCAGTCCCACCACCAGCAGCAGCACGCCGGCCAGGCGGTTGATCCACACCATCTGCTTGCGCACCTTCTGGAAGAAGCCAAGAAAGCGCTCCACCGCCACGGCAGCGAGCAGGAACGGAATGGCGAGTCCCATCGAGTACACGAAGAGCAGCACGAGCCCGCGCCCGAGATCCGCCTCGCTCGCCGTGTACGTCAGGATCGCGCCGAGGATGGGCCCGATGCACGGCGACCAGCCGGCGCCGAAGGCGATGCCCACCAGCACCGTGCCGAGGTATCCCACCGGCTTGTTGGTCAGGTGCACGCGCGTGTCGCGCGCCAGCAGGCCGAGGTTGAGCACGCCGAGCAGGTAGAGCCCGAACACGATCACCAGCGCGCCGCCGAACCGCGTCAGCCACACCCGCTGCGACAGCAGCACGCGCCCCAGCACCGTGGCGCTGGCGCCGAGCGCCATGAAGATGAGCGTGAATCCAAGGATGAACAGCAGCGAGTGGATGAGCGCCGTGCGGCGCGACCGCTGCACGTCTTCCAGGCTGAGCCCGGTGATGAACGTGACGTAGCTGGGCA
The DNA here is from genome assembly GCA_036508735.1 of Gemmatimonadaceae bacterium. Lineage (GTDB taxonomy): Bacteria > Gemmatimonadota > Gemmatimonadetes > Gemmatimonadales > Gemmatimonadaceae > PNKL01. The sequence continues at coordinate 4,580 of DATCGU010000053.1, forward strand.
CCAGCGGCAGCACGCAGGGCGACAGGAAGCTGAGCAGCCCCGCGCTGAACGCGAGGGCCAGGCCAAGGGAGGCCGGTTCGTTCACGACAATCTCCGGTCGATGGCGGGGGCCTTGCGCTGGCAGGCGCGGCAGACACCGTGGATGACAAGCCGGTGACGCTCGCGGGAGAAACCGCGCGCGGCGGCGATGTCGCGCGTAATCTCGTCGATACGATCGTCGCGGAACTCCTCGACGGCGCCGCACACCGAGCACAGCAGGTGTTCGTGCCTGGGAACGTCGCGCGCCGGTTCGAACCGGCGAAAGCCCTCGCCGAAGTCGCGCGCCACCACAAGCCCCGACTCGACCAGCAGGTCGATGGTACGATACACGGTGGCGAGGCCAGCCGTGTGTCCGGTGTCTCGCACCAGCGAGGCGACGTCCTCGGCCGACAAGTGTCCGGGCGCGTTCAACAGCAGCCCGGCGATCGTGAGCCGCTGGCTCGTGACCGGCAGCGACCTCTCGCGAAGGAACGCGCGGAAGCGCTCGATTACCGCGTCGTCCGCCACGCAGGCTCCGCCAGGATGGCGCGCAGTTGCTCGCCGCTCAGCCGTTCGGTTTCCGTGAGGTCCTTGGAGCGCAGCATCACGCCGCGCACGACCGTATCCACCGTGGCCAGCGGCGCATCGGCCGTCGCCGCGAGCTCGAACAACCACTTGCCCCGATCCGCCCCCTTTCGCGTCAGCCGGTAGCTGGCGGTGAAGACCACGTGTCGCGACTCGGCGGGGGTTTCGATGGCCGTCACAAGTTCGGCGTCGCCGGCCACCGCGGCCACGGGCTCGACCTCCGCGTCGAGGTACGGTGAGGGAGAGTCGTCCCCCTCTACCCGAGCCGTCACAACTTCCTCCGTCACCGCCACGTCCAGTGCCTCGGCATCTCCCGGCTCAACCTCCGGCTCCAAGTCGGGCAACGCCGCCACCACCGCCACGCCCGTCTCCATCGCTCCCTGACGGATGGGGCTGAAGAGGTGCAGCTCGACGATGCGCTCGGCGCCAAGCCGGTCAACGATGGCGTTGAGGAAACGTTCGCGGGTGTCGTTCATTCAGGAGGCTCCGGGCACAGAGGGAAATCTAGCCAAGGGGCGCTCTCCGCTCCACCCGACGCGGCCCATGCCACAGGGTTGCATTTTCACGCGTTCTCGCGTTCTCGCGCTCTAGAGGAGCGCCACCGGATCGCGGTCGAACATCACCCGCATCTCGTGCGCCGACGGCAGCTCGAACCGCGTGAGGAAGCTCCGCATGAGGCGTGTCAGCGATCCCGCCTTCGCGGTCTTGAGCACCAGGTGCCAGCGCCACCGGTTCTGGATGCGCTCAATCGGGCACGGCGCGGGTCCGACCAGCGTCACGGCATCGTCCATCCGGGCGATCCTCCCTGACAGCCAGTCGGCGGCCTGCTGCGCACAGGCGGCCACCGCCAGCTCGTCGAGCCCGCTCACGACGACGTTGGCCAGCCGCAGCGTGGGCGGATACGGTGGGCTCTCACGCGCGGGGAGTTCCTCCGTGACGAAACGAAGGTAGTCGTGCTCCACGGCGCACTGCACGGCGTGATGCTGCGGCGTGCGGGTCTGGATGAACACCTCGCCACCCTTGGGTCCCCGTCCCGCGCGCCCGGCCACCTGGCTGAGCAGCTGGAACGTCCGTTCGCTCGAACGAAAGTCGGGGAGGTTGATGCCGATGTCGGCGTCGATCACCCCCACCAGCGTCACGTTGGGAAAGTCGAGTCCCTTGGCAATCATCTGCGTGCCCAGCAGGATGTCCACTTCGCCGCGCCCCACGCGGTCCAGGATCTCGGTATGCGCCCACTTGCCCGTGGTGGTGTCCACGTCCATGCGCGACACGCGCGCCGAGGGAAACCGCTCGTTAAGCAGGCGCTCTACCTGCTGCGTTCCCACGCCGCGCTGCTTCATGTTCTCGGCGCCACACTCGCGGCACGTCGCCTGCAGCGCCTCGGTATGCTGGCAGTAGTGGCAGATCATCCGCTCGGGGGCGCGATGATAGGTGAGCGAGATGGCACAGTTGGGGCAGGCCACCACGTGGCCGTCGGGGCACGTCACGAAGTTGGCAAAGCCCCGGCGGTTGAGCAGCAGCAGGCTTTGCTCCTGGCGCGCGAGCCGCTCGTGCAATGCCGCTTCGAGCGGCGCGCTGAGGATGTTGCGCAGCGCGCGCACCTGCGGCGGCGCGCCGGCGCCGACCTCGGTGCGCAGGTCAACGATGTTCACCTTGGGCAGCGCTCCGCCCCCCACCCGGTCGGGCAGCGAAAGCAGGTGGTACTTCCCCGACTGCGCATTGACCCAGCTCTCCAGGCTGGGCGTGGCGCTGCCGAGCACCACCACGGCGCCGGCTTCACGGGCGCGCACGATGGCCACCTCGCGGGCGTGGTACCGTGGCGCCTCGCCCTGCTTGTACGTGGACTCGTGTTCTTCGTCCACCACGATGGCGCCGAGCCTGTCGAGCGGCGCAAAGACCGCCGAGCGTGCGCCGATGGCGATGCGCTTGTCGCCGCGCTGCAGGGCGCGCCACGCATCGTAGCGCTCGCCATCGCCGAGCCCCGAGTGGAGCACCGCCACCTGGTCGCCGAAGACCGCGCGAAAGCGGTCCACCGTCTGCGGCGTGAGCGCAATCTCGGGCACGAGCACGATGGCGCTCTGGCCGCGCTCGTTCAGCACGTGCCGCAGGAACTCGATGTAGACGAGCGTCTTGCCGCTTCCGGTGATGCCGTGCAGCAGGAATGTCCCGCCCGGCATGCCGCCCTGGAGCGCAGCGATGGCGTCGCGCTGCGCGTCGCTGGGCGTCACGACCTTTGGTGCGGGCGCCGGTCGCGAGAGGAACGGATCGCGGTCCACGGGTTCGTTGGCGACCAGGGCGACACCGCGCTTCACGAGCGCCTTCACCACGCCTTCGCTGCAGCCCAGCCGCTCGATGAGGTGCCGCACCGGCGACTGTCCGCCGAGGGATTCGAGCAATTCGAAGAGGGCCCGCTGCTGCGGGGCGCGCAGGAACAGCGCGTCGCGCTGCATCAGCGTGTCGAGATCCTGCGTCAGCCGCAGCACACGATGCGTCCTGATGGACGGCTCGGCGCGCAACGCGTGCCCCAGCGCGGCCGGAAGCGCGGCCCGCAGCAGCAGCCCGACGGGAGACACGTAGTAGTCGGCCATCCATCGGCAGACCGCGAGCAGGTCGGGGCGAAAGGCCGTTCGCTCGTCCGGAACGTCGAGGATCTCCCTGGCGACGACACCCTCGCCAAGGACCGCCGTGCTGTCACCGAGCACGATGCCGATTGCCGTGCGGTTGCGGAACGGCACCACCACGCGCGCGCCCGGCTCCACCGGATGCCGCGTGACGTCGGGAACGGCGTACGTGAAGGCGCGAAAGAGCGGCAGCGGGAGCGCGACGTCAACCAGCCGCGCGGTCATGACTTCGCCGGCACTTCCGGTGCACCGTCGGATGGCGTGATGGCACGCACCCGCGCGCCACGCGGCGCTCCAATGTCGTGCCGCCACGCTTCCAGCGCCGCGGCCAGGTCGGCGCCGCACTGGAAGCGGTCGTCCGGACTCTTCTCGAGGCAGCGCATGACGATGGCCGCCAGCGTCGCCGGAATGCCCGAGTTCACCTCGACGAGCGGCACCGGCGCCTCGTGCACCTGCTTGTAGCCCACGGCAAATGCGTCGGCCGCATCGAACGGCGGGAAGCCCACCAGGCACTCGTACATCATCACGCCCACCGCATACAGGTCGGCGCGACCGTCGAGCGTCTTTCCCATGGCCTGCTCGGGCGCCATGTAGTGCGGCGTCCCCATGGCGCGCCCGCTGGCCGTCAGGCGCGCATGAAACTGGGCCGTGGCGATGCCGAAGTCGGTGATGAAGGCGTTGCCGTCCTCGTCGAACAGCACGTTGTCGGGCTTGACGTCGCGGTGCACCACGCCGTGCCGGTGGGCGTAGTCGAGCGCCGTCGCCACCTGCGATGCCACCTCGGCCATGCGCTCCGGGTCCACCGTGCGCTCCTTCACCAGCAGCTCGGCCAGTCCGCCGCCGGCCAGGTACGGCATGATGAGGTACACCATCTCGCCCACCTCGCCGAAGTCAAACGGCACGCAGATGAGCGGGTGCAGCAGTCGCGACGCCGCCTCGGCCTCGCGGCGGAACCGTTCGCGCATTTCCGGGTCACGCGCCAGGTGCGCGTGCATCACCTTGAGCACGAGCGGACGCCCCAGCGTCTCCTGCTCCGCCAGGTACACGTCGGCCATGCCGCCCGAACCGAGGCGGCGAATCACGCGATAGCGGTTTCCCGTGGCCTGCCGCAGCGCGGTGATGAGGGCGTCAGGGGCGTCGGGCCGCGATCGCACGTCGGGCAGCGCCGACGTACAACGCACGCATGCGCCGGCCACGGCGCGGTTCCAGGTGCCGCACTCGGGGCAGAACATGCTACAGGAGCCCGCGGCGGCGCAGCATCCAGACCAGCGTGCCGCCCAGCGAGAGCTGGATGACGAACATCGTCCAGAAACCGTGCGGCCAGTTGGAGAGCGGGATGTTGCTGAAGTTCATTCCCCACATCCCGCTCACCACGACGAACGGCACACTGAGCGTGGCCACCACGGTGAGGCTCTTGGTGGCGATGTTCAGACGGTTCGACACCTGAGTGAGGTACGACTCCATCACCGAGCTCACGAGGTCGCGGTAGGTGTCGATCGCTTCGTTGAGTCGGATGACGTGGTCGTAGATGTCACGATAATACAGCTGCAGGTCCGGCGGGATCAGCCGCGTTGGGCGATTGGTGAGGTAGCTGAAGACCTCGCGCTGCGGCACGAGATGGCGGCGCAACTGCAGCACCAGGCGCTTGACGCTGAAGATGTCGCGCAAGGCGGCCTGGTCGAAGTTGGCGAAGACCCGCTCCTCGATGGTGTCGATGAAGTCGTCGAGATGGTCGACGATGGGGAAGAAGGCGTCGATCGTCGCGTCGAGCACCGCGTGCATGGTGCGCGCCGGGCCGCGTTCGAGCAGGTCGGCTGATCGGCTGACGCGTTCCCAGACCGTCTCGAGTCCCGGCGCGTGCGCCCCGTGCACCGTCACGAGAAAGTTGTCACCCAACAGGCAGCAGAGGTTGAACGTCTCGATGTCGTGCGGGTCGTCCGTCTCGCTGACGTAGCGCACCGCGCGCACGACGACGAACAGGTAGCCGGGGAACTCCTCCACCTTCACGCGCCCGTTGGGACTCAGCGTGTCCTCCACCACCAGCGGATGGAAATGGAAGACCTTCTCGAGCAGCGCCACCTGGTGGGGGCTCGCGTTGTCGATGTCCACCCACAGGAAGCTGCCGGGCTCGTGCACGTGCGCGGCAATCTCGCTCGTCTCGAGGTCGTGCTTCACCTCGCCCGCCGCGGAGCGGAACCAGCTGCGCGGGCGCGCGATCCCGGCCTCGACGGACGGCCGCGACTTGCGCATGCGAAACGTGCCGTTCTTGCGGGCCACGGGAATCCTCCACGAGGGCATCAGCGCCCGTGAGCAAAAGCTATCGCCCGCGCAAAGGAGCGAGCAAGCTCGACGCCGACATCCGCGCCGCCAGCGCGGTCAGTCCTCGAGCGCCCGCAGGTGCGCCACCGCGGCCTCACCCACGCGATCGGGGGTATATCCCCCCTCGAGGACACTCACCACCCGCCCTCCGCACCACACTCTGGCGCGATCGACCACTGCCCTGGTGAGCGTGGCCACGTCGGCGATTTCGAGCGTGAAGCCGCCCAGCGGATCGCCGTTGAGCGAGTCGAAGCCCGCCGAGATGAGCACCAGGTCGGGTGTCCAGCCTTCCGTGGCCGCATCGACCGCACCGAGGAACGACTCGACATACCGCTCCGCCGCCAGGCCAGCGGGCATCGGCACGTTCCACACCGACTCCCTGGGCCCTCGATCGTCCGATGCGCCAGTGCCCGGATACCAAGGCCACTGGTGCATCGACACGAAATGGATGTCCCCGGTGTCCTGCACGAGCGCCTGCGTGCCGTTTCCATGGTGCACGTCCCAGTCCACGATGAGCACCCTGCCCAGCCCGTGCCGAACGCGGGCGTAGTGGGCGCCCACCGCCACGTTGCCAAAGAGGCAGAAACCCATGGCCTGCGCCCTGAGCGCGTGATGACCCGGCGGCCGCACCGCGCAGAAGCTCCGGCGTCCCTCGTCGACCGCCAGGTCGACGCCATCGAGCACGCATCCGGCGCCGGCGAGGGCGGCGTCCCATGAGCCCTCGCTGACCACCGTGTCCGCATCCAACCTCCCGCCTCCACTCTCGGCCATCGCACGCACCGACGCGATGTAGCGCTCGTCGTGAGCCAGCGCGAGATCCGTCACCGTGGCATGACGCCCCTCGCGATGATCCAGGCGCATCAACAGTTCGGCGTCGTTGCGCAGCGCGCGCGTGATGCCGCGCAGCCGTCCGACATGCTCCGGATGGCCCCACCCCGTGTCGTGCCGCCCACAATCGGAATGCGAAATGAATGCAACGCTCATGCCGCCCGCCTCGTGCGCCGCGATGCCCATTCGGCAACGAGGAGCACTGCGAGCAACGGCCAGAGCCAGCGCACGTTCGGGTTCCTGTCCGGCTCCGCAGGGGCAACGGTCATGGGCCCCCACGCGTCCACGAGGCGCGCCCGCGGTGCCCCTTCCGGCCCCCCCGGCGCCGCCGGCGCCGCCGGCAGCACGTCGCGTTCGGGTGCAGCGCTGGCGAGCGCGCGCGCCCAGTAGGCCCGGTGATCCTCCACGGCCGTCGCTCCTCCCTGCATCCGCCACCTCCACGTGTCGTCGTATCCCAGCTGCACCACGCGCCCGTTCCCTTCGACGCGCGCCGCCGCGGCCGGCGCTCCGGCGCGGGCTTCCAGCACCACGGCGTCCGCGCGCAAGCTCGTGAACGCGCGTAGCGGAAGCGATTCACGCGCCACGACGGCGTCGCTGCGCGGTGCGCGCGTCGGGGCTCCGGCTCGCGCCGGCGCAATCGCCGCGAGCATCAGGGCGCCATCACCCGCCAACACCACGCCGCCACCGCCGCGCACGAACCGCGTAATCGACGCGGCGTCGAGTCCCACATTGGCCGAATCGAGCAGCACGATGACGTCGGGCCGTTCCGTCCCTCGCCCCTGCGTGACCACCGCGCCGAGCGCAACCGCCAGTCGTGCGGACACCGTCCATCCCCGCTCCTCGAGCGCGGCCATCACGAATTTGGCTTCCCACCCGGCGCGCGCCAGCACCAGTGCGCGCCACGGCATGGCGTCACGCATCGCCGCCCCCAGCGGTATCTCAGCCTGCGGCGCAACCAGGCGAAGCGCCCGCCCCGGCATGAGCGTTGCCGTGGCCCCGTCATGGCGTGGAGTCACGGTATCGATGACGCCGAGTGTGTCGAGCAGCACGCCCGTTCCCGTGCCCACGACCGACACGCGCACCCGACCGCCCGGTCCCCGTTCGGGCAACGCCGTGGCCGCCCACACGCCCGCGCTGTCACCCCACCAGGTCACCCGTGCCCCGGCACGGCGGGCCGCCGCCACGGCGTCGCGCTCGGGCGGCGTGACGACGCCCCTCTCATGCACGTGCGTGGTCCTGTCGCTCGTGATCACGTCGCCGAGTGCGCCACGCAACGCGGCGCTGTCGATCGAGCGATCGTCCGCAGCCGTCGGCGCAAAGGCACGCCACAACGCCCACGCCAGCAGCGCGAACGCCGCCGTGCGCGCCGCCCACTCGAGGCGTGTACGCACGGGTTCAGCGCGTGAGGGCATAGACCACCACGTTCACCGCGAACTTCGTGTTGTCCACCGAGAGGAACCGCTTGTTTTCCGGATGGTAGTTCCACTCGGAGCTGTAGTCCTTGTTGCTGTAGAGCACCGCCAGGCGGTCATCGCGCTGCACGGCGCGCAGGTGCTTGTGGACCAGGTTGTCTCCCCATCCGTTCAGCTCGTGGCCGGTGGTGGGCGGTCCTTCCTCGAAGGTGAAGAAGCTGCGAAAGACCACGTGATCGTTCGGCAACTCCTTGAGCGGCGCGATGGCACGCGCAATCTCCTCGGTCGCCGTCTTGTGGAACGCGCCGTCGATGTCGTGGTTGTGGTCGTCCACGAACAGCAGGCCGCCCCGTTCGCAGAACTGGGCCAGGTTGGCGCGCTCGGTGCCGGTGAAGCGCACCGGCAGGTGCCCGGTGAGGAAGACCAGCGGATAGCGCAGCAGTTCGCGCGAGGCGAGCGCGACGATGACCCCGGTGGCACGCATCGGCAGGCTCGTGTAGCGCGCCACGGAGTCGATGATATTCGCCGGCACGAGGGGTGCGCTGTCCCAGTCCCCCGATTCGTACTGTGCGGTGGCGAAGACGAACTCGGGGGAGAGGAGTGAAATCGGCGTGCGACTCACCAGCTGGCCCCCCACGGGCCCAGCACTCCACGCGAACTGCCCGCTCCGGCGGCGCTGGCCAGCGCACGCCGCGCCTGCGCCAGTGCCCTCGTGACGTCACCGCCGCGGCGCAGCGCGTCGAGTGCCGCGCCCAGCACGCGCGACGAGGCGACGTCGGTATCGAGCAGCTCGACGCGCAGGAGCAGCAGCGCGTCCCGCGCCCCGGCCGCATCGCCTGCGGCGA
>DATCGU010000054.1:0-4259 GCA_036508735.1 Gemmatimonadaceae bacterium
GGCGTTCGTGGAGAGGGACCGTATAGCGAGAGCCCTGCGCTATCGGGGCGACTGGAATGCCGAGTACCTCAGCTACGCCCCCGATGCCCGCTCCATTCTCGAGGCGTTCGTGCAGGGAGTGAATGCCGCAATGGCCGACGCCAAGGCGCGCAGGGCACTGCCCATCGAGTTCTCCATGCTCGGCATCGAACCCACGCCGTGGACTCCCGACGTGCCGTTGCAGCGGCTCGCGGCCTTCTCGATGACCGGCAATGCCAGCGGCGAGGCCGCTCGTGCGCGGCTGGTGAACCTCCTCGGCGTCGAACGGACGCAGGCCATCTGGCCACTCGATCCGCCACGGGCGATCGACCCCGCCCCCGGGCTCGACTTGGCTGGCATCGACGAGGGTGGCATTTCGGCGGTGATCAAGGCGGCGGCGCCCATTTCGTACGCGCGCATCGAAGGGTCAAACAACTGGGTGGTGAGTGGCGCCAAGACGGCATCGGGCAAGCCACTGCTGGCCAACGATCCGCATCGGGCCGTGCAGAACCCTTCGCTAAGGTACCTCACGCACCTGGTGGGGCCGGGCTGGAATGTCATTGGCGCGGGCGAGCCGGGCGTTCCCGGGGTCGCGGCCGGCCACAACGACCGCGTGGCGTTCGGCTTCACCATCGTCGGCATGGACCAGCAGGACATCTACGTGGAAACGGTCGGGCCGTGTCCCGCAGGCACGACGCCGGCGAAGGTGCGATGCTACCTCAATGGCGGCCGCTGGAAGCCGCTGCGGCGCGAGGTCGACACGCTGCGCGTAGCCGGCGAGGCGGCGCGTGTGCTGGTGACTGAGTTCTCGGAACATGGGCCACTGGTTGGTGAGGATGCCGCGCGGCACCGGGCCTTTGCGCTTCGCTTCGTGGGCTCGGAGCCCGGGACGGCGGGGTACATGGCCTCGCTCTCGCTCAACCGCGCCAGCGACTGGCGCACCTTCAGGGCGGCGGCGGCCAAATGGCTGCTGCCCACCGAGAACCTGGTGTATGCCGACGTCGATGGGAACATCGGCTGGGTGGCCGCCGGCCTGATGCCGCAACGCCACTGGTCCGGCACCCTGCCGGTCCCGGGCACGGGCGAGTATGAGTGGAACGGCTTCCTGCCGTTCGATTCGCTCCCGATGGCGTACAACCCGCCGAGCGGGTTCGTGTCGACCGCCAACAACAACATCCTGCCGAGCGGCTACCGGCATCCGCTGAACTACGAGTGGGCGGCTCCGTATCGCGCCCAGCGCGCGCGCGACGTGCTGGCATCAGGAACGGGATTCACAGTACAGGCATTCGAGGCGCTGCAGCACGACGACCTCTCGCTGCCCGCATCGCAACTGGTTCCGCTGCTCGTGTCGGCTGCCCGGCGGCGAGGTCAGGGAGGGCGCGCCGAGGTGCAGCGGCTGGCCCGGTGGGACTACCACATGTCGCGCGACGCCATTCAGCCCGTCTGGTTCCAGGCGTGGGTCGCCGCGCTGGGTGACCAGGTATTCGAGCCGCGCATTCCCGCCGCGGCGCGCGGGACCATCGACAAGCGCTGGGACCTGCCGACGCTCATCGCCCTGCTGCGCGTTCCCGATGCGGCTTTCGGGGCCAACCCTGCCGCGGCGCGCGATGCCGCGATGCTGGCGGCCCTGGACACCGCCGCAATCCGCGTGGCAAAGGCATACGGCGCCGACTCCGCTGGCTGGCGATGGGGCGCGCTTCACCAGGCGAGCTTTCCGCACCCGCTGTCGCACGCGTTCGACCTGCCGTCCGTGTCGCGTGGGGGCGACGGCAACACGGTGTACGCCACGCCCGGGCCGGGAACGCGCCAGACGCACGGCGCCTCGTTTCGCGAGATCATCGATCTGGCCGACTGGGACCGCTCGGTGGTTTCCAGCACTCCGGGCCAGAGCGGGCAGCCCGGCAGCCCGCACTACGGCGACCTGCTGCCGCTGTGGGGAAACGACAAGTACTTCCCATTGGTATTCAGCAGGAAGGCGGTCGAGCAGGCGACGAGACATGTGCTGGTTCTCGAGCCTGGGATCGAAAAGAAGCTGTAAGCTGTACGCTGTACGTTCTACGCCGACCGTCGCCCGTTGCGCCTAGCCCCGACCGGCGCGCACTCTTTGGGGGACCTTTTCCGGCTCACACCATGCATATCCTCCGAGTTGTGATTCTCCTCGCTGCGGGCGCCACCGTGGCTTGCCGCGCCAACGTCGCTGGCAATCCGGCGCCGGCGCCTGCCGGCGACGTGGCGTTCCTGCACCCCTTTGGCGCGCCGACCCGTCCGTTCTCTCCCGCAGTGCGGGTGGGGAACCTGCTCTTGCTGGCTGGCCAGGTGGGCACCGACGCCTCGGCCGCCGGGGGTGTGGTGCCGGGCGGTATCGAAGCCGAGACGCGGCAGGCGATGAACAACATAAAGCGAACGCTCGAGGCCGTTGGCTCGTCGATGGACCGCGTGGTGAAGTGCACGGTGTTCATGGCCGACATGAAGGAGTGGGACGCCATGAATGCGATCTACCGAACCTACTTCACGGCGCCCAACTACCCGGCGCGCTCGGCGTTCGGGGCCAACGGCCTGGCGCTCAATGCCCGGGTCGAGATCGAGTGCATGGCGGCAGCCAAGTGATTCCAGTGGAGATGCCGCGCGGTCGGATGGCCGCAAGGTTGCTCCTGTCGGTCGCGTCCCTCGCCGTCGTGGCGATGCCAGCGCTCGCCCAGCCCGCGAAGGGCCGCGTCGTCACCGACTCGCTGTGGTCGTACGCACTGGGAACGTACAAGCACACCGTGATCTACCTGCCGCCCTCGTACGACCGTTCGAGCACACGGTTTCCCGTGGCGTACTACCTGCACGGACTTACCGGCAACGAGACGAACTGGGTGAAGGCGGGGCACCTCGATGCCACCATGGACTCGCTGGTGGCCGGCGGGATGCGCGAGATGATCATCGTGATGCCTGACGGTGACGACGGATGGTGGATGACGTCGGAATCGCTACCCGACGTTCCCGCCTGCCGCCGCGCGCTTCCCGCGTACGCGGGCGACGCCGATTCGTATTGCGTCCCGTGGCCGCACTACGACGATTTCATTGCATACGACCTCGTGCGGTTCGTGGACGGGAAGTACCGTACGCGCGCCGACCGCACTCACCGCGCGCTGGCGGGTTTGAGCATGGGCGGGTACGGCGCGATGATGCTTGCCCTGCAGTATCCGGGTACTTTCGGCGCGGCGGCATCGCACTCCGGCGTGGTATGGCCGCTCGAATGGGCGCCCGACGGCATACTTGACCGTCCCGCCGGTTCGGCGGATTCGACTTGGCGCCGTATTCGCGGCGGCGGCGTGGGGGCGAGCATGCGTGCCGTCTTCGGGCGCGATACGGCGGCATGGTACGCGCGCGATCCGACCCATCTACTCGATCGCGCCCGCGCCCGGGGAGCGGTGCTGCCCGCACTCAAGGTCGACTGTGGGACGGGCGATCCCTTCTTGGCGGGGAACCGTGCATTTCGCGACGCGCTGCGCTCGCGCGGTGTCGCGCTCGACTACGCCGAGTTCCCAGGAGGGCACGATTGGCCGTACTGGCGAACGCATGTCGGCGAGAGCCTGAGGTGGCTTTCGGAACGGATGCGATAGGAGCTAGGTGCTAGGTGCTAGATGCTAGGTGGTTGGCATTTGGCAGTAGGCGGACGGCGTAGAGCGTACAGCGTAGAGCGTACGGCTTTCCTTGTAGTTCCGAAGCCTTGTCGTTCGCCGTAGCTTTCCCCCGTGCCCCAGTTCTTCCCCCGCAAGACCATCGCCTGGGAGGTCGTCGAGGATCCGACGGCGATCCGGCGACTTTCCAACTCGCTTCCCGAGATGGCGCTCCTCACGGGCGTCGTCTTGCGGCTCTATCGTGCGTACGTGCTTTCCCATGGATCGCCCGAAAGCTGGCTCTGGGTGGGTGCGACGATCGTCATCGGGACGGTGCTGCTGCTCGTGATGCTCACGGTGCATCTGGCCAACTACACCGTGCGGCACTGGTGGTGGCGCGCACCCCTGTTCGCCGCGTTCGAAGCTGGCACCGAGATCATGATGTCGCTGGCCCTCACCGCGGTGGGGCTGGAGAAGATCGGCACTGGCGTTGCCGAGCTGAGCGACTGGCTGCCGGGGGCAGCCCAAGTGCTGGGGTGGCGGGTGGTCGTCATCGTCCCGTTCACGGCGTTGTTGGCGGTGATCGTCACGCTGGTGCGCCGTATCCTGCTGGCGCGCGAACACCGCACGTCCACC
>DATCGU010000055.1:0-9167 GCA_036508735.1 Gemmatimonadaceae bacterium
TCCGAGGGGATCACCGAAAACGTGAAACAGTGGCGTACCGATGTGGCGGCGCGAATCGTCGATGCCCTCGGCCTCGAGCACGTCATGTTCGAGGCGGCCGACCCGGACGTGTTCGCATGGTACGTGAAGAATTACGGACCCGAGGTGAATCTGTTCGTGGACCACAGCCAGATCGTCCAGCTCGAATGTCTGCGCGAAGGTATCTGGGGCACGGCGGACCTGTGGGGAAAGGTTGTCACCTACAAGGGATGATGGCGACGACAATGGGCCAGCGCATCAACTTCAGCGAGGTGGCGCCCGGCGGGATCCGAGCGCTGGGCGAGCTCGAGGCCTACGTACGGAACTGCGGACTCGAACCGGGCCTCCTCGAACTGCTGAAGACCCGTGCGTCCCCGCGGAACCGCTGCGCCTCGTGGCGCGAGAGCCCGTACTACACGGCTCGGGAGCGGGCGGCGCTCTCTTGGGCGGAGGCGGCGACGCTCGTCAGCCATGGGCCCGCCCCCGACGCACTGTACGAAGAGACCCGGCGGTACTTCTCGGAGAAGGAACTCGTGGATCTGACGCTCGCGCTCGTCGCGATCAACGTGTGGAACCGGCTCAGCATCTCGTTTCACACCGGGAAGCCGGGAGCTCGCTGTACATGATCCCGCTCAAAGTCCTGAACACCCAGCCGGCCGAGGCTCGGAGGTGAGATGGTAACGCGCTCGCGCAGAACGTTCATGCGGTGGGGCCGCCAGGCGCCCGCCGGCGGCGGGCGCGCCGTTCCGCACCTGGAAGGCGATGGGAGTCCTCGTCCCTGCGATATGTCACCGGCTCCGCTCGGCCTGCGCTGCGACGATCGCCGCGACACTCACGGGAGCGAGTGGGGGCCGGTTGTGATCATCGGCGTGGTGTCCGGGTTGGTCATCTCCCAACTCGGGCTCTCGTTGGTGACCCACTTCGTCTCACATCTCAACCGATGATGGCAACGACAATGGACCAGCACATCAGTTACGCCGAGGTGGCGCCCGAGGGAATCCGGGCGCTGGGCGAGCTCGAGGCCTACGTACGGAGCTGCGGGCTCGAGCCGGGCCTCCTCGAGTTGGTGAAGACCCGTGCCTCTCAGCTCAACGGCTGCGGCTACTGCATCGACATGCACACGAAGGACGCCCGCGCGAACGGCGAAACGGAGCAGCGGCTCTACGGCCTGTCCGCGTGGCGAGAGAGCCCGTTCTACACGGATCGGGAGCGGGCGGCGCTCGCTTGGGCGGAGGCGGTAACGCTGGTCAACCAGAGGTCCGCCCCCGACGCACTGTACGAAGAGACAAGGCGGTACTTCTCGGAGAAAGAACTCGTGGATGTGACGCTCGCGCTCGTCGCAATCAATGGTTGGAACCGGCTGAGCATCTCGTTCCGCACCGTGCCGGGGACGTACCAGCCGGAGGCGCACGTACCGGTAGGCGTCGAATCGCAGGGCGCAGGGCCGACATGATCCGGCTGAAGCGTGCCTACGAGCCCGCCGCGACGAACGATGGGCGTCGGGTGCTGGTCGAGCGACTGTGGCCGCGCGGCGTGACCAAGGTCTGGCTCCGTCTCGACGCGTGGGCGAAGGACGTTGCGCCGAGTGCGGGGCTGCGGCGTTGGTTCGGGCATGACCCCAAGCGGTGGCCCGAGTTCCGGCGACGTTACTTCGCGGAGCTGCGTCTGCATCGCGTGGCGTGGCAGCCGCTGCTGTCCGAAGCCCGGCGCCGGCGGGTTACGTTCGTCTATGCCGCCCGTGACATCGCGCACAACGGCGCCATTGCGCTGAAGGCGTTCCCTGATCGCCGGCTATGAGCGCCTTACCCCGTCACTGCCGGAACTCTTCTGCAACGTACCTCTGCGAGGGTGGGGCATGATTCTTCAGGATAAAGTCTGGTGGCTTACGGTCGCGGGGCTCGGCGGCGTCACTGCCGTTTTCCTCTACGTGATCAGTCAGGCCACTCGACAGGCCGACGCGACCCGGGTGCAGGCACAGTCCTATACGATCCGGCGCTGGTTCTTCCTGGTGCTGGTCGTCACGGGCCTGATCGTCACTGGCGCCACGCTGCTGCCGTTTCCCATTTCGCGTCAGCACGCGCTGTCCCGGGCGCCGCAGATCGTCAAGGTCACCGGCCACCAGTGGGCGTGGGAAGTGAGTCCCGGGCCGATCAAGGCCGGGATTCCGGTGGAGTTCGATGTCACCAGCGCGGATGTCAACCATGGCTTTGGGCTCTACGACAGCAGCGGCCGGATGCTCGCGCAAACGCAGGCCATGCCGGGCGTCACCAACCGGCTGGCGTACACCTTCGCCCAGCCCGGTAAGTACCGCGTCCTCTGCCTCGAATACTGCGGCCTTGCCCATCACGGCATGATCTTCGAGTTCAACGTGGTCGAGTCAACGGAGGGACGGCCATGAGCGCGCTCTATCCCGATACGGAAAGCTTGACGCCACGCGAGCGTAACGTCCTCAACCTGTATCTCGTATCCACGCTGGCGCTGTTCATCGTGCTGATGGTGTTCGGGCTCACCATGCGCCTCGCGCAAGGCACCTGGATCACCCTCTCGCCCGCCGTCTTCTACCAGATCATGACGGCGCACGGCGCGGGCATGGTGGGCACCGTCGGTCTGGCATCGAGCGCAGTGATGTGGTTCTTCCTGCAAAAGTACGTGCGGCTGAGCCTGCCGATCTTCGTGACGAACTACGTGCTCTTCATGCTGGGCGCGGTACTGCTCCTGGGCGCCACGTTCATCGGGCACTACGGCGGTGCCTGGACGTTCCTCTATCCGCTGCCGGTGCACACCCTGGGCGTGTGGAGCGTCGGCGCGGCGGCGGTGTTCATGCTCGGGTACCTGGTCATCGGCGTGGGCTTCCTGCTGTTCTACCTCGACGCCATGCTCGCGATCATCCGGGTGTACGGCAACCTGGGGCGCGGGCTCGGACTGCAATGGTTGTTCGGCGGGTCGATCGACAAGTCCCACCCGAAGACGGTGGTCGCCAGTTCCATGGTTATCATCGTCAACTCGCTGGGGATCCTCGGCGGCGCCGTGGTGCTCGTCATGAGCTTGGTCAACGCCTATGCGTCCGACTTCGTGTTGAACGCCCTGTTCGCCAAGAACCTGATCTATTTCTTCGGACACGTCTTCATCAACACCAGCATCTACATGGCCGTGATCGGCGTCTACGAGCTGCTGCCGCGCTATACGAACCGGCCATGGGGCATCTCGCGGCCGTTCCTGTGGGCCTGGGCGGCCAGCACGGTCATGGTGCTGATCGTCTATCCGCACCATCTGATGATGGACTTTGTGATGCCCCGATGGATGGTTATTACCGGCCAGGTCGTCTCGTATGCCAGCGGCCTGCCCGTGTTCCTGGTGACGGCGTACGGCGCCCTCACCAACATCTACCGATGCAGCATGCGCTGGCGCTTGCCGGCCATGCTGCTGATCCTGTCGATGTTCGGCTGGGCCGCGGGGATCGTGCCCGCCATCATCGATGCCACGATCAGCGTCAACCGGGTCATGCACAACACCATGTGGGTGCCGGGGCACTTCCATTTCTACCTGATGCTCGGGGTGCTGCCCATGCTGCTGGCGTTCATGTATCACCTGATCGGCGCGCGCGGTGCGCGCCCCGAGCACGGCGGCGACCGGCTGGGCCTCGCCGTGTACATCGTCGGTGGCCTGACGTTCGTACTCATGTTTCTCGCCGGCGGTCGCGCCAGCGAGCCAAGACGCTACGCCGTACACTTTCCACAATGGATACCGTACGACCGGGTGGCCTCCGTCGCAGCGCTGCTGGTGATCCTGGCGATGCTTTTGTTCACGACCCGCATTTGCCGCGGGCTGCTCGCGGCGTCACCAACGGCCGATTCCCGGTTGAAGTGATGATGAGAGGAATCACGTCTCCGCGCACGGCGCTCCTGCGCAGCAGCTTGGTGAGCATCGCCGTGCTGCTCGCCGGTGGAGTGGCGCTTGCCGCCGCCACCGACGGGTTTCGGGCCTTCACCACGGAGACAGCTCGCCGTGTCTCCGTGCGCAGTCATCCGATCGTGATTCCAGCGGTCGCCCTCGAGAACCAGTCGGGTGCGCGATTCACGTTCACCGATCTTCGGGGCAAATGGCTACTGGTGGATTTCATCTACACCCAGTGCCCGACGTTCTGCGGGAGGCTCGGCGGCGACTTTGCGCAGCTCGAACAACAACTGCGAGACCCTATCGCCCAGGGCAAGGTGCAGCTGTTGAGCGTCACGTTCGACCCCACGCGGGACTCACCGGCGCAACTGGCGGCGTATCTGGGACGCTTCTGGAGCCCCGGCATGGGCTGGCAGGCCGCGCGGCCGCTCACTGCGGACGGACTACAGCAGATCACCGCAGCGTTCGGCATTACGGTCATTCCGGATCAACTTGGCGGATTCACCCATAACGCGGCGATTCACCTGGTCGATCCCGAGGGTCGCCTGGTGGACATCTTCGACCTGGGCGACCTGGCGCACATCCGGAAGACCGTCCTGCGGAAGCTCCGGTCGTGATCAAGATGCGGTGGCCATTCCGGGTGCGACTGGCGGCGTTTCTCTTGTTGGTGATGATGGCGCCACTCGTCCGCCACCAGCTCGAGGCGACCATGAGTGCGCAGATGCTCGTCCAAATTCCGCTCCTGGTCGCCGCTGGATGGCTGCTCGCCCGCGCGGTCCCCGCCCGCGTCCTTGCCAGCGTGGACGCATGGAACGACCGCGGCATCACCGGACTGGTGCTGGTCTCAGTCGTCGCCGTCTTCTGGATGCTGCCGCGATCGCTCGACGCCGCGACGAGTCATCCGCTGATGGTTGCGGCGAAGTACCTGTCCGTGCCGCTCCTGGTCGGCGTACCGCTTGCCGTGAGCTGGCCCCGCACCGGGTTCGTCGTCAGAGGATTCTTCCTGGTGGAGTTCGTGGCGACCTTCTTTCGACTGGGCTGGTTGTACCTCATTTCGCCCAACCGCCTGTGCAACAACTACGCACTCAACGACCAGCAGCGACTTGGCAGGTACATGCTGACCCTCGGCGTTGCGCTGTTGGTCTGGCTGGTCTGGAAGCTGGTCTGGGGGCGCTTCGAATCGTTCTCGAGCACGGACGTCCGCACGGCCGCCAGCCCCCAGCCATGATCGCCGGCCGAGGGCGCCACGTGCCGGCCGCTGCGGCGGCCAGAAGCCACGCCCGGCCTGTTCATCAAACTCCCAGGAGGGCTGATGTCGTCCATCGATCGTCCCCTGTCCGGTGACGTCCTGTCCTTCCAGCTCGGGGAGGAGCGAACGCGCGTCAACGATTCCGCGCTGCTCCAGCGCCACGGGCGAAACGCGCGGACACTCCTCATGGAGGGGCCGCTCCGGGTGACGCTTGTGATGGTGGGGGCCGGTGGCCACATCGCCGCCCATCGCGCCGACGGGATCATCACCGTGCACGTCCTGGACGGCGACATCGAGTTCCGCGTCGCAGAACATGAGCACCGACTCTCGGCCGGTTGCCTGCTGCTGGTGGCCGCCGGCCTTGAGCACGACGTCGCGTCCGAAGCGGGTGGCACGTTTCTGTTGACGGTGGTGCAACCTGGCCCGGCGCAACAGGAGAACGAATGAACGGCACAGCGGACACCCTCGATGGGCCAGATCTTGCCAGTGGAGTCCCGCTCACGAGCATCGCCGACGATGGCATGCTACTTGGGCACGCGCACGGAGAACCCGTGTTGGTTGCGCGGCGCGGGGACGAACTGTTCGCCATCGGTGCCGTCTGCACCCATTATGGTGCGCCGCTCGGCGACGGGCTGCTGGTGGACGACACGGTGCGTTGGGACAAGGCCGAGATGGACGGGCAATTGGAGGGTGACAAGCGCGACTGCACGATCACCTATAGACGCGTCGGCAAGAAGTTGGCAGTGGCCGTCGTTCACCGGGACCTGGAGGGCCTGCTCGCGGAAGTCGAGTTCGAGAGGATGGCGCGAGGGGAGCCGTCATGACCGCGGGACCATGCTGATGCCGCCGGGGAACGCAACCGATGCCGCATATCCTACGCTCGAAGCGTTGCTGGTTGCCGTGCGTGCCTGCCGGGCGTGCGTTGCACATTTGCCACTCGGTCCGCGACCGGTACTGCACGCCAGCACCACCGCCCGTATCCTCGTCGTGGGGCAGGCGCCCGGGGAGCGCGTGCACCGAACCGGCATTCCGTGGGACGACCCGAGTGGGGAGCGACTGCGCGCGTGGATGAGCATGGACAAGGAGACCTTCTACGATGACACGCGCATCGCAATTATTCCCATGGGTTATTGCTATCCAGGGCGAGGGAAGGGCGGCGATCTGCCGCCACGCCGTGAATGCGCGACGTTATGGCTCGATCAATTGCTGGCCCGGCTGCCCCAGATCGCGTTGACGCTCCTCATCGGGCAATATGCCCAGCGTCACTTTCTGCGCAGCCGTCGCAAGCGGACACTGGCTGCAACGGTCAGCGCGTGGCAGGAGTACGCGCCCCAATACATGCCGTTGCCCCATCCATCTCCACGCAACCAGCCGTGGTTTCAGCAGCACCCCTGGTTCGAGCGACAGCTCATACCGGTGCTGCGCGCGCGTATCGCCGGGCTGTCGACGCGCAGCGCCAAGGTCGACGCGAATGACGGCGACGAAGGACTCCGAACCCATCGCACTGACCGTGCGCCAGTCGACACGGTCCCTCGTTGAGCTCCTTGCGCTGCTGAAGGCGCCGTCGGTGGCCCGGCGCATTGACGTGCGCACCGCCTCACGCGGTCGCCACGACCCGTCGTTCGACCGTAATTGCCGCTGGCCGGACTTCCGTCAAATAGTGTACCGGCTCTGCATACGCCGCCGGTCTGGGAGAATTCCGCCGCACGCATTCAGAGTCCCTGAATACCGGATGGAAGAACGTGTCCTTCCGTGACTACGTCGACTAGATGCAAATCTCCAAATTCGCGGACAACCCGGCAGACCGTATCGCGAGGGCCACGCGTGTGCGCATCGTGCGGATGTGCGCAGAGGCCGCGCCGTGGCGCTGCCGTCGCTCATTGATCGCCGACGCGCTGGTAGTCCATTCACAAGGGTCGACAGCCAGGCAGTTGCGTATCCGCCGGAAGCGCCACCGTCCGAATCGGTTATCTCCAGCTTCAGACCACCGTCGAGGCTCAGGAGACGTCCGACACTTTCGCGAATGACGCGAGACCGGTGAGCACTCTCGTCGCCAACGTTCGAGCGGGTCAGGCAATGGACACGCAACATCTCCCGCGCTGCACATGGTCACGCACCTACGCGGCGATATCGTGATAGAGGCGTCAGTTGCAACCGAAGTTTCTTGAAGCGCGCTGGGGCGGATGCGAGCAGAGCAGGATCTGCCGCGAACTCGGAAAGTGGGGGCTCGACGAGTATCTGCACGGGAAGCAGGTGCACGTCAACCTTAACTCACTGTCCACGCAACCCGGCGCAGCTCAGTCGCGCGCGTCCCTTCATGGCGTCGCCGCGTGGGTTCAGCGATCCAGCCGGAGATACGGGATCTCATGGTGCGTCGGCAACTGCGCGGCGCCGATGATCTCGAGGAGGCCGCTGCGCTCGTGAAACTCCTTGCCGTCGCGGTCGATCACGACGGTGTTCGGGTACTGCGGTGCGAGACGGCGGAATTCGGCGTCGATCAGGCGGAAACGGCGAACCATGTTCTCGGCCTGCTCGTGCGGCCGGTTCCGGAGCCGGATGTGCTTCTCGATGGTCGCCGTGCTCGACGTCAGGACGATCACGCGATCCGGATTCCAGTGGTCTGCCATGGCGAGCACCTTCCGGAGGTCGGCGTGGACCTCCGGCGGGTACTCCGCCATGTGCGCCGCGAGCGTGATGCGCGCGCCTTCGAAGAAGATGACCTTGCCGGGACGATCGTTCTCCGCGGCGTCACGATAGTTCGCGTCATACAGCGCCGCAAAGTACGCCGTGACCCCGACCGGGTTGCGTCCCATCGCGATGTCTTCGAGCACATCGGGATGCCAGACGCCCTTCTCGCCCTCTCCGTAGGAACCATTGTGGTACAGGTCGCCAAGCTGGCGCACCAGGGTGCTCTTTCCGATGCCGGGTCCGCCAACGATTGCAACGCGCATGACCGATTCCGCCTGCCGAGGGGTATGATAAGATAGGCCAATCGCTGGCTAGCGCCGACCGTCTCCAGGCCCCCCATGGCACTCCGATCGTGACTCCACCGGTCAGCGGCCCGATCTTCACCATCGGCCATTCCACGCGGACGCTGGCCGAATTCGTCGCGCTCCTGCGGCAGGTGGACGTCACGCAGCTGGTGGATGTGCGTTCGATCCCGCGCTCGCGAGCGATGCCGCAGTTCAACGGCGACATCCTTCCCGTTCCGCTCGCGGCGGCGGGCATCGGCTATCGGCACTTGCCGGCGCTCGGCGGCCGACGCCATCACCGGAAGGGCGCTCCGTCCTCGGCCAACACGTACTGGCGCGTGCCGGCGTTCCGGAGTTATGCCGATTACGCCGAGACCGGTGAATTCGACGATGGACTGAATGTGCTGCGTGAACTTGCACGCGGTGAGCGGTGCGCCATCATGTGCGCGGAGGCCGTGTGGTGGCGCTGTCATCGCCGCATCATCACCGACTACCTGCTGGCTGGCGGCGCGCGTGTGGAGCACATCATGGGGCCGGGGCAGGTGGTCGCCGCGACGCTCACGCCGGGTGCGCTCATGACGCCTGGCGGGGTGCTTCACTACCCCGCGGCAGGGACGCCCGACCGCGCACCCGATGAGGCCGGGTAGCAACCTGCTGCCCACGCACCTACCTGCACACCTACCTGCACACCTTCAAGGGAGTCCGCATGTCATCGATGCATCGCATTCTGGACGGCGAGGTGCTCGTCCACCACCTGACGCAGGACGAGCGGATGCTGGATCCGGGTCTTCTCGCCAAGCATGGTCGCACGGCGCGGACCCTCGTGAAGGAGGGGCCGCTCCGCCTGACCATCATGGGCATTGCCGCTGGTGGCGCGCTGCCGACGCACAGCACGGACGCACATGTGACGATCCATCAACTCGAGGGCGAGGTGACGTTCAGGGTTCTCGGCCGTGACTATCCGCTGACGACCGGCGATGTGCTCATCCTCGCGCCGGGCGTCGAGCACGAGGCGCGGTCGACGACGGGCGGTG
>DATCGU010000056.1:0-17593 GCA_036508735.1 Gemmatimonadaceae bacterium
GCCGATGTCGAGCCCCGACTGCAGCAATGTGCGGGAGAGCGCGGCAAGGTGTCTGGCATCGACGCCCTCCGCAGGAGCGCCGATCAGGCTGGAGGCGCCGCCCGAGAGGAGCACGAAGACCGTGTCGCCGCTGTGCACGCGAGCGCACAGGTCGCTGAGCGCGGCCGAAGCCAGCGCCGAGCCCTTGCCCGGATGCGGGTGGTCGCCGGCGATGCCAACGAGTGCGGAGTGTGGCACGTCCCCCACCGCCTGGGCGACGATCAGGCCGCCGACGATGGGCG
Organism: Gemmatimonadaceae bacterium; assembly: GCA_036508735.1. GTDB lineage: Bacteria > Gemmatimonadota > Gemmatimonadetes > Gemmatimonadales > Gemmatimonadaceae > PNKL01. The sequence goes on from DATCGU010000056.1 coordinate 282, forward strand.
TGCCGTGTCCCTGCATCTCGTGGACGGCGGCGCGGGCCATCGTCGTGGCGGCCTTGCCGAGGGCAAGGATCCACGATGGCTGCGACACCTTGCGGTCGGCGGCGAGTCGCAGCCGGACGGCGCGCGCCGTGAACGACGTGGGGTCGGCGGCGATGAGCGATGCCGCAAAGAGGTCGCGAACGGTGGTCGCGCCAACTCGGGCGGGCGTTGCGAACGAAGAAGTGGTGTTGGGAGGCATGCAGCTTAGGGCGGGGTTCGGAAAAGGTGCCGCCCCGGCTTCGAGACGCGCAGGCGGCTGGTGCGCGCCAAGATGCTCCTCGGCGTCAGATGGCCGTCACAACGGCGACGGAGCGGCAAACGGCAAGGGCGGCGAGCGCCTTTGCGCCCGCCGCCCCCGCTTGTGACGGTCACTTGATGCGTCACCATGCCGGCAACTGACCGAAAACCGGCTACTTCCCCGTCTTGGACACCCGGTCGATGACCGAGTCGAGCTGCGCGTAGGCGTCCTGCGACAGCGCCGAGAACGGGCGCATGACGTGCGCAATACGACCGTCCTTGCCCACCACGAAGACCACCCGCTTGAAGAACTTCTTCATCGGCCCGATGCCCGAGCCGGTGGTCGCGTACTTCTCGGCGACCTCGCCCGTCGTGTCGCTGGCGAACAGCACCGGAAAGTTCTCGTCCTTGGCCCACGACGCCAGCTCGTTGATGTTGTCGGAGCTGATGGAGATGTCGACGACACCCTTGCCGTCGTTGAAGATCGTGGCGTACTGATCCCGGTACGCCTCATGTTGCACCGTTCAGCCCTTGGTCCGTGCCTTGGGAAAGAACGAGATCACGACGACTTGCCCGCGAAAGTCGGAGAGACGAAGCGCCTTTTCCCGGACGCCGGCCTTGGACGCGCCGGGGAGGGAGAAATCGGGTGCCATGTCGCCGACCTGGGGGCCGTCACCGCCCTGCGCCCACGCGTGCGACGAGGCGAGCCCGAGCAGGGCGACCGTGGCGACGGTGAGTGTGACGATGCGGAGTACCATCGAAAGAGAACCTCTGGTGCAGGAGAAAGGAATGGATGACTTTCTTATGTACCCACGAAACAGCAATTCGGCAATTCTGTTGCCAGACCGCAGGCCGGTAGGAGGGCTGATGGCGAAGGACATTGACCAGGTGCTCGACAAGCTGGCGCGGGATGTGGAGATCGCCGTTCACGCGCTTTACCGGGGTGAGGTCCACTCAGCCACGGCGAAGGTGCGCACGGGTCACCTGGTGCGGGCCGCTGCCGCCGAGTTGCAGGCGCTCTCGTTGGCTGGTCCGGCGCTCGAGCGGCCGGGTGCCGCGTCCCCGCGCCCTCCCGCATCGGCACCGTCGGTGGCCGGAGCTGCCGTTGGGTGGACGCCCGAGGATGGAGAGGCCGTGATGAAGTGCGTGACCGCCTGGTCGCCCATGGGTCCCCCGGCCTTCGCACCGCCGGACTCCAAGTGCATCGCATCGGGGCGTGAGATGGTACCAAGTTGGGGGGAGCGCGAACGCGCCCGCGCCGCCCTCCGCAAGCTCACACCGTCATGACGACGCCGTCATGACGACGCCGTCGCGTCCCGAGCTGTCCTAGCCGACGAGCACGCGGAGGGCGCCGGGCACGCTGTGAATGATCACCGTGCTGGCCGTGGCGTGGTGCAGTTCCCCGTCGAGCTCGAACGACGGGGGGGTCGCGAACCGCAGCGTGGCCTTGGCCGCGCGCACGGCCGCCACCTTGGGATGCCGCAGGTGGGCGCCGCGCAACGCGCTGGCAAAGAGCGGAATGCGCAGCAGCCGGTGCACGTCGCCGATGGAGATGAAATCCAGCAGGCCATCGTCCACCCGGGCGGTCGGCGCTATGCGGAATGCGCCGCCGAAGTTGAGGCCGTTGGAGATGACGAGCATCATGCGGCGTCGTGGCGCCGTGTCGCCCAGCACGTCGGCCTGCATTTCGAAACCCCCGTAGCGCGCCAGGTGCTTGAGCGCGGCGGTGATGTAGACGGCATTGCCGCGCAGCCATGACTTTCGCTGCGTGTCGATGAGCACGGCGACGTCGAAGCCGAAGCCGGCCACGTTCAGGAACCACTGCTCGTCCACGCTGCCGAGGTCCACCCGCTGCTCATGCGCTCCGTGCGCGATGAGGGCGGCCATCGCCGCGTGGTCGGCGGCGGGCGCCGGCAGGTTCTTCGCGAAGTCGTTGCCCGTGCCATTGGCGAGGAAGGCCATCCGGGCGGGCGAGCCGAGCCGGGCGAGGGCCACCGCGCACTTGCCCCAGGTGCCGTCGCCGCCGGCCACCGCGATGGTCTGCGCGCCGTCGCGCACCGCCTCCTGCACGACGCGCGTCTCGTCGCCGGCCGCCGCGGTGGTGCGGAGGTCGGTGATGCCGTGCGCCGCGAACAGTTCGCGCAGGCGCGGCAGGAGCCGCGCGCCGGCGCCGCGGCCTGAGGCGGGATTGACGATGAGGACGATCTCGGACACGGGCGGAAGGATACGACAGAGAACGCGAGAGCGCAGGAGCGCTCTCGCGTTCTCGCGTTCTCGCGCTCTCTACTTCGCCAAATTCCGAAGTACATACGGCAATATCCCGCCGTGCTTGTAGTAGTTCATCTCTTCCGGCGTGTCAATCCGGCTGCGCACCTGGAAGCGCTTCGCCGCGCCGTCGGCGCCCACGGCCTTCACCGTCAGTGCCGAGCGCGGCGTCATCGTGTCGTTCATCCCCTCGATGCTGATCGTCTCGAAGCCCGTGAGTCCCAACGACTGCCGGGTCTCGCCGTTCACGAACTCGCAGGGAATGACGCCCATCCCCACAAGGTTCGACCGATGGATACGCTCGAAGCTCTCGGCGATCACCGCGCGTACGCCGAGCAGCATGGTCCCCTTGGCCGCCCAGTCGCGCGACGACCCGGTGCCGTACTCCTTGCCGGCAATGATCACCAGCGGCGTACCCGCTGTTCGGTACGCCTCGCTTGCGTCGAAGAAGCTCGAGGGTTCGGCGTCCGGTGCCACGCGCGTCCACCACCCTTCCATGCCGGGCGTCAGCTCGTTCTTGAGGCGGATGTTGGCGAACGTGCCGCGCATCATGACCTCATGATTGCCGCGTCGTGCTCCGTACGAGTTGAAGTCCTTCTTGGCGACGCCCAGCGCCTTGAGCCAGACGCCGGCCGGCGACTTCTCGGCGATCGACCCCGCCGGCGAGATGTGGTCGGTGGTGATGGAATCGGCGAACATGCCGAGCACGCGGGCGCCGCTGATCGGCAGCACCCCCGGCGGCGTCATCGTCATGCCCTCGAAGTACGGCGGGTGCTTCACGTAGGTCGACTTGTCGTCCCAGGTGTAGCGATCACCCGTCGGTACTTCGATGGCGCGCCACTGGGCGTCGCCGCCGAAGACGTCGGCGTACTGCTTCACGAAGTACTCGCGCTTCACGCTCGAGAGCACGATGTCCTCGACTTCCTTCGGCGAGGGCCAGACGTCGCGCAGGAAGACGGGCTGCCCGTCTGTGCCTGTGCCCAGTGCCTCTTTCTCGAAATCGATGTCCATGCGGCCGGCCAGCGCGTAGGCCACCACCAGCGGTGGCGAGGCGAGGTAGTTGAAGCGCGTCTGCGGGTTCACGCGCCCCTCGAAGTTGCGATTGCCGCTGAGCACCGCGGCCACGGTCAGCTGGCCGTCATCAATCGCCTTGCTGATGACTTCGGGCAGCGGACCGGAGTTGCCGATGCACGTCGTGCAGCCGAAGCCGACGATCTGAAAGCCCAGCGCGTCGAGCGCGGGCTGCACGCCGGCCTTGTCGAAGTAGTTCTTGGCAACCTTGGAGCCGGGCGCCATCGACGTCTTCACCCACGGCTTGCTCTTCAGGCCGCGGGCCACGGCCTTCTGCGCCACGAGGCCGGCCATGAGCATGACGCTCGGGTTCGACGTGTTGGTGCAACTGGTGATGGCGGCGATGACGACCGCGCCGTGCGTGAGGTCGAAGGTCTCGCCGCGGTGCTTGCAGGTGACGCTGGCCTGGTGAACGGGACCTTCACCCTCCATCACCGCCACCGCCGCCGGCTTCATCGCGTCCTTGGCCGTGTCCTGCGTGGCGAGCTGCGCCTTGAGCGACGCCTGGTAGCTGGCCTTCACGCCGGTCAGGGGAATGCGATCCTGCGGACGCTTGGGGCCCGCGAGCGACGGCACTACCGTCGACAGGTCGAGTTCGAGCGTGTCGGTGTACACCGGATCGGGCATGCCCGCCTCGCGGAACAGCCCCTGCGCCTTGCAGTACGCTTCCACCAGCTTCACGTGGTGCTCGTCGCGCCCCGAAAGGCGCAGGTACTTAAGCGTCTCCTCGTCCACCGGGAAGAAGCCCATCGTCGCGCCGTATTCGGGCGCCATGTTGGCGATCGTCGCGCGATCGGCCAGCGCCAGTGCCGACAGGCCGTCGCCGAAGTACTCGACGAACTTGCCGACGACCTTCTTCTTGCGGAGCATCTCGGTGCACGTGAGCACGAGATCCGTCGCCGTCGCACCGGCGGGCAGCCTCCCATGGAGCTTGAAGCCGATCACCTCGGGAATGAGCATCGACACCGGCTGGCCGAGCATCGCCGCCTCGGCCTCGATGCCGCCGACGCCCCACCCGAGCACGCCGAGTCCGTTGATCATCGTCGTGTGCGAGTCGGTGCCCACCAGCGAGTCGCAGTAGGCCTCGCCCGACCCCTGGTTCACGAAGACCACCTGGCCCAGGTACTCCAGGTTCACCTGGTGGCAGATGCCGGTGCCCGGAGGGACGGCGCGGAAGTTCTTGAGCGCGGTCTGGCCCCAGCGCAGGAACTGGTACCGCTCGTGGTTGCGCTCGTACTCCAGCTCCACGTTGATGTTGAACGCCGCGTCGGTGCCGTACTCGTCGACCTGCACCGAGTGGTCGATGACGAGATCCACCGGCTGCAGCGGGTTGATCTTGCGGGCGTCGCCGCCGAGTTCGGCCAGTGCGTCGCGCATGGCGGCGAGGTCCACGACGCACGGCACCCCGGTGAAGTCCTGCAGCAGGACGCGGCTGGTGCGGAAGGCGATCTCCTTGTCCACCGGCGCCTTCACATTCCACTTGGCCAGCGCCTCCACGTCGCCCTGCTTCACGAAGGCGCCGTCTTCGTTGCGCAGCAGGTTCTCCAGGAGAACCTTGAGCGAGAACGGGAGCGACCGGGCCGTGCTGCCGGGCAGGCCGGCCACGGCATCCAGCCGATAGTAGGTGTACGTCTTGCCGTCGACGCTGAGCGTCGAGCGGCTTCCGAAGCTGTTCGAGGTTGCCATGGCCGGATTGTTGGCTTGTCGCCCGCAGAGGGTATGTGGGCGGGGTGATGGCCGGAGCCACTGAACGCCGGGTGTCGACGCGGCGTCCAGGCTGCTTCATTATACGGGAAAGTCACGGCCGGGGCGAGGGGCCATTCGGGAACGCCCGGTCAGTCGCCGGCGATCTTGAACTCCATCGTCGGGTGCCGCCGGCCGTCGCGCTCGGTGGCCATCACCGAAATGGCCCGCGTCGGGCACTCGTTCACGAATGCACCATCGGCTTGCGACCACTCGAGCTCCCCGTCCTTCACGTTCGCCTTGCCGTCGGGGCCCATCTGCATCAGGTCGGGGGCCAGTGTGGCACAAATCCCGCACCCGATGCACTTCTCGCGGTCCACCGAGACCTCGACGTGCCGGCGAGGGTACACGCCGCCCGTCGAATAGAGTGTTTCCCCAACGTTATCCAGCGCCTCGCAGGCCGCCGCGTAGCCGGCGTCGATCATCGTGCGAGTGTGGGCGAAGCTGAACCAGCCGAACTGCCAGACCGGGGGCCGCACCAGCAGCATCGGCGGACCGCCCCACGAACTCAATTGCAGTTGCTGCAGCGACCGCATCATCACTTGCGCCGAGCGCATGTAGATGGACGCAAAGCCCTTGTCCTTGATGCGGCGCGATGCCGTCAGGCTGGAACTGCCGACATCCACGGCAATGACCGCGTCGACCTCGCGCGATGCCGCCTGGGCCGGCACGTTGTGCATCACGCCGCCGTCCACGCAGGTGCGCCCGCCCACCACGCGTGGCGGGAAGAAGCCGGGCAGCGCGCACGACGCGTACACGGCGTCGGCGACGCGCACGTCCATGAGTCCGGGCAGGCCCCACACCATGCCGGAGCCGCGCTCGAGGTCCACGGTGTTCACCAGCAGCGGCACCGCGAGGTCGCGAAAGGTGCCGTCAGGCACCATGCTGTCGACGATCGCCTGCAGGGGTTGCTCCAGGTAGAGGGCTGGCGACAGCATCCGCTTCACCAGCATGCCCATGTGGTTGACGCGGAAGAGGTCGGCCTTCCGCAGGCTCAGCGCATGCTTCTCCATCTCATCGACCGTCTGTCCGCGCACGTACGCGGCGGCGATGAGCGCCCCAATGCTCGTCCCGGCCAGCAGTACCGGGCGCACCCCGCGCTCCTCGAGGGCGCGCAGCACCCCGATGTGGGCCAAGCCCTTCAGTCCGCCGCCGCCGAGGACGAGCGCCACGCGCGGGGGAATGCCGGTTCGGATGGGGAAGGTCACTGCGGCCCGGGAGGTGGGAGTCTCCATCGACTATCGACTATCTACTGCAGGTATTGGTATAGTCCCCACAGGAACACCACCGCGCCGCCGACGCTGATCAGCACGCCGGCGTCGTGACCGATCACCAGCCCGGTCAGCATGCCCGCGCCGCCCACGATCATCAGCGTGCGATTCTGCCTGGTGTCGGCGCGGAACGGCGCCGGGTTCTTCAGTGGCAACGGCGCGTCCGACATGCGACGGACACCCACCGCCTGTTGCGCGAGCACCGGCGCACCCGAGATGGCGACGGCAGGAGCGGCCGGGACGCCCTGTGCGAGTACGGGAGACGAGAGGGAGATTGTCGCCAGCGCGACGGCAAGGGCCAGAACGGACGGCTTCATGGGCTGACTCCTTCGAACGGGATGCAGGGGTACACACTGGACGGTAGCTTTACCGACATTAATCCATCTTCGTTCCCACCGTTACCCCGTTGCCCCCATGAGCACTGGCCCGTCGACCTCGTCCGCCGCCAACTCCGAACGCGGACTCACCCGCGCCATCGGCGTCTGGGGACTTGCCGCCGCCATCTTCAATACGACGGTGGGTGGCGGCATCTTCCGTCTGCCGGGCTCCGTCGCGGAGCTCATCGGCCCGTCCGCACCGTTCGTCTACGTCATCTGCGCGGTGGCGATGGGTCTCATTGCGCTCTGCTTCGCCGAGGCGGGAAGCCGCGTCTCCATGACGGGCGGCCCGTACGCCTATGTCGAGCTCGTGTTCGGGCCCTACGCGGGCTTCATGAGTGGGGTGCTGCTGTGGCTTCTTGGCACCACGGCCGTGGCTTCGGTCTCGAGTGCCTATGCCGGTTTCATCGGCACGCTCGTGCCGGCGCTCGGCGCTCCGCTCTCGCGGGCGCTCGTGCTGGTAGTCACGTTCGCCTTTCTCGCCGGCGTGAACGTGCGCGGCGTCAAGCAGGGCACCCGGCTCATCGCAGCCGTCAGCGTGGCCAAGCTCCTGCCGTTGCTGGTCCTCGTGGCGGTGGGCATGCTCGCCATCGCGCCCGCCCACCTTGCCGTGGCCAGCCTTCCCGCCGCCAGTTCGTTTTCCCGCACGGCCATCGTGCTGATCTTTGCGTTCACCGGCGTCGAGAGTGCGCTCGTCCCGGGCGGGGAAATGAAGGATCCGTCCCGCACGGTACCGCGCGCCATCGCCATTGCGATGATTGGCGTCACGGTGTTGTACCTGGCCATCCAGCTGGTGGCGCAGGGTGTCCTGGGTGTCGATGCGCTGGCCGCCGCCAAGGCCGCGCCGCTGGCCGCGGTTGCCGAACGGCTCATGGGCTCTCCGGGACGCCTCCTGCTCCTCGTTGGAGCAGCAGTCTCGACGTTTGGCTACATGTCGGGCATGACGCTCGCCGTGCCGCGGGCGCTGTTTGCCTTCGCGCGCGATGGATTCCTGCCGAAACAGATGGCCGCCATCCATCCGGTATTCCACACGCCGTGGCTCGCGATCGTGCTGCAGACGGTGGTGGTCTGCGCACTGGCCATCCGCAACGAGTTCGAGGTGCTGGCGGTGCTCGCCAACCTCTCGGCGCTCCTGCTGTACTTCGCCTGCGCGGTGGCTGCGTGGGAACTGCGCCGGCGCGGCGTGCGGAGCGAGGGAACGAGGCCCTTCAACCTTCCGCTGGGTCCCACGGTGCACGTGCTCACCTGCATCGTGATCGTCTGGCTCCTCACGAGCATCACGGTCGCTGAATGGCGGTCGGTGGGCCTCGTGCTGGTGGTGGCCACCGTGCTGTTCTTCTTCCGCCGAAAGTAGTCGTCGTGGATCCGCTCCTCGCCTACCGCGCCGAGTTTCCCATTCTCGAGCGCTGCTGCTACCTGGTCAGCAACTCGCTGGGGGCCATGCCGCGGGGCGTGCCCGAGCGGCTCGCCGAATACGTGGATGCGTGGGCGGAGCGCGGCGTGCGGGCATGGGCCGATGGATGGTGGGAGATGCCTTTGAAGGTGGGGGACGAGATCGCTCCGCTCTTGGGGGCGGGTGCGGGGGAAGTGGCGATGGTGCCCACCGTGACGCTCGCGCAGGTGTCGGTGCTCACGGCGCTCGACTACACGCCGGCGCGCGACGCCGTCGTCATGACGGCGCTCGACTTTCCGTCCGTGCGCTATGCCATCGAGCAGATGGCGCCCCGGCTGGGTGCACGCGTCGTGGTGGTTCCCGGCGAGGACGGCGTGACCGTCGATGTCGACCGGCTGTGCGCCACCATCGACGAACGCACGCGGCTGGTCGCCATCTCGCACGTGCTTTTTCGCTCCGCCTCCATCCTGGACGTGCAGCGCATCTGTGCGCACGCGCACGCCGTGGGTGCCGTGGTCTCGCTCGATGCGTACCATGCGGTCGGCGTGATCCCGGTGGACGTGCGGGCCATCGGGTGTGACTTCCTGAGCGGCGGGGTGCTCAAGTGGCTCTGCGGCGGTCCCGGCGGCTGCTTCCTGTGGTCGTCGCCGGAGATGAGCGCGCGATATGCGCCCGCCCTCACCGGCTGGCAGGCGCACGCGCACCCCTTTGTCTTCGCCGACCAGATGGACTACGCGTCGGGCGCGTGGCGCTGGCTGGGCGGCACGCCGGTGGTGCCGGCGCTCTACACGGCCCTCGAGGGTCCCCGCCTGCTGCGCCGCGCCGGAATCGGGGCGGTGCGCGCCAAGTCGGTGCACCAGACCGCTCGGCTCATCGAGCTGGCCGATGCGCGCGGCTACCCCGTCTCGGCCTCGCGCGATGCGGCGTGGCGCGGCGGCACCGTGGCCTTCGACACGCCGCACGCCGCCGAGGTTGCCCGCGCGCTCCTCGCGCGCGATGTCGTGATCGATTACCGGCCCGGCGCCGGCATTCGGGTGGCGCCGCACTTCTACACGAGCGACGACGAGATCGAGCGCGTGGTGGGTGAGATCGACGACATCCTGCGCACCGGGGCGTGGCAGGCCTTCGTCGGGCGCGAGAGCACGGTCACCTAGGCCGCGGCCGCGGCCGCGGGAGTTGCGCCGCGCCCCGGGCGCCGGTACCTTCGCGGCATGCCTACCCCCCCTCCGAAACTGCGCAAACAGTACGTGAACGCCGAGTATCCCAAGCTCGTCCTCAAGTTCGAGGATGGCCATGAGATCAGGATACTCCGAGGCACCGGCAAGACGTTCGACTGCTGGGCCGGCGAGACCATCAAGCTGCTGGCGATCATCGACCCCGAGGAACGCGAGCGGAGCCTGGTGGGCACGCGCAAGGCCGACGAGTTCGATGACGCCTGAGGGCTGGATGCGCCGCGCGCTTCCCGTCATCGTCGTGTCTGCATTGCTGGCCGGCGGCTGCGCGCGGGTTCACGCACAGGGTGTCGCGGCGCCTGTAGCCGCAGCGCCGGCGGCAGCAGCGTCCGCGGGCAGGACGCGCGCCGACACGACCGCGCTGCGTCGCTCGATTGACGCCATCGCCGACGCCCACCGTGGCATCGTGGGCTACAGCATCACGAACCTCGAGACGGGCGAACACCTCGAACGCCGCGGCGATGAGACGTTTTCCACCGCGTCGCTCATCAAGGTGCCGGTGCTTGTCACGCTCTTCGACCTCGCCGAAAGGAAGCAGCTGACACTCGAGGACCCGGTGGTACTCACCGACATCGACAAGGTGGGCGGGGCGGGCACCCTGCAGTTCCTGCGCGCGCCGCTGACCTTGCGGCTGTGGGACGTCGCGTGGCTGATGAGCACGGTGAGCGACAACACGGCCACCAACCTCATTCTCGACCGCATCAAGATCCGCCGCGTCTGGCAGAAGATGGAGGTGCTGGGGCTGCCGCACACCAAGGTGCATTCGGGGTCGATGACGCGCATCTCATCCATCGCGCCCGACAGTTCGGTCAAGTACGGGCTTGGCGTCACCACGCCCAACGAGATGGCGCAGCTCTTCACGCTGCTCGCCCAGGGCAAGGCCGTGAGCCCGGTGGCCGACTCCACCATGCTCTGGATCCTCCGGCACAACTTGGACGACTCCAAGCTGATGCGCTTCAACTACGGCGTGCGGGCGGCACACAAGACCGGCGACGTCGACACCTCGCGCACCGACTGCGGCATCTTCTACCTGCCGGCGCGCGTCGTGACGTGCGTGCTCACCAGGGAGAACGCGGACAAGCGCTACTGGGTGGACAGCGAAGGGAATGCCGTGATCGCGAAGATCGGGGAAGCGATCGTGAAGGCGTGGAAGTAGAACACAAGAGCGCGAGAGCGCGAGAACGCGAGAAGATCGGAGGGCAGCCATCGGCGCTCCCCGCTTTCGCTGTCCATACTCGCGCTCTCGCGTTCTCGCGCTCTGATTGACCGGGCAATTGTCAGCGCGCGCGCGCCGGTGTATGCTTGCCGTGTGGACGCCCTCCCACGTGCCGTCCGTTGGTCCCCTGCCGTCGCGGTCGCGCGCCGCGATCGCGCCGTCGTCGCCCTCGAAAGCTCCGTCCTGGCCCAGGGCCTGCCGATTCCGGCAAACCGGGAGGCCGACCATCGCATGCGCCTTGCGGTCGTGGCACACGGTGCGGTGCCGGCGGTCGTCGCGCTCGTGCGTGGCGAGGCGACCATTGGTCTCGAGGGCGAGGACCTCGAACGGTTCCTGCGCCGCGACGGTGTCATCAAGGTGTCGGCGCGCGACCTGGGCTGGGCAGCCGCGCGCGGACTGGACGGCGCCACCACGGTGGCGGCCACCTTGGAACTCTGCACGGTGGCCGGCCTCGAGGTCGTCGCCACCGGCGGCATCGGTGGCGTGCATCGCGAACCGGCGTACGACGAGTCGGCCGACCTCCTTGAACTCTCGCGCTCGCCGGTCATCACCGTCTGCGCCGGCGCCAAGTCCATTCTCGACCTTCCCGCGACGCTTGAACGCCTCGAGAGTTACGGGGTGGCCGTCATCGGGTTCGGCACCGACGAGTTTCCCGGCTTCCTGAGTCGCGGTACCGGTCTGCGGCTCGCCGCGTTCACCGATGATCCTGCCGAGATCGCCCGTGCGTTCCGGGCGCACCGCCGACTCGGCGGGAATCGTCGGGCCGGCCATCACGCCGTTCCTGCTGGCGGCCGTCGAGCGCGAGACGGCCGGTGCATCACTGCAGGCCAACCTCGCGCTCCTCGAGTCGAATGCCGCGCTCGCCGCCCGCATCGCCGTCGCCTGCCGGGAGGTCGGGTAGCGCCCGGTTGGTGCGGCGCCCGTTGAATCCACCGTTCGCGCAGGTTACCCTTGCAGTTAACCCTCACACGGCGCAGGAGGTCAGTCGAACGATGTCCTCAGCGTTCCTGAGTTCCGAAGAGTACGACGAACGGGCGCACCAGCTGTACGACGACGGCAATTTCGACGGGGCGCTGGCCATCCTGAGCGAGGGGCTGGCGTTGTACCCCAACGCCGTGGAGTTGCACGTCGGCATCGGCTATGCCCGCCTGGCGCGCGACGAGTTCGCGTGGGCACGACGCAGCTTCGAGGAGGCGCTCGTGCTCGACCACGAACACGAGGACGGCCTCGCCGGCCTGGGCGAGACCCTGATGAAGTTCGGCCAGGTGGACGCGGCCAAGAAGTCGTTCTCGCTCATCCGTGCGCTGGGCTACGACGATGACATCGAACTCATGATGCAGGTGGGGCGCGCCCTCTTCCGCGAGAACCAGATGGAAGAGGCGATCGAGTACTTCGAGGTGGCCGTGCGCCAGGCACCCGACAACGCCGAGGCGGTGGCGCTCGTCGGCTACGCCCAGCATCGGCTGGGCCGTGACGGCGATGCGATGGAGACGCTGCGGCGCGCGCTGAAGATTGACGACGACTTCGCGGAGGCGCGCATCTACCTGGGCAACCTGCTCTACGATCGCGGCGACTACGAAGCCGCCCTCTACCAGCTCGACCAGACCGAGCCGGACGACCACTGGGACGAACTGGGCATCTGGCGCCTGATGGAACTGCGCAAGTCCCACCTGCGCCTCGCCGACGGCGATCCGTCGTTCGAGCCGTGGGAGGCGCGCCTGACGGAACTCGCGCCCAGCCTCGACGCCACCGACGAGTTGCTCGAGACACTCGAGATGCGGTTCAATGAGGAGAGCGAGCGCGAGGCGCGCGACCAGCTGGAGCTTTTCGGTTCTCTCCTCGGCCGGCTCACCGACGACCGGGCGGCGACGGCGTCGCATCGCGTGGTGTTCGCTGACGGGCGCGACTACGAAGGCACCTGGGACGAGATCGTGCGGCAGCTGCTTGACGCCAGTACGCCGTCGGCCGGCCGCACGGTGGTGGAGTTCATGCAGAGCGAGGCGCGGCGCGGCTTCGCCCTGACCGGCGTGCTGATTTCCACGGTCGACGCCGAGAGTTTCCTGCGCGGCAGCGCGGATGCCGGCCTGCTCCGTATCCTGCACTGACAACGCCTGCCCCCCTCGTGACGCCGCTGATCTCGTTCCGCGGTGTCGGGCGCACCTACCGGCCGTGGCTCGGCAAGTCGGTGCGTGCCGTCGACGACTTCTCGCTGGACATAGGCGCCGGTGAAGTCGTCGGCATCGCCGGCCCCAATGGTGCGGGCAAGACCACGCTCATCGCGATGCTCCTCGGTTTTCTCGCGCCGACCGACGGCGAGATCAGCATCGCCGGGCTCGAGCCGCGCACCTTCGTGGAGCGCCTTGGCGTCGGTTACCTGCCGGAACTGATGGCGCTCCCCACCTACTGGCGAGCCGACAATGCGTTGCGCCGGCTCGGCATCCTCGCCGGCGTGCCGGCCGCCGACCTCGAACGCGCTGTGGTCCGTGGCGTCGAGCGGCTGGGGCTGGACGAACACCGTCGCAAGAGCATCAAGGCGCTCTCCAAAGGGAACTTCCAGCGCCTCGGCCTGGCGCAGGCCCTGCTGTGCGACAACGACGTGATGGTGTTCGACGAACCGACGCACGGCCTCGATCCCCTCTGGGCCAACCATTTCCAGGACATCGTCGGCGAACTGCGCCGCCCCGGCCGCGCCATCTTCATCGCCTCGCACAACCTCGACGAACTCGAGCGCCTGTGCGACCGCGTGGTCATCATCGACCACGGCCGCATGCAGCGCGTGGTCAATATCGCCGACGCCGAAGTGGCGGCGACCGCGTGGGTGGTGCGGCTGACGGCTGGTGCAGACCAGCTGGCTGCCCACTTTCCGTCGTGCCAGCCGCTTCCTGACGGCAGTTGGTTGGTGCGCGCCCTGGATCTCGATGCGCTGAACCGCGCGCTGGGCGCCGCCATCGGCGCGGGGGCACGCGTCGTCGCCGTGGCGCCGCACGAGTCGTCGCTCGAGTACCAGTTTCGCGAGGCGGTGCGCCGATGACCACGCGTTCCCTGCGGTGGATGGCGTATGCGCGGTGGCAGGCCGTCGATGCACTCTGGCAGCGGCTTGCGCTGCCGCTCGGGCTGACGACGCTGCTCACCGTGGCCGGGTTCTACAGCATGAAGAACATGGCGTCGGGCCACCCGGACTTCTATACCAACGGCGACGGCGTCCGCTTTTCCGCCATGATGCTCAGGCAGGCGATGTCGGTGTTCATCCCGCTTGCCGTGCTCATGGGGACGAATGGCATCGTGGCGAAGGATCGGCAGAAGGGCTTCTTCCGCATCCTGTTCTCCAAGCCGGTGCCGGTGCCGGGATACTACCTCTCGGCGTACGTCATCCACGCGGCACTCGCCACTGCCGGCGCCGCCCTGGTGGCGGCGGCCATCGGATGGTACGCGGCCCCGCAACCCGTGCTTGGCGTGGCCGTAGCCTGCGCGCTGACCTTTGCCCTGCTGGGCAGCCTGTTCTTCCTGCTCAGCACCCTTACTTACCTGGACGGCTTGCTCTTCATCCTCATCTGGATGTTGACGCTGTTATCGCGCCAGCTCGAGCCGGCCATGAAGGCCGGACACTGGCTGCACACTGCAGTGCGCGTGCTCCCGCCGACCCATCGCCTCGACTCGGTGCGCGACGCCCTGTACTCGGGCCAGGCGTGGCCCGCGGCCGACGCGTGGCACGTGCTTGGCTACGGCGGCGCCTGCCTGGTGCTCGGCCTCCTTGCGCTGCGACGCCTGCCACTGGCCCGATGAGCAGATCCCGCCTCCTCGACTCAGTGCTCGCGCCGGAGCGTGTGCATCGGCACCGCCTCGCCAATGGCCTGACGATCCTGGTTGCCCCCGACGACCGCGTGCCCGTGGTTGCCATCGTCACGTGGGTGAAAGCCGGCTATTTCGACGAACCCGACGATGTCGTGGGCGTCTCCCACGTGCTCGAACACATGTACTTCAAGGGGACGTCCTCGCGCGGCGTGGGCGTCATCGCCAAGGAGACCAAGGCGCAGGGCGGCTACCTGAACGCCGGCACCATCTACGACCACACCAGTTACCACACGGTGCTCCCGGCGTCGGGCTTCGCCGCCGGGCTGGCGATCCAGGCCGACGCCTACGCCAACTCGGTCATCGATGTCGGCGAGCTGTCGCGCGAGATCGAGGTGATCGTCGAGGAGGCCAAGCGAAAGGCCGACAGCGCGCATGCCGTGGCCAGCGAGACGCTCTTCGAATTGCTGCACGACCATCACCGCATGCGCCGCTGGCGCATCGGCCGCGAAGCCGGGCTGCGCGAGCTGGCGCGCGAACACGTGGACGACTTCTACCGCGCGTACTACCAGCCGGGCAACACGGTGCTCGCCATCGCCGGCGACGTGGACGTGGACGACGCGCTCCGCCGTGCCGAGCGGCTCTACGGGGCCCTGCCCGACGTGCCCGTCGTGCGCAACCGTGGCCCGAACGAGCCGCCGCGCCGCGACTTTCGCCTGCGCGAGTGGAGCGGCGACATTGCGCAGGCCGAGGTCGCCATCGGGTGGCGCACGCCGCCGCTCGACAGCCCCGACGCGCCGCGCCTCGATGTCATTGCGAGTGCGCTCTCCGCCGGCCGCTCGTCGCGCCTCTACCGCGCGGTGCGCGAACGGCAGCTGGCGTCGAGCATCTCGGCCTACCAGTACACGCCGGTCGACCTGGGCGTCTTCGTGGTGCACGCCACCGCGCGTCCCGAGCGTGTGCTCGACGGCGCGGCGGCCGCGTGGCACCAGCTCGAGCGCGTGCGCGCCGGCGACGTGACCGCCGCGGAGCTCGAACGCCTCCGGCGCGTGCACGACGCACAGTGGCTGCGCCGTCTCGAGACGGCGGAAGGTCGCGCCAACCTCCTGGCCTCGTGGGAGGCCCTCGGCGACTGGCGCAAGGCGAGCACGTATTTCGACGCCATGCAGTCGGTGACGCCCGCGGACGTGGCGGAAACGGCGCAGCGTCTGCTCGATCCCGATGCCGCGGCGGTCGTCATATACCGCCCCGACGGATCGCCGGTCATAAGCGGGAGCGCGGCGTCACTGCGCGCCTCGCTCGATGAAGCGTCGCCGGCCGCGCTCTCGCCGAGCGCTGCCTTTCCGCCGGCGTCGCTCACGCTTGGGTACGCACGCATGGAGCGTGAAGTGGCCGGCGTCCGCGTCTATCGCACGGCCTCGGGCGTACCGGTGCTCGTGCGGCGAACGCCACGGTCGCCCATCGCCTACGCCGGCGTCTTCGTGCGCGCGGGGGCCGTGGTGGAGCCGGCGTCGCTGCTCGGCGTGTCGACGCTCATGACGCGCACGTCGCTCAAGGGAACGGCAGCGCGCGACGCCGCGCGTATTGCCGAGGAGGGCGAGCGCCTCGGGGCCTCGCTCGGAGCCAGCTCGGGCGCCGAGACGATGCAATGGACGCTCTCGGTGCCGGTGGCCGAACTGGAGGGCGCCCTCGCTCTCCTCGCCGACGTCGTGCAGGCGCCGACGATGCCCGACGATGCGCTGGCGAGCGAACGCACTGTTGCGCTCGCGCAACTCGCGCAGATGCGCGACGACATGTACCAGTACCCCATTCACCTCGCCGCGCAGGCGGCGTGGGGGGCGCATCCGTACGCCCGCTCGTCGATCGGCACCGAGCTTACCCTCGGCGCCCTGCGCTCCGCCGACCTGAGCGCCTGGCATCGTGAGGTGGTGCTGACCGGTGAGCAGGTCGTCGTCCTCGTCGGTGATGCGGACCCCGACGCCCTGGCGGCGATGGCGGCCGGCGCTCTTGGCGCGCTCACGCCCGCGCCGCGCCGGTCCGTGGAAATTCCCGCGTGGCCCTCGGTGGGCGCGGTGAACGCCGAACAGCGCGACAAGGCGCAGACGGCGCTCGCGTTCGCCTACCCCGGTCCGGCTCGCGGCGACGTGCGTCGCATCGCTTCGGCGCTCCTCGCCGGCGTGGCCAGCGGGCTGGGCGGCCGTTTCTTCGAGGAGCTGCGCGACCGCCAGTCGCTGGCCTATACCGTCATCGCCACTCCCGTGGTGCGGCCGCTGGCCGGACAATTCGTGGTTTACATTGCCACGTCTCCCGAGAAGGAGGAGCAGGCGCGGTGCGGCCTGCTCGCGGAGATCGAGAAGCTGCGCGAAGCGCCGGTGACGAAGGACGAACTGCACCGGGCACGCACCTACGCGCTGGGAAGCTGGGCCATCCGCCAGGAAGGGGGCGGCGCGGTGATGGGCGACATTGCCGACGCGTGGCTGTTCGGTGCACTCGAGGACCTTTCCGAGTTCGAAGCCCGCGTGCGTGCGGTCACCGCCGCCGACCTGCAGTCCGTGGCTGTGGAGTACTTCGATGCCGCACGCTGCGTCGAGGGCGTGGTGCGGGGCGTGGCGGGGAGGAAGGTGTAGTCAGGTGCTAGGCGCTAGAAGCTAGGTGCTAGATCTAGCACCTAGCACCTAG
>DATCGU010000057.1:0-5409 GCA_036508735.1 Gemmatimonadaceae bacterium
TCATCCGACAGTACCTGCCGAAGCGCGCCAGCATGGCACATCTCACGCAGCCTGACTGCAATCGCATCGCGACCAAGTTGAACCGCCGACCGCGCAAGCGCCTCGGCTACCGAACCCCGGAGGAGTGCTATGTCCCGTGACACTCAGTGTTGCACTACAAACTTGACCTCAGGGTGCCCGCCGCGTCCACTCGGCACGTGGTTGCGGATGTACGGCAGTGGGTACGACGCGCGCGTGTTCTCGGTGATGCTCTGGTTCTCGAACTCCACCTTCCGGTCGCTGGGCGAGAGCACGACGTTCTCGAGGATCGTGCCGAACATCTGCGTCGTCTGGTAGATGTCGGGCTCGCCCTCCGCCGAGAGGTTGATGACCTTGGCGTAGCATCCGCCCTCGAAATTGAACGTGCCATCGCTGCTCCAGCCGTGCTCGTCGTCGCCAATGAGCCCGCGTTCGGGGTCGGCCGACAGCGTCGTCTTGCCGGTGCCGGAGAGGCCGAAGAAAAGTGCCGTGTCGCCCGCCTTGCCGACGTTGGCCGAGCAGTGCATGGAGAGCACACCGGCCCTGGGGAGCAGGTAGTTCATCACCGTGAACATGGCCTTCTTGAGCTCCCCCGCGTAGCGCGTGCCGCCAATGAGGATGATGCGCGACGCGAGGTTGAGCACGATGAAGGTGCCGGTGCGCGTGCCGTGCCGTGCCGGGTCGGCCTGGAACTCCGGAGCGTGGTAGACTGTGAAGTTCGGCGCGAAGCCGGCAAGGTCCTCGGAGCCCGGGCGAATGAACATGTTGCGGACGAATGCCGCGTGCCACGCATTGGGGAGGACGTAGCGGACGCTCAGGCGGTAGTTGGAGTCGGCCCCGCAATAGAGGTCCTGCACGAAGAGGTCGGGGAGCGCGTTCAGGTACGTCTTCACGTCGCCGAGGAGCGACGCAAAGTGTTCGGGCGCGAGGGGCTGGTTGACCTTGCCCCAGTCCACGTCACCCTCGGTCCCCGGCTCCCGGACGACGAACTTGTCATTGGGTGAGCGTCCGGTGTGCGGCGTCGTGACGGCGACGAACGGACCCATGTCGGCCAGGCGGCCTTCGCCGCGGCGGGTCGCCGCCTCGATGAGTTCGGGGGCAACGAGGTTCCAGTGCACCGTGCCGGCCGGGTCAAGATCCTGGCCGGCAAGACTGCGAGCGCCGCCTTCGCGTGCAGCGTCGACTACGCGGAGTGGCGTGTCAGGCATTGCAGAACCTCAGTCAGTTGGAAGCACGGGGCACCGGCCCGCATCCTGGATCAGCGGACGCGTTCCTGCGCGTCGATGACGGCGACGGCCGCCATGTTGACGATTTCCTGCGTATCCGCCCCCTGCTCCAGCACGTGCACGGGGTGGTTCATGCCGACGAGGATTGGCCCGATGGCCGTAGCGCCACCAAGTCGTGCCAGCAGCTTGTAGGCGATGTTGCCGGCGCTCAGGTTCGGGAAGATGAGCACGTTCGCCGCCTGCTTGAGCGTGCAGAAGGGATAGCGCAGGGCGAGCGTCGCTTCGTCGAACGCGGTGTCGGCCTGCATCTCGCCGTCCACGACGAGCGACGCATCCTTGGTCCGGAGCAGGCGCACCGCCTCGGCCACCTTGGCCGCTTCGGGGTGCTTGACCGAGCCGAAGTTGGAGAATGACAGCATGGCGACGCGTGGCTCGAGGCCGAACGTGCGCACGAGACGCGCCGCCGACTGGCCGATGCTCGCCAACTGCTCTGACGTGGGATCGATGTTGACCGTCGTGTCGCCAAAGAAGACCACCCGGTTGTCGAGCACCAGCATGTACAGGCCGGCGACGAGGCCGATTTTGGGATCGGCACCCACGACCTCGAGGGCCGGGCGAATGGTCTCGGGATAGTGCTTGTTGAGGCCGGCGACCACCGCATCGGCGTCGCCGCTGGCCACCATCTGGCAGCCGAAGTAGATGCCACGCGTCATCAGCGACTGCGCCTCGGAGCGCGACAACCCCTTGCGCTGGCGCCGCAGCCAGAAGGCCTCGGCGTACCGGTCGCGGTCGGGCGACGTGTTGGGATCGATGATCGTGATCCCGTTGAGCTCGAG
Organism: Gemmatimonadaceae bacterium; assembly: GCA_036508735.1. Lineage (GTDB taxonomy): Bacteria > Gemmatimonadota > Gemmatimonadetes > Gemmatimonadales > Gemmatimonadaceae > PNKL01. Next base: position 2,081 of record DATCGU010000057.1, read on the forward strand.
GCCCAGTGCCTGGAGCGCATCATTCATCTGCGCGGAGCGACCGATCAGGATGGGAAGGGCCGTGCCCTCCTCAGCGAGGATGTGCGCCGCGCGAATGACCTTCGGGTCCTCGCCCTCGGGAAAGACGACCCGCTTCGGATCGCGGTGCGCCCGCATGGCGAGGCCACGCATCATGCCGCGCGCCTGCCCCTGGCGTCCCTCGAGCTGTTCGCGGTAGGAGTCGAGGTCGATGAAGTCGTTGGCCACGCCGCCGGCTACTGCGGCCCACGCCACGGCCGGCGCCACCCGCAGCAGGACCCGCGGGTCGAACGGGAACGGAATCAGGTATTCCGGGCCGAACTGCACCCTGGACAGTCCGTAGAGCGCTGCCAGCGACTCGGGGACGCTCTCCTTCGCCAGGTCGGCAAGCGCCCTGGTGGCGGCCATCTTCATCCCTTCGGTGATCTGGGTGGCACGCACGTCGAGCGCGCCGCGGAAGATGAACGGGAAGCAGAGGACGTTGTTGATCTGGTTGGGGTAGTCGCTGCGTCCAGTGGCCGTGATGGCGTCGGGAACCGCGGCGCGCACCTCGTGCGGCAGGATCTCGGGTACCGGGTTGGCGAGCGCGAAGACGATCGGCTTCGCGCGCATCGTCCTCACCATATCGCCCGTCACCGCGCCGGCGGCCGAGAGGCCGACGAAGACATCCGCTCCAACCATCGCCTCGGCGAGCGTGCGCATGCCCGTGGCGTGCGCGAACTTCTCCTTGTGCGACTCCATCTTGCCGTCGCGTCCGGCGTAGATGACGCCCTTGCGATCACAAAGCGTGATGTTCTCGCGCCGCACGCCAAGCCGCACGTAATGCTCGGCCGTGGAGATTGCGGCCGCACCGGCGCCGCTGAAGACGACCTTGATGTCCTCCAGCTTCTTGCCGACGATTTCGCAGGCGTTGAGCAGGGCGGCACCCGAAATGATGGCCGTGCCGTGCTGGTCGTCATGGAAGACCGGGATCTTCATGGTCGCCTTGAGCCGCTCCTCGATGTAGAAGCACTCCGGCGCCTTGATGTCCTCGAGGTTGATGCCACCCACCGTGGGCTCGAGCAACTGGCAGAACCTGATGACGTCCTCGGGATCCTCGGAATCGACTTCGAGGTCGAAAACGTCGATGTCGGCGAACTGCTTGAAGAGGTTGCCCTTTCCCTCCATCACCGGCTTGCCGGCCAGGGCCCCGATGTTGCCGAGGCCGAGCACGGCCGTGCCGTTCGAGACGACAGCCACGAGGTTGCCGCGTGCCGTGTACTTGTAGGAATCTTCGGGGGTCGCCTGGATCTCGAGGCACGGCACGGCGACGCCGGGGGAGTAGGCGAGCGAAAGGTCGCGCGAGTTGTTGAGCGGTTTCGTCGGGACGACGGCAATCTTTCCTGGGCGGCCGCGGGAATGATACTCGAGCGCGTCTTCGCGTTTCATTATGGGTTTGTTGGGAAAAGTTGGAGGCGAGAAGATACTAGAAAACGTGACGAGCGGCCGGAACGTTTGCCGAATACAGACCGAAAAACCCGGCTATAGCCGCAGTTCGACCTTCTGCCGTACCATCCACCGCAGTGTCGTGATGTCGCGCATGCTCGGGGTGCTCGCCGAGGGCGATGCGTACATGACGTCGAGGGGCGCGGGACTGTGGCCACCAATGCCTATCGCATGGCCGAGTTCGTGCGTCACGAGTGCCGCCAAAGGGTTGGCCGCGCTCGTGGCGTCGGGGTTGATGCTGATGTCCACCTTGACGCGTCCCGTCGCACCGCCGGCCAGCGGGAGTGTCAGCGCGCTGTCGGAGGCCGGGCAGAAGAAGGTGACGCCGCTGGCAAAGGCCGGCGGCTCGGCGCATCCGGCGAGTCCCACCATGCGCGGCGCGGAACTGACGTGAATGATGACGTCGGCGTCAGCCGCCGACGTCGTCGCGCGAAACGAGAACTCGCTGCCGCCGAGCGCCTGCTTCCACGCTGTCATGGCGGCCGCCGTGACGGCGCCGAGATTGGTGCCGCTTGGCACCGCCGTCGGATCGGTGTAGACCGCGATGGTCTGGCGGGTTGGCCAGCGGTACAGCACGCCCCACAACTGCGTGGGGTCGTAGGCCGGCGCATCCACGCGGGGAGCCGCCGCCTCGGAACAGGCGACGACGAGCAGCAGCGCGACGGCGGAGGGTCGTGAGAAACCCACGCCCCTACTTGCCTCCGGAAAAGCCCCGCAGCTTGCGCAGCATCCGCCGGTCATTCGTGATCATGTCGTCGCCCTTGGGGGTCTCGAGGACCTTGGGGACAGCGGCAAACCGCTGGTCCGTCATGATCCGCCGGAATGCCCCCTCGCCGATGGCCCCCATCCCGATCAACTCGTGGCGATCCTTCCTTGAGCCGAGATGAAACTTGGAGTCGTTGAGGTGCAGCAGTCGCAGCCGGTGAAAGCCCAGCACGTCGTCGAAGCGCGTCATCACGCCGTCGAAGTCGTTGGCCAGGTCGTACCCGGCCGCATAGACGTGCGCGGTGTCGAAGCAGACGCCGACGCGTTCCTGCAGCGCGGCGGGGAGACGGCCGAGCAATTCGGCCATCTCCTCGAAGGTCGAGCCGATGACGGTGCCCTGGCCGGCGGTGAGTTCCATCAGCAGCCGCGTGGGGCCCGCCACGCGCTCGAGCACCTCGGCAATGGCGTCGGCATTGCGCGCAATGCCACTGGCGCGCTCGTTCATGAAGTTGCCGGGATGCGACACCACGACGTCGAGGCCCAGCGCATTGCTCCGTCGCATCTCGAACTCGAACGACGCGATGGACTTGGCGCGCAGTGCCACGTCGGGCGACGCCAGGTTGATGAGATAACTGTCGTGCGCCGCGGAAAAGCCGACCGGGGTGGCGGCGAGTGCCGTCTTGAAGGACCGGAGCTCGGCATCGCCCAGCAGGCGCTCCTTCCACTGGCTGGGCTGCTTGGTGAAGATCTGTAGGGCGATGGCGCCAATGTCGACGGCGCGCGACGGGGCATTGGCCACGCCGCCTGCGGTCGAGACATGCGCGCCGAGAGGCGCGCCGACATAGATCATGTCGTAGGGGGTCCTGCCGGCGCTCTCGGGAATCACGCCGGCCTTTGGCATCTTCACCGCGAAACTGTTGGCTGGCCATGCCTCAGGCAGTATTGCCGGCCCTGCAGCGGAGACCGTGCCTGGTCTGGCCGGTTTCGCCGGTTTCGCTGGTTTCGCTGGTTTCGCCGGTTTCGCTGGTCGCGCCGGTTTGGCAGGTTTGGCAGGTTTGGCCGGCTTGGCCGGTTTCGTCGATCTTCCTGGTTTGGTCGGCTTGGTCGTCGCCGGCTTCCTC
>DATCGU010000058.1:0-4237 GCA_036508735.1 Gemmatimonadaceae bacterium
CGCTCCCCAAGTGGGCGTGCCAAGCACCGCTTCGCCCGCCGGCGTCGGCTTCACGAAGAGCTGGTTGTCGCACGCCAGCGCCACGATCTTCCCGTGGCGATAGATCCCGTACTCCCCGAACATTTTTCGCGCCGAAATCCCGCCCGCGTCACTCAGCTGGTCGCAGATGTACACGGCGAAACTCGCTTCGGTAGCCATTGATCCTCCTCGGTTTCGCGCATTCCCGGAACGCCGGCGCGTCGCAGCCAGTCTATCTTTTGATATGGTCGACCTGCTCTTGAAAAGCCAGTGGCTCATCGCCGCGGCCCTCGTACTCTGCCTCCTCCTCGGCGCCTGGCTCGGAGGCCGCGTTCGCCGGTTCTGGATGCGCCGGCGGCTGGCCCGACAATGGGGGCGTGCCAGACGGGGTGAAGAGCAGGCCCGTGACTGGCTCGAGCGGCATGGGTTCACCGTGCTCGACGAACAGGTCAGCCGACCCTCGTTGCTCATCGTGGACGGCGAGGAGTCCCCGTTCACCGTACGCGCCGACTACCTCGTGGAACGCAACGGCGTTCGCGCCGTCGTCGAGGTCAAGACCGGCGCCGTGGCCGACCCGTCGTTCCGCGGCACGCGCCGGCAGATCCTCGAGTACGCCTGGGTCTACGGCGTGACGGAGGTGTACCTGTTCGACGCCGACGCGCAGCGCCTTCACAGCATCGGGGTGCCGATGATGTCCGGAGGGCCGGCTCCCGCGCAACGGAAGGCGTGGCCCGTTATCCTGGCGTTCGCTTCAGGAGTCGTGCTTGGGGCGACTGCCGTCTGGTGGCTCGTTCGCTGAAAATGCAGGGCTACGACAGCAACATCAGCACGCTCTGCCCCTGCGCGTTGGTAGTGTAACGGTCGGTCACCCCGGCGTTGGTGGCGCGACGAACCGCTTCGACCGGCGCTCGTATGAATGCGCCAACGCAAGCAACCGCGCGTCACTTCCGGGAAGTCCGACGAACGAGATGTTGCCGGCCGGCATGCCGCCGGACCCCATTCCCGCAGGCACGGACACTTCGGGTAGCCCGAGCCAGTTTCCGTAGCCGAGCGCAGTGCGCACGTCGGGCCACGAGTCGACGGCGCGAGGTGCCGGGAACGGCATGGTGGGGTAGATCATCGCGTCGAGGCGTTGCGCGCGAAACGTTTCCGCGAGCAGCGCAGTTACCGCCGCACGCGAACGCGCAAACGACACGCCGGCCGCATCGCGCTCGTAGGGCTGCACGATGAGCTTCGACATCTCCTCCCACTCCTTCGGCAGCACGTCGTAGAACGCACGAAATGCGGACAGTCCGCGTTCGACGTCACGACGCGCATCGCCGCCGTGCGTACCGAAGTACCTGAAGAGTGCGTTCGCCGTTGCCGCCGGCGAGTTGTGATTGGGTGCCACGTCGCCCCGGGCCTTCGCCGACTCGGCGAACAGGCTTCGCACATTGGCGCGCGTGACGGTTGGGGCGCACGGCTCCACGATCGCGCCGGCAGACATCAGGTCGGCCACGGCGCGATCGAACACCGCCAGCGATTCGGCGGTCATCTGCTCGCGCGGCAGGTGCGCCTCGACCAGGCCGAGTCGCGCGTTGACGAGCGCATCGTCGGGCAACACCGCGAGCGCCCCTCGCATCCACGGCGCGCCAAGCGCCAGGCCATCCGATGCATCGGGTCCACTGATCGCATCGAGCAGCAGCGCGGCATCGGCGACATGGCGTGCGAGCGGGCCGTGCGCGTCGAGATACGGCCAGGTCGGAATCACCCCCGTGCGCGGCACGAGTCCGAACGTCGGCTTCATACCCACCACACCGCAGAACTGCGCCGGAATCCGATTGGAGCCGCCGTCGTCCGTGCCGAGCGCAGCGAATGCAATACCGCATGCGACCGACACCGCGGAACCGGCGCTCGAGCCCCCCGGTGTCCTGGCGCCCGCGGGATCGTACGGGTTGCGCACTTGCCCGGACAGGGAGCTCGTGCCGTTGCCGCGGTACGCAAAGTCATCGGCGACGGTCTTGCCAAGTACGATCGCGCCGGCCGCTCGCATGCGTGTGACCTCGAGCGCGTCGCCGCGTACGGCGGCGGAAAACAGTCGCGCCCACTCGAGGCTCGATGCGGTCGTCGGCAGACCGTTCATGTCGTAGATCGACTTCGCGAAAAGCGGCACGCCGTCGAGCGGCCCACGAAGCGAACCGCGCTGCGCCCGCGCGTCGGAGGCCCGCGCATCGTCCATCGCGGTCGCGGACCACTGGTCGATGGCGTGCAGTGTGCCATTCCATGCGTTGCCCCGATCCATCGCCTCCTTCGTCACCTGGACGGCCGTCCAATCACGACGCGCGCGTCCGGCCTGATACTCGACGATCGTGCCGGCGAGCGGATCGGCGAGGCGCTCGGGCCATCGAACGAACGGAAGGGCGAACAGTGCGCTCAGTTCGCGGAGCGCTTCGCGTCGGGATACGGACATGTCTGAATAGATGCGGTCGCGGGTGCGGGCACCAGTCGGCGCATGGTATCTTATGGGCGCTCTGCCGGTCGCCAGGCATCCGGTGTACCAACTCCCCGACACCCACCAGCATGCGGCTCCTCCGCCCGCTCGCCGTCGCCCTGCTCTGCTGCCCGTGCGCGCTCGTCGCGCAGTCCGCGCCGGCGCGTGCGCCCGCGCCGCCCGTCGGCGCCGCGCGTGCCCTGACGATCTCCCGCGCGATGCGCACACACGACGCCATCAAGCTCGACGGGCGCCTCGACGAGCCCGCCTGGAGCACCGCCCCCGTCACCGACGCGTTCACGCAGATGGATCCCGACGAGGGCAAGCCCGCCAGCCAGCGCACCGAAGTGCGCGTGCTCTACGATGACGCCGCGCTCTACGTCGGTGTGCGCCTGCACGACACCGGGTTGATCGTCGGGCGGCTCGGTCGCCGCGACATGCCGCTCGGCGATTCGGACTGGTTCTTGCTCATGATCGACTCGTACCACGACCTCCGCACCGCGTTCGGTTTCGACGTGAACCCGGCGGGCGTGAAACGCGACGAGATCAAGACGATCGCCGGCGACGACAACTCGTGGGACGCGGTGTGGGACGAGGCGACGTCCGTGGACTCAGCCGGGTGGACGGTGGAGTACCGTATCCCGTTCAGCCAGCTCGGATTCTCGAACGCGGCCATGCAGGTGTGGGGCATCCAGTTCGAGCGCGCCATCGGGCGCAATACCGAATACGCCGTCTCGACGTTCACCCCCAAGTCCGAACAGGGCGGCATCCCGCGCTTCGGGCAGCTGGTGGGCCTGCGCGACATCCACCAGGGCAATCGGCTCGAGTTGCTGCCGTACACCGTGGCCAAGGCAAGCTCGGTCGATCCTGGCATGAACGTGCTGCAGCCGGCGCACGAGCGGACCATCTCGGCGGGGCTCGACCTCCGCTACCGCGTCACATCCAACGCGACGCTGAACGCGGCGTTCAACCCGGACTTCGGGCAGGTCGAGGTTGACCCCGCGGTGGTGAACCTCGGCGTGTACGAGACGTTCTTCGCCGAGAAGCGCCCCTTCTTCGTGGAGGGGAGCGAGATCTTCGACTTCGGCGCCGCTGGCACCAGTGGCGGCCAGCTGTTTTACAGCCGACGCATCGGCCGCGCCCCGTCGCTCAGTGCACCGTCATCGATCAGCGTCGCGCCGGACGCCACGACCATCCTTGGCGCGGCCAAGCTCTCGGGCAAGAGCGCGGGCTGGTCGTTCGGCCTGCTCGACGCGGTTACCGACCGCGAGGTGGCGACGTACCGCACGCCGACCGGCGCTGACGCGCGGTTTGCCGTGGAGCCCCTCGCGAACAACCTGTCCATCCGCGCGCGCCGCGAACTGCGCGGCGGCCAGAGCATGATCGGCGGCGCGTTGACGGCGGTGAACCGCTCGCTCGACACGCCCGAGTTCGAGGCGTCCCTGCACCGGGCCGCGTACGCCACGGGCCTCGACTTCCGGCACGAGTGGGGCAACCGGCAGTGGTACGCGCACGGGGATGCCGAGGTGAGTCACGTGGAGGGCTCCACGTCGGCGATTTTGGCCACGCAACAGCGGTCGAATCACTATTTCCAGCGTCCGGACGCCACGCATCTCCCGCTCGACAGCGCGGCGACGTCGCTGACCGGCTATTCCGTGAACGCCGCGCTCGGCAAGCAGGCCGGCAGGCACTGGCGCGGCGAGGTGGCGGCCGCGCTCACGAGCCCGGCGTACGAGGTGAACGACCTCG
>DATCGU010000059.1:0-2841 GCA_036508735.1 Gemmatimonadaceae bacterium
CCGGCCGTCCACGGCGCCGGCATCGTCAACCGGCGGGGATCTTCGTCCCTGCCCATGATGGTCCCGCACGCAGACGACACGACCGACATCGACGGTGTCGACGTCATCACCGACACGGCGAGGGAGGGAGCGACCCCCAGCCGCCCCAGATCATGCGGGCGCCGCAGGCGCTCCGGACGGCTTTTCGAGGGGGTCGCTCCCTCCCTCTCTTGACCCACGGCACTAATCCGCTTCAGTCGGTCAACGGGCTCGCGTGGGGCGCGGATGGGTGAAATCAGGCCGCAAATTGCGCGGCCTGAACCCGGACGTCGAAGAACAGGCCGGCGATTCCCGAGGTGGAGGCCGAGGCGCAGGCCGAGACGAGTGGTCGGAATCCGTCTCGGCGTCCGTCTCGCGGCGAGCAGTGGTTCGCTCGGCTATGAACGCGGCCGCGGGGGCCTGGACTTCGTGGCTGATGCGGGTCAGACCCGGCCGCTACAGGAGGGCGGCCCACGTGCGAACCCAGTCCGCCCATACCTGGTCGTAGTCCGGCGCCGCCTTCACCATGGGTACGAGTTGCGTCGTCCAGGCCGCGCGATTCCACTCCTTCAGCGTGGCCGAAGTCAGCTGAGAGACGTCCGGGCGGACGCCGCGAACCTCGCACTTGCGTTCAAACAGGGCATGCAGCTGGGTACCATCCATGGGTTCCGAGCGCGCGCAGAGGATGAACCACAGGTCGTACAAGTCGCGTGGGCGCGGCCACTTCTCCTGTTGCTGGAGAAGCGCCCGCAGCTTCTCGGCTGCGATCTCCAGCAGGCTGTAGGCCGTCATTTGAAACGACTCGAGGCCCGAGTAGATCGGCAAGACGGTGCGACTCTCTGCCCCACTGAGCACCGGTTCGTCGAACGTGAGATGCACCCACACGGCGGGAAGTGCCTGCCGTCGGGCACCGCCGCGCGAGTAGTGAAGCGGGATCTCGAGTTGTTCCTGACCGGGTGATTGCGCGGCCGCCCGCACATCGATCGCCATTCCGGTGTCGTCGGCAACCAGCCCCGCGGCCGCCTCGAGCAGCCTCGCCGCGTCGGCAACGTTGTCGTCCCCGGGCCGGCAAGAGAAGTCGATGTCTTCCGAAAATCGGTAGCCCGGGTAGTAGCAATGGCGCAGGCAAGTACCGCCCTTGAACGTCCAATCGGCGTCAATCACTCCCGCCCGAACGAGGGCCGACAGCACGCACAGGATGACGTAGTCCTTCTCCACCTGGTCGAAGCGGAGACCCTCTCGGTGCGCTGCGTCGTGCAGTTCGGCGGTTGTGATCATACGGTCACCTTGGCATTGACGAGGAGTCCCCAACGCCGATTGTAGGTGCCCTTGGACGGCAGCGTGGGATCGAGTGCTGGATATCCAGGCGCGAGCCTGGCGGCCTTGCGCAACGCCTCCGCGTCGCCGACGCCATGCACTTCCATCAGGAATCCCAGCCGTTTCGCGACTGCGGAATTGCCGATGCGGACGGCGTAGGCCCTCAGACGTTTCTCGTCGAGTTGCGGCCAAGCCGAGCGCAGTGCCTCACTGACAATCCCCATGCCGCCCGCAAGCCGGGGCAGGTCAAGCGCATCGACGATGGTCTTCTCGCGGTCCGTCACCATGAACGGCCGCTCGTCGATCCACGCCTTCGTGATGCCGAAGAACCGCGCCTTCCGCAGTGTCACGAGACGGAAGGTGATACCGAGCGCGTGGCGTTCCGGCCGCGCCACCCGGTGGTCGGTCGCCACGAACACCGTGCGCGGCAGCTGCGCGGTGAAGCCGTGATGGTTCAGCGCTGAGAAGTAGGCGACCGCCGCTGGCTGGACCAACTCCATGGCGAGCAGGAACTCGTGCAGCGGCGCGCGCCCGGTGGTCGACGACAACGGAATCACCGCGAAGCGCCCAAGCTTGATGCGCTGAACCCAACCCTTAGCTTCGAGACGATCGACAAACTGACGAACGAACTCGCCCTGCCGCTTTCCGAGGACCCGTCGTCCGTCGGCGAGCGAGAAGGTCGGGAGGCGGCCGACGCTCGTCAGGAACCTCGCTTCGCTGCGTCCGAGCGCCCGTCGAGTTATATTCCGTACATCATCTGTCATCTTCAAAGCCTACAAACGATGTACAACATATAACACAACTGGCCAGCCCACGAGCGGCGGGTTGCGCCGGCGCCACGGGATCGGCCGGACAGCGCCTTCTGGGCCTCGGCCAGCCGGAAGAGGTAGCGCCCAGAGGCGGCCAGGCTGTCGACGGGCCCTTGTAGCGTCTTCAGGTTTCATGTGCGTAAAGTAACGGTTGTCGTTACTTTACGCGAACGGATCCGGAGCTGTCCGGGGGCCTACTCCCGAGCGAACGCGAGGACGCGCGCCGCAGACGGCTCCAGGATCTGCGCAAATCGGCGGTCCCACGCGTCGAGCGCCGCTCGCTTCTCGGCGTCGAACTCGTAGCGCTGGTAGACCAGCGTCGCCCGCGGGCCGCGGTCCACGTGATTCAGCACCCGGGAGATCGTCTGACGCTGGATGCCAGCCTTCGCTAGGTTCGTCGCACAGGTCCGGCGCAGATCGTGCCGATGGAACGAGAACGGTAGGAGCGGCTTTCCGTCCTCGCCCACGGCACGCGCCAACTCCGCACCGGCCTTCAGAGCGCGTGCCGCCACGCTGCCGCCCTTGATGCCCGCGAAGACCCAGCGAGATCCGTCCGACCCTTGCGCTTTCGCCTCCTCGACAAGCGCGACCACCCGCTCGGTGAGTGGCACCCGATGCGCCACGCGGTTCTTCGTCGCGGACTCCGGCATCTCCCACCACCGCGCCTCGAGGTCCACGTGCGCCCACCACATCTTGA
>DATCGU010000060.1:0-13495 GCA_036508735.1 Gemmatimonadaceae bacterium
GGCCGCCGGCGCCGCGGCCGGCGCGGGGGCCGTCGCCATCGCGGCGATGGCAACAATCATGGCAACCCTGATGGCGCCTCTGGCACGCCGCCGCAGAACCAGGACGACTGACCGGTGCCTCGTTTCTACCTCACCACCGCCATTGACTACGCCAACGGCGACCCGCACGTCGGGCATGCGTTCGAGAAGATCGGCGCCGACGCCATTGCCCGGTATCACCGGCAGCTCGGCTATGACGTCCATTTCCTGATCGGCATGGACGAGCACGGGCAGAAGGTGGCCCAGACAGCGGACAAACAGGGCGTGCCGCCGCAACAGTTCGTCGACGACATTGCCGCGCGCTTCCAGGCAATGTGGACGCGCCTGGGAATCTCCAACGACCAGTTCATCCGCACCACCGCCCCTGCGCACAAGCTCGGCGTCACGCGCCTCATCGAGCAGATCTTCGCGGCCGACGCCGCGCTCCCCGAGGGCGAGCGCAACTTCTACGAGCGGTCGTACACCGGGCTGTATTGCGTGGGCTGCGAGAGCTTCAAGCAGCCCGCCGACGTCGTCGACGGCAAGTGTGCCGTGCACGCCACGCGCACGCTCGAGACGGTCACCGAGCACAACTGGTTCTTTCGCCTCTCCGCCTACACCGAACGCCTGAAGGCCCTCTTCCGGGCGCAGCCGGGGTTCCTCGAACCCGAGAGCCGGCGCAACGAGATCCTGCAGCTGCTCGAGCAGGGACTCGACGACATCTCGGCCAGCCGGTCTCGCTTTGACTGGGGAGTTCCCTTTCCCCGCCCCCTTACCAGCGGCGAGACACAGACCACCTACGTCTGGTTCGACGCGCTTCCCAACTACTGGACGGCGCGCTTCTTCCCGGGCTTCGAGGACAAGGCCGCGTGGCCTGCCGACCTGCACGTCATCGGCAAGGACATCACGCGTTTTCACTGCGTCATCTGGCCGGCCATGCTGATGGCCGCCGGCGAGCCGCTGCCGGGGCGCGTCTGGGCGCACGGGTTCATTTCCCTGGCGGGAGAACGCTTTTCCAAGTCCGCGGGCGTCAAGCTCGAACTGGGCGAGGCCATCGACCGGTATGGCGTGGATGCCCTGCGGTACTTCCTCCTCAGCGAGGTGCCGTTCGACGGCGACGGCAACTTCTCGTGGGAGCGGTTCGAGGAGGTCTACACGTCGGACCTCGCCAACACGCTGGGCAACCTCGGCAGCCGCTCGATCGCCATGATCGAGAAGTATCGTGCCGGAATTGTTCCCGCCGGCGCCCCTGATCCTGCGCTCTGGTCAGCCCACGCCGCCGACCTGGCGACGGCGCGCGCCGCCATCGACGGCGCACGCCGGTACCGCCCGCACGAGGCGCTTGGCGCGGTGTTCGACGCCGTGCGCCGCACCAATGAGTACATCCAGCGCACCCAGCCGTGGGTGCTGGCCAAGGACGACGCAAACGCCGGGCGTCTCGACGAGGTGCTGCGGTCCCTGGCTGCCTCGCTCGCCCACTTCGCCGCATGGCTCGCGCCGGTGATGCCGCAGAAGATGCAGGCCCTTTGGGGGCAACTCGGAGGCCCGGGCGACGTCACCACGGTGCGCCTCGACCAGCCCATCGACGTTGGCGGGTGGAAGGTGACGAAGGGCGCGCCGCTCTTTCCGAAACCGGAAGTTCCGCCCACCACGTAAACAGCGCGCGTTCCGTCAGTCGGTGTTCTTCCCCGCCGGCATCACGAACGTCAGCGGGTCCACCGGCTTGCCCCGCACGTGAATCTCGTAGTGCAGGTGCGGCCCGGTGGTCAGCCCCGAGTTCCCCACGGCAGCAATCATCTGCCCGCGCGTCACCCGATCCCCCACACGCACCATGAGTCGCGAGGCATGCGCGTAGCGCGTCACGATGCCGTTGCCGTGGTCGATCTCCACTGACAGGCCATAACCCGCCTCGCGCCCCGCCGCAATCACACGCCCGGCAGCCGGCGCCACGATGGGAGCCCCCATCGGCGCCACCACGTCAATGCCCTCATGCGCGCGCGACGTGTGCAGGATGGGGTGGAAGCGGCTGCGCGAGAACTGGCTCGCCAGCCACCCTGCCGTCGGCATGATCGATGGCGTGTTCGCCATGCGCTCCGCATTGCGCTGCAGCGTGTCGCTCACCGCGCGGAAGCTCGCCGACAACTCGGTGGCGCGGACGATCATCCGGTCCAGATCGGGGCGCCCACCGCCAAACCCGAGGCGCCCCAGGAACGGCTTGCTCGCAAACCGCTGCGGCTTGTATTGGGTTCCCGTCAGCGGGGGCCCCGCGGCATCGACGGCCGGCCCGGTCGCGACTTCCCTGGATGCCGCCTCACCGGTGGAATCGGGATCGAGGCCAGCCAGCATTCGGATGCGCGTGTCCTGCCGCTCGATGCTCGATATCGTGTCGAGCACCACCTTCAGCCGTGCATCGATGGCGGCGAGGTCGGTCTTCAGTCGCGCATTCTCACGAGCCAGGAGCCACGCCGAGGGAGTGGCCAGGGGCGTGAGCAGCACCACCAGCGCCGTGGCGAACAGCAGGACCACACCCACTGCGGCACCCACCATCACGCGCAGCCCGCGTTCGCCCAGCTCGTAGCTGCGCGGCGGCGCGTTCCGGTTCGGGACGATCAGGATGGTCCAGCTGCGGCGTGGCATTCGGCCAACTTACCCTTGAAAGCCTCCGTTCGGCAATCGGGCGCACCGAAGACGCCCCGAATTCAGCGACTGCCGGAATCTGCTTCGCGGGGTCTCTCACGAAGACCGGGTCTCCGTGAGAGAGCCCGTCGCCTCGCCCAACAGAGTGCCGCGGGCTAGTTTTGAGGCAACATTCCGCCGGAGCCCTCCATGCACCAGTACGTTGGCGAACTCGTCGACCTCACCGACCCCGCACTCAACCGCCTCGATGACCTGACCGTCGAGGAGGCCCGCTCGCGCATCCTCGACGGCACGCCCGAGTCCGTGCGCGCCATCGGCGGGTCGTTCGCCATCGTTGCGCGCGCCGGCGAGACGGTGCGCATTGCCCGGTCGCTCGACCGGCCCGTCCGCTACTTCCTGGCCAAGAAGGTGGCCGGCCCGGCGCTCATCGTCGCCGACCGCATCGACACCATCCACGACTGGCTCAAGACCCACGGACTCGACGACCAGTTCCATCCGAACTACACCCGCATGGTGCCGGCGCACTACATCACCACCATCCGCATCGTGGGCTGCCCGGATCCGAGCCCATCATACCAGCGCTTCGTCGTGCCGCGCCCCGGGTTGCTGCCCAACGACGTCGACGCGATCGGCAGGGCGTACATCGGCGCGCTCTCGAATGAAGTGAGCAGCTGGCTGCAGCGGCTCCCTGCCAACGCGCCGGTCGGCGTCACCTTCTCGGGTGGCATCGACAGCGGCTCCGTCTTCCTGGTGGCCGCGCATGCCATGCGCACCCTCGGCCTCAACTTCGGCCGACTCAAGGCGTTTACGCTCGACGCCGGCAATGGCCCTGACCTCGCGCAGGCCCGCGCCTTCCTCGATGCCGTGGACATGGGGCTCTTCCTCGAGCCCATTGAAGCCGACCTTTCGGCCGTCGATGCCAACGAGGTCATCCGCATCACCGAGGACTACAAGTCGCTCGACGTCGAGTGCGCCACCATGGGGCTCGCGCTTCTGCGCGGCATCCGTGCGCGCTATCCCGACTGGAAGTACCTGATGGATGGCGACGGCGGCGACGAGAACATGAAGGACTATCCCATCGAGGAGAATCCCGAGCTCACCATCCGCAGCGTGGTCAACAACCCGCTGCTCTACCAGGAGGGCTGGGGCGTCGGGACGATGAAGCACTCGCTCACCTACTCGGGCGGCCTGAGCCGGTCGTACGTGCGCACCTGCGCGCCAGCACGCCATCTCGGCTTCGAGAGCTTCAGCCCCTACACGCGGCCGGCCCTCGTCGAGCTGGCCGGCTCGCTCCCCTGGGACGCGCTCACCGGCTACGACACCGACCGGCTCTATGCGCTCAAGGGAGAAATCGTCGCCGCCGGCGTGCGCGCCATCACCGGCATGGCGATGCCCGTGTTCACCAAGCGGCGATTCCAGCACGGCGCCATCGCGGCCGACGCGATGCGACGCGCCCTGCCGTGGAGCGAAGCCGAGTACCGCCAGCGGTTCCTCGCGCTCTATCCGTGACCGAAGCCGCGGGCACGACGGCGTATCCGTCGCGCCCCCGCGAGCGCGACGCGTGGATCATCAGCCACCGCTCGCCGCGCCGCGCGGTGAGCGTGGACAGGCCGTACGCCTGCTTCGTCGAGGACGAGATGGGCGCGAGCGGCGCCGTGCGCCGCGTGGCCACGGTCTTCCTCACAAACCGCGAGTGCCCGTTCCGCTGCCTGATGTGCGACCTCTGGCAGAATACGCTCGAGGAGACCGTACCCGCCGCGGCAATTGCCCGACAGATCGACGTGGCGCTGGCGACGCTCCCGCCGGCGCCCGTGATCAAGCTCTACAACAGCGGGAGCTTCTTCGACCATCGGGCGATCCCGCCCGGCGAGTATGCCGCCATCGCCGCGCGGCTGGACGAATTCCGCCGGGTGATCGTCGAGTGCCACCCGGCGTTTGTCGGCCCCGACGTCGAGCGCTTTCGCGACCTGTTGCACGGTGAACTGGAACTCGCGATGGGCCTCGAGACGGTGCACCCGGAGGTGCTCACCAAGCTCAACAAGCGCATGACGCTCGAGTCGTATGCGCTCGCGGCCGGGCAGCTGCACGCGATGGGGGTCGCTTCGCGCGCGTTCGTGCTCGTCCAGCCACCGTTCATGCCAGTTGATGAGGCGTCAGAATGGGCGGTGCGCTCGGCGGACTTCGCGTTCGGCCAGGGGGCCGGCGCGGTCAGCCTCATCCCCGTGCGCGGCGGCAACGGCGCCCTCGACGCCCTGGTGGCCGCCGGCGACTTCGTGCCGCCGCGCCTCGAGACGCTCGAGGCCGCCTTCGACGGCGCACTCGCGCTCGGCCGCGGCCGCGTCTTCGCCGACACGTGGGACCTCGCACGGTTCTCGCAGTGTCCCGCATGCCTCGACGCACGCTCGGCTCGACTCCATGCGATGAACCTCACGCAACAGCGGTTGCTCAGGGTAAACTGTGGCGCGTGCAGCGACAGTTGATGTTCAGCCGGCGGGCTGCCGCGAATTCTGGCGTCGCCCTCACCTGATGGATACATTGAAAATTGCGGGGAGAGGCCTCTTCCTCCGCCATCCCCCGGCGGACTGCGCTCTGCCGGCAAGCGCACGGAAGCTTCCATGAACCACGCACCCAGGCGAGCCCTCGTGAT
Source organism: Gemmatimonadaceae bacterium (assembly GCA_036508735.1). Lineage (GTDB taxonomy): Bacteria > Gemmatimonadota > Gemmatimonadetes > Gemmatimonadales > Gemmatimonadaceae > PNKL01. The sequence goes on from DATCGU010000060.1 coordinate 5,303, forward strand.
CGGCCTCGGCCTCTTCGCGGCTGTGTTGCCGAGGCCGGCCGCGGCGCAGAACGCACCGGCACCGGCGCAGCGTCGTGAACTGGTCGGCTTCGTGCGTGATCCGGGCGGAGTGCCAGTCGAGGAAGCCAGGATCGACATCCCCGGCACGAGCGCCCTGTCAAACGACAAGGGCATGTTCCGCCTGTGGACCGGCAATATCGACACCGTCACGATCTCCATTCACCGTCTCGGGTTCGCCGCCATCAAGACGCTGATCACGGCGCGCAGCCGGCAGTGGGACACCGTCGTCGTGGAACTCGATCCCACGGCCCAGCGAGTGACGGGCGTCACCGTCAAGGTCGCCGCAGGTGTGCGCCAGCGGTGGATGGAAGAATTTGAACAACGCAAGTCGCGGGGGCTGGGCGTCTTCGTGACGCGCGAGCAGATTGCCGCGCGCAACTCGACGCGGCTCTCCGACGTGCTGCGCGACAGGCGAGGCATCAACGTCGTGCGGCTGGGCACGGGACGCTATGGCGTGCGCTTCTCGACGCACAGCGGCAGCATTCGCGGCACCGCCTGCCAGCCCGACGTGTGGATCGACGGCGTGCGGGCTCGCGGGATGGAGGTGGACGACATCTTCGCCAGTACCGTGGAGGCCGTCGAACTCTACGACACGTTCTCCACCGTTCCCATGCAGTTCTCGCAGGAGACGAACAGCGTGCCGTGCGGTACTATCGTAATCTGGACGCGGGTACCGGGCCGCGCGGAACACGACACCATTCGCCCGGACGCATGAAGCACCGGCGCGCATCGTGGCTGGCCCCCCTGGTCCCCTTCGCCCCCCTTTCTGTCGCGCTCCTCACGGCGCTCGCCTTCCTCCCCACCCTGCGCAACGGGTGGGTGACGTGGGACGACGACAAGAACTTCCTCGAGAACCCGTCGTTCCGAGGGCTGGGCGCCGACCAGCTCGCGTGGATGTGGGGCACCTTCCACCTCGGGCACTATGTGCCGTTGTCGTGGATGTCGCTCGGGCTCGACTACACTCTCTGGGGGATGGAGCCCGCCGGGTACCATGCCACGAGCCTGGCGCTGCACGTGCTGAACGGGGTGCTGCTCTTCTTCATCGCGCGAAGGCTGATTGCGGCAGCGCGTGGCACTGACGACGACACCACGGCGTGGAGCGCGGCCGTCGCCGCCCTCGCCTGGTCGTTGCATCCGCTGCGCGTCGAGTCCGTTGCCTGGATCACCGAGCGGCGCGACGTGCTGTCGGGCGCGTTCTATTTCGGTGCGCTGCTCGCCTATCTCCGCTCGTGCACGGTGCCCGCCCGCCGCGCGGGGTGGTACTGGGTTTCCGTGCTCGCCTTCGTCGCCGCGCTGCTCTCCAAGGCGACCGCGGTCACGCTCCTCGCGGTGCTCGTCATCGTGAACGTGTACCCGCTCGGTCGAATCGGCGGCGCGGCCGGCTGGTGGAATGATGCGGCACGGCGCGCCTGGCGCGACCTCGTCCCGTTCGCCGCGCTGTCGGCGGGGTTCAGCGCGCTGACGTTTGTAGCCCTGCAACCGGTCGATCAGCTCAGTGCCGCCGGCAAGCTCGCGGTCTCGGCGTACAGCCTGTGCTTCTACCTGCTCAAGACCATCCTGCCCGTGGGGCTCTCGCCCCTGTACGAGATGCCGGTCGCCGTCTCACTCGGCAGTCCACGGTTTGCGGCGAGCGTCGTTACCGTCGTGCTCCTCGCGTTCGCCGTGTGGCGGCTCGCGCCACGCATACCAGCACTGGCGGCCGCTGCGCTCGCCTTCGCCGTCATGCTCTTTCCGCTGCTCGGCGTGCACCAGAACGGCCCGCAGATTGCCGCCGACCGCTACACCTACATCGCCTCCGCCGCGATCGCCATCGTGGCGGCGGCACTGTTGGCCCTGCCGCGCCTCCCGCGGCTGGTCTCGCGCGGCGCGGCCGCCGGCATCGTGGTGCTGCTCGGTGCCCTCACCTGGCAGCAACTCGCCGTCTGGCACGACGGGGACGCGCTCTGGGCGCAGGTGGTGCGCGTCGAGCCGCGCTCGTCGCTCGGCAACAACAACCTGGGCAACCTGCTGATGCAGCGCGGCGACGTCGACGCGGCACGCGAGCGATACGAGACCGCGGTCGAGACGGACCCGCGGAACGCCGAGGCGCACGACAACTTGGGGGTCGCCTTGGCGCGGAAGGGCGCCATCGTCGAGGCGGTGCAGCACTACCGGACGGCACTCGACATCAACCCGCGCCAGGCTTCCGCGCACGTCAACTGGGGCGTCGCCCTCGCGCGCCAAGGTGATTTCGCGGGCGCAATCGCGCACTATGGCGCGGCGCTCGCCATCGACCCGTCGTCCGCCGACGCCCACGTGAACTGGGCCAATGCCCTTGTGCGGCAGGGGCGCGTGGCGGAGGCGGCTGAACACTATCGCGCCGCGCTCTCACTCCGCCCGGATGACGTGCCAGCCCACCTCAACTGGGGCGCGGCGCTCGCGCAGCAGGGACAGCTCGCCGAGGCCATCGAGCACTTCCGCGCCGTGCTGGCCGTCGACGCCAATCAGCCCGATGCCCGTGCCTACCTTGCGCAGGCCATGCGCGACCTCGAGGCGCGCGCGGCAAGGCGCTGAGCGGCACCCGCGCGACGACACGCTGCGCGAATGCATGCGACCGGAACGCGCAACGCACTTTACGGCGAAATCCGCCGGTGGATGACGAGCACGCCGCAATGCGAGTTGAGGTTGGAGTACTTCGTCGGCGTCTGCGCTGGACCATCGTAGTACTCGATCGACTCGATTTGGGCTGGAGAGATCGAGTTCAGGTCGAACAGCGGTTCCCTGTGTCGCGCCATGAAGACGGGCATGTTGTCCAGATAGACCTGTGCGTAGCATCGGCGCTGCGCGCCAGCCAGGCTGTCTGGCGTATCGGGCTTGAACGGCGTACCGCGGGGTCCGCGTCGATTCGTCAGCCAGGCGTGGCCTGCCGTGCCGCGCATCAAGGAGGCGCCAGGCATTTCCATCAGGAGCACGGTCATCGTCTGCCCTTCCCGCTTGGCCAGGTCGTCGCGCGTGAGAAAATGCCCAAGCCCCAGCCGCCGGTTCTCCTCGAACTCGCGCTTCCACGGAATGTTCGACGCCGCGGTCACGGTCACCTCCTCGAGCACCGTCACTCGCGCCAGCACCACGCGATGCTCGACCGTCTGGTTCGCGCCGAACGCCAGCGAGACGCTCAGGGGCCCCCAGCCGATCTTCCGCACGACCACCTGATACGTGCCCGGCGCGATGTCGCGCAGGCGGAACGCGCCGCGCTCCGTCGTCAGCAGACTCTTGTGCAGCGCAGCGATCGCGACCTCCGCGTCGGCTATCGGTTGTCCCGCCGAGTCAACCACGATACCGGCAAATTCGGCGCCTGCGACGGCCTGCGGATCGATTTCCAGTTCGGTGCGCTTCAGGCGAACACTCTCGGTCAGGTGCACCTCCACCGGCGCCGCAGTTCCTTCGTCGGCGGAGCCGGTGACGATGAGCACTGTGCCCATCGGCACGCCGCACAGACGGAAGTTGCCCGACGTGTCGATCACTGCATCCAGATAGCGCCGCGGCCGTTCGACGGTTGCAGACGCGCCTCCGCGCAGCACGACCTCCGTCCACTCGGCGGTCACCTTGAGATTCCGCGGCGCCTTCGTTGCCCCGAGCACACTTGCCGTGCCGATGACGATCCCCGGCCCCGCCGCACGCGCCCCGATGCGTCGTCCGCAAAGCGCGTTCACGAGTTGCTCCGGCGAGGGCACCCGCACGGAGAGTGACGGCGCGCTGTCGGCGACGGTGACGCGCATCTGGTGCACGGCGCCCAGTGAATCGAGGGCCGCTGTACGCACCTCGAGCGCGTACTCGCCGGGAAGCACGCCCGGCAACGCAAACTCTCCGGAGGCGCCGCTCGTCGACTGTGCGGTGGTGCCGACGAGGGCGAGCCGGGCGCCGGCCACGTTACGCCCACTCGCCGAGTCGCTCACCGTGCCGCTGAGCGCGAGCGGCGCAGGCATCCACAGCGTGTCCGTACCGCGCCGCACCAGGGAGAGATCACCGCCGTCGACGGCGAGCGCCGTCACGACGTTCTCGAGCCACGTCGTCATGGCGCGCCCGGCAATGCCGCGCGCCACGAGGCGCCGTTCGATCACCGGCATGTGGACGTTCCAGCGGGTGATCACCCATCCGCCGCTGGCCATTCGCGCGAACTCCATGGCGCCGCCAGTGCGGCTGTGTTCCTCGTCCACCGAGACGTTCGTGTAGCGGTATTCGAGGCTTCGCAGCTGGGCAGACGTGCGATCGAGCCAGAGCGTGCCCCGGATGTCGGTAATGCCGCGTCGCTCGCGCGTCGGCTCGAACGCAATCCCCAGCCGGCTCTTGTCGCGTGACGAGGCAAGGCGAAAACAGTGATCCTCGACGAACGTCATCGACACGAGCATGTCGAGGCCTGGCGCGAAATACATCGTCGAGTCGCCGAGCGACGCCACATAGCCTTGCGCGTGCAGCACGGGCACGGGCTGCGATGCCCAGGGCTGACGGACCGTGTCGGTGTGCACCTCGACCGTCTGCCGCTGCATGCGCATCCCGATCGGGTCCAGCGTGCGGCGATACCCGACGGTGGTCGCGATCACGCCCTTGGCGCCGGTGCTCAGTTGGGCGGCCGTGAGCGCGGTACGCACCTGCTCCCACGCGGCGAACGTGACTGCCGCGCTGTCGGCGGCGGCGAGCCCGCACGCGCTGCGTCCGGACACGCGCACCGTGTCGAGGCTCACGGCGAGGCCCGCCAGGGTGAGGCGTTGCACCACCGCGTCGCCGCGCCGCATGGCGAACGGCCCCGCCAGCGTGGGCCGGAACCCGATGCGCAGCGTGGCTATGGTGTACGACGCGTCACGCGGCGCAAGCAGGCGGAACTCACCGCGTTCGTCGGTGAGAGCGCGCGCCACCACGGCGCGCGTGCTGTCGAGCAGCTGCACCACGACGCCGGGCACCGGGATGTCGCCGCGATCCACCACCACACCGCGTGCGACCTGTGCGCCGAGCCTCGCCGGCGAGCCAAGTACCATCGCAGTCGCCACCAGCGCGCGGCAAGACAACGCCCGGATGCCAAGCCCCGTCATGCGGTTCAGCGGTTCAACAGTTCAGCGGCTCAGCCCTGCAGCCGCTTCTTCACCGCCTCGACGAGCCGCGTCTCGAACAGTCCCTTCGAGGAGCACTTGGAGTAGCCCTGCGAGAACGCGATGGGCTTGGCCACCGCCTCGAACAGCGTCGACAGCGTCGAGCCGCCGGTCGCCACGGGCTGCACCTGTGCGAGGACCGTCAGGAGGACTTCATACGAGTCCGCGTTCGCGCCCACCTGCGTCCCGCCGCATTCGAGGTAGCGGCTAAGTGGCGTGCGGCCGAGTTGCACGCGCACCTTGAAGTTCTCTGCGCCGATGGCGTGCTGGCTGGGGTCGATCGAGCTCGCCTTGACGCCCAGCGAATCGAGCACCGACGGCAGCACCTTCCACACCTGGTCTACCGTGAACGCCATGCCGGTGACGCTCGCGCGCGATTGGGAGGTGACCGTCAGCTTGCCGGGCATCCCGGCAACCTGCACCGTGCGTGAGGTCGACGCGCCCGTCTCCGGGGCTTTCGTTGACGACGCACAAGCGGCACCGCCCAGCACGCACCATAGCAGGAGTCTGCGCATGAAGTCCTCGTCTCGAGTGAAACGGCGTGAAGTGCCGGGGGTCCGGACGAAGCTACGTGTCCTCGCGCAGGGCTGCCAGCACCCGCCAGCACCCGCCAGCACCCGCCAGCACGCGGCTGTTCCGGGCCTTCTTCGAGAGATAACACGAAGGAGGCATTCTGGTAGATTTGAGGATCGGTTTCGGTTGTTCGTCCCTTCCCAGAGACCCCGTGCCGCCCCGCATCGCCCGAATCGCACGCCGAACGCGAATAGCGCCCACCACCATTCTCGCCGGGCTCGCCACGCTCGCCGGCCTCGTCGCCGGTTGCGGCCCGCGCCCGACTCCGCCGTGGCATCAGGAAGCGGGCTACCGCTGGCGCAACCTCGACGTGTCGGGCAAGTCTGTCGGCTTCACCGCCCTCGATGCCGGACGTACCGGGATCAACTTCGAGAATACGGTCAGCGAAAAGTCGCTGCTCGGCAATCGCGTCCTCGCGCAGGGCGCCGGCGTCGCACTCGGCGACGTGGACGGCGACGGACTCGTGGACGTCTTCCTCGCCCGTACCGAGGGATGCAGCGCGCTCTACCGCAATCTCGGTAACTGGCACTTCGAGGACATCACAAAGGCTGCGGGCGTCGGCGCCTGCGGCCGCCACGCCACCGGCGCGACCTTCGCCGACGTGGACGGCAACGGCACGCTCGACCTGATACTGCTCGCCACCACCGGCCCCAACGCAATCTTTCTCAACGACGGCAAGGGCCACTTCACCGAGCATCGCGACCTCGGCCTCGACACCACCGGCCGGGGCGGCACCACGGTGACACTCGCCGACATCGACGGCAGCGGACGACTGGCCATGTTCGTGGCGAACTACAAGGCGTACGCGGTGGATGATACCATCCCGCCGCAGGAGCGCGCCTACGACCAGATGGTGCGCAAGCTCAGCCCCGACCGCTACGAGGTCATCCCGAAGCATCGGCGCGACTACAAGCTCGTCAATCGCCCCGACATGGGCGGCCTGCGTCTCACGCAGCGGGCTGAACCGAATGAGTTGTACGTGAACGACGGCCACGGCCACTTCTCGCCGGTGCCGCTCGCGTCACCCGCATTCCGCGACGTCGCGGGCGCTCCCCTGCGTGAGGCGCCGGAGTCGTTCGCCCTCACGGCGAAGTTCGTCGACCTGAACGGCGATGGCGTTCCCGACCTGTACGTCGCCAACGACTTCGAGGATACCGACGAGCTCTGGTTCAACGACGGACACGGCAACTTCAGGCGCGCCGGCTGGACCTCGCAACGCCAGATGAGCAATGCCGACATGGGTTTCGACGTCGCCGACATCAACGGCGACGGCACGCCCGACCTCTTCTGCGTCGACATGCTGGCCAACGACTCGCATCGCCTCAAGACGCAGATGCCCACCCATACGCCGCTCCCCAAGAAGCCGGGTGACCTCGCGTCGCAGCTTCAGCAGCAGCGCAACACGCTCTTCCTCAACCGCGGCGATGGCACCTTCGCCGAGATCGGGCAGTATGCGGGAGTCACGGCGAGCGGATGGTCGTGGACGACGATGTTCCTCGACGTGGACCTCGACGGCCGTCCCGACATCCTCGTCGGAAGCGGGCACCTGTGGGACATCATGGACGCCGACGTGCAGGAGCGCGTGGCCAGGCTGCAGGACAATCCCGACTGGCGCGCTCTCCGCTGGCAGTTTCCACCCCTCAAGCTGAAGAACGTCGCCTGGCGCAATCGCGGCGACCTGACGTTTGAAGATGTGAGCACCACGTGGCGCTTCGGCACCGAGGAGGGAATCTCCCATGCGATGGCCGCCGCCGACCTCGACGGCGATGGCGACCTCGACGTAGTGGTGAACCGGCTCGGCGCCCCCGCGCTCGTGCTGCGCAACGACGCACCGGCCGCGCGGGTCGCCGTGCGACTTTCCGCCGAGGCGCCCAATACGCGCGCCGTTGGCGCACGGCTCCAGCTGCGCGCCGGCACGCTGCCGTTGCAGTCCCGCGAGATCACCGCCGGCGGACTCTACCTCTCGCACAGCGACTATCTCGCGTCCTTCGCCATGGGCACCGCCGACAGCGCCACGCTCGACATCCAGTGGCGCGACGGACGCCGCACGACGATGACGGTGCGGGCCAACCGCCTCTACGAGATCACCAGCGCGACGGCCGCCGTCGCAACTCTGGCAACGGAATCGGCCGCTGAACGAGCGCCGGCGCCCGTGCCAGCGCCACCCCTCTTCGAGGACGTCTCGCCACAACTCGGCGGCCACACTCACACCGAGAACACATTCGACGACTGGGGTCGGCAATTCCTTTTGCCGAGTGGCCTCTCGCAGCTTGGCCCCGGCGTCGCCTGGGTTGACCTCGACCGCGACGGTTACGAGGACCTCATCGTCGGCACCGGCAAGGGTGGCCGCCTCGCCGTGTTCCGCAACCAGAAAGGAAGGCTCGCTCCCGATCGCAGCACGCGGCCCGTCGCGCAGGCCGATCTCACCGGGCTGGTCGGA
>DATCGU010000061.1:0-8746 GCA_036508735.1 Gemmatimonadaceae bacterium
CTTCGGTGGCCAGCCGCGACTGGTTGCTCTCCCTGCGCCCGATGGCGCGCATTCTGGACATCGACCCGGTACGCCGCTTCGCCCGTGTGGAGCCCGGCGTACTCATTGGCGACCTGCAGCGCGAGTGCGCGCCGCACGGACTCTTCTTCGCCCCCGACCCGACGAGCGAGGAAGAGTGCACCGTTGGCGGCGCCATCGCCTGCAACGCCTCGGGCCCGCGCACGCTGCGCTACGGCGCCACCCGCCGGCACGTGCGCGCAGTCACCGTGGCATTGGCCGACGGTGCGCTGTATGAAGCGCGCCGCCCCACGGTGGAAAAGAACACGGTGGGCTACCTGGCGGCGCAGGATCCGGTGGACTGGTTCGTGGGAAGCGAAGGAACGCTCGGCGTCATCGTGGAGGCGGAGATCGCCCTGCTGCCCGTGCCGCCTCATGTGCTCGGACTCGGCATCCCCTTTGTCACCGAGGCCGGCGCGCTGGCGTTCATCGTCGCCGCGCGGCAGTCCGCCGGCGTACGCCCTCGCTGCCTCGAGTTCTTCGACGCCGACGCGTTTGGCATCGTGCGACACGCCATGGACGACGCCGCGTGGGCGCCCTACGCCCAGGCGATGGTGTATGCCGAGGAGGCGGGCGACGGTGAACCCCCGCTCGACGCGTGGCTGGCGCTGGCCGAAGCGCACGGCGCGTACGACGGCGACGTGCGCGTCTTCGAGGGCGAGCAGGCGTTGCGCGAGGCGCGCCGCCTGCGGCACGCCGCGCCGGCCGCGATGCACGAACGCGCGGCGCCCTTCCTGTCGCAGGGCGGACGCCGGATGAGCACCGACTGGGCGGTCCCGTATCCACTGGCCGCCGCAGCCATTGCCAAGGCACGGCGCATCTCGGCGGCGCATGGCCTTCCGGACGCCGTCACGTATGGGCACCTGGGCAATGGGCATCCGCACCAGAATTTCATCGCCCGCGATCCCGCCGAGGTGAAGAAGATCGAGGGGGCGCTGCAGGAAACGCTGCGCGCGGTGATCGCCATGGGTGGCACGGTGGCCGCCGAGCACGGCATCGGCAAGGTGAAGAGCAAGTGGCTGGGCCTGCAGCTCGACGCGCATGCGCTGGCGATCGTGCGCGCGCTCAAGCACGAGTTCGACCCCGAGGGGCGCATGGCGCCGGGGAACATCCTGTGAGGCGCTACGCCGCGGTGGTGCTCGACGCCGATTCCACAATCAGTGGCATCGAGGGCATCGACTGGCTGGCCGCGCGATGCGGCGCCGGGATGAAGCGCGCCGTGGAGCTGCTCACCGCGCAAGCAATGAACGGCGAGGTGAGGCTCGAGTCGGTGTACAACCACAGGCTCGCCCTTGTCGGCGCCAGCGCCGACGACGTGCAGGCGCTGTCGGAAGCGTACATCGCGGCCGTGGCGCCGGGCGCCGGCGATGCCATCGCCGCGCTGCACGCGGCGGGCGTGGTGGTGCACGTCGTCAGCGGCGGGCTGCGCCCCGCCGTGCTCCCCATGACACGCACGCTCGGCATCGCCGACGAGAACGTGCACGCCGTGCAACCCATTGCCGACGCCGAGGGGCTGTTCACCAGCGCCGCGCCGTCACCGCTCACAACGCAATCCGGAAAGGCCGCCGTGGTGACTGCGCTCGCCCTGCCCCGCCCCATCCTGGCTGTCGGCGACGGATCCACCGACCTGGCCATGCGGCCAGCGGTCGATGCCTTTGCCGCATACATTGGATTTGTGCGCCGCGACGCGGTGGTTGCCGGCGCGACGCTCGTGCTCGATTCCTACGCCGCCCTCATCGCCCACGTGCTCTCCGCATGACTACGCGCCCCTTCGGCACCTTCTTCCTGCCCGGCCCCACCGAAGTGCGGGCCGAGATCCTCGCGGCCATGCTGCAGCCCATGATCTCGCATCGCAGCGCCGCGTTCGAGGCACTGTACGCGCGCTGCGACGAGGGGATGCGGCGCGTGTTCCGCACTACGCGTCCGGTGTTCATCAGCAGTTCGTCGGCCACCGGGCTCATGGAAGCGGCGGTGCGCAATGCGCCGGCCGGCCCCATCCTGTCGCTCGTCAACGGCGCGTTCTCGGCGCGCTTCGCCGAGATTGCCCACGCGTGCGCTCGCACGGTCGAGGTGCTGGAGGTGCCATACGGTGAGGTCGTGCCGCTGGAGACGGTTGAGCACGCCTTGCGCGAGCGGCGCTTTGCCGCCGTCACGGCCGCGCACTGCGAGACGTCCACCGGTGCGGCGCAGGACGTGCAGGCCATCGCCGAACTGGCGCACGCCAACGGCGCCTTCTCGCTGATCGATTCCGTCTCCGGCATGCTCGGCATGTCGGTGGAGACCGACGCGTGGGCCCTCGACTTCGTTTTGACGGGCTCGCAGAAGGCGCTGGCCATTCCGCCGGGGCTCGCCTTCTGCTGCGTGAGCCACCGGTATCTCGCGTCTGCCGGCAGCGCGCCGGCGCGCGGAAAGTATTTCGACATTCTCGAGTTCGCCCAGTACGCCGCAAAGCATCAGACCCCAAACACGCCGGCGGTGTCGCTCTTCTATGCGCTCGACGCTCAACTGGCCGCCATCGGTCCCACCGGCGTCGAGTGCCGCTGGGCGCGCCACGCCGCCATGGCGGCGACCATGCACGCTTGGGTGGAGTCGCAGCGCAAGGAGGGCCGGTTGCAGGGGATCCTGGCGCCATGCGGCGCGCGCAGCAACACGGTGACCGTGGTGAAGACCCGCGACGGCACCGACGCGCGCGACGTCGTGGAGAAGGTCGGCGCGCGCGGATTCACGCTCGGGCCCGGGTACGGCAAGCTGGCCGCGACGACGTTCCGTGTGGGCCACATGGGCGATCACACCGTGGAGACCTTGTCGAGGCTGCTCGACGTGGTGGGCGAGGTGCTGGGCGAGGGGTGAACATGGACCATTACTGGTTGCCGGCCGACCTCGAGCAGATACCTGAAGAGGCCGGCTACAAGTACGAGTGCATCGACGGAGTGCTGCTGGTGACGCCGACACCGAGGATGGTGCACGCGGCGGCGCTCGCCGCACTGAGCTACGCGATCGAGAGCCTCCTCCCGCAGCAATGCAAGGCGCGACGCGTGATCACATCCAGGGCCGACCTGCGCGTGGAACCAACCGCCGTCGTCGAACCCGACCTGTTCGTGCTGCGCGCGCCCGCTACCGCGAAGACGCGGCTCGACGACCCGGCGTGCGCCGTGCTCATCGCGGAAGTGCTCTCGCCGAGCACCGCCAAGCGCGACCGCGGCATCAAGCGCCTGTTCTACCAGCGCGTGGGGGTGCCCGAGTACTGGATCGTGGACATCGACGCGCGGCTCATCGAGCGCTGGACGCCGTCCGACGAGCGGCCGGAAATCCTGCGCGAGCGGCTGGCGTGGAGCGATCCGGTGACCGGGGCCGAGTTGGTGCTTGACGTGGAGCGGTACTTTGCCGACGTGTGGGGGGACGGGACGCCGGCGGAGTAAGTGCCAGCCGCCGCGCCCCCCTACATCTTCGGACTGCGGTCCAGCTGGTCGATGGTCCTGGTGCTCGGCTTGCGCGTCTTCTGCAGCCGCGCCGCCACCGTCTCCACGTCGGAGAGCACGCGCAGGATATTGCCGTTCATCACCTTGCGCAGGTCGACGTCGGTCCAGCCGCGTCGGGCCAGTTCGGCCAGCAGGTCCGGGTACTTCGACACGTCTTCGAGCCCCTGGATGTGCTCGCCACCCGTGCCGTCGAAGTCACCGCCGATGCCCACGTGGTCGACGCCGGCCACCTGCTTGATGTGGTCGAAGTGGTCGGCCACGTCCTTGAGCGTGACGATCGGCTCGGGGTTCGCCGCCTCCCACGCCACCATCGCCGCGTGCAGGCGCGCCGTGTCACCGCCGAAGCCCGTCGCGAGTTCGGCACGATGCGCGGCGGCTGCGTTCCGCCAGTCGAGGTTCTTCTGCGAGACGAACTCGCGAACGAAAGTCACCATCACAATCCCGCCGTTCGCCTTGACGCGCACCAGGATCGAATCGGGCACGTCGCGCTTGTGATCCGCGAGCGCCCGCGCCGACGAATGCGAGAACATGACCGGCGCCTCGGAGACGTCGAGCGCGTTGCTCATCACCGCTGGCGAGACGTGCGAGAGGTCGACGATCATCCCCAGGCGGTTCATCTCGCGAATGACTTCTCTGCCGAACGGCGTCAGGCCGCCGTGCGTCGGCTTGTCGAGGGCCGCGTCCACCCAGTCGAGCGTGACGTTGTGGGTCAGCGTCATGTAGCGCGCGCCCAGTTCGTAATAGATGCGCAGCGCGCCCAGCGAGTTCTCGATGGCGTGGCCGCCCTCGAGGCCGAGGAACGACGCGAACTTGCCCGCCGTCATGGCGCGCCGCGCGTCGGCCGACGTCCTGGCGAACACCATCGTCTCCGGATACTTCGCGATCATCCGCCGCGCGATGTCGAACTCCTCCAGCTGGATGCGAGCGTACCCCGAGTCCTTCACCTCGCCCGGGATGTAGATAGACCAGAACTGACCGCCGAGCCCGCCCTTCTTCATGCGGGCAAGGTCGGTGTCATGCGCCTTGAGGTCGGTGCGCAGGTCGTAGTGGTCGACGTCGCGCGGCATCTCCGTGTTCACCCGGATTTCCCACGGCATGTCATTGTGGCCGTCGATGACGGGCGTCGTGGCGAGCAGCTTCTTGACGCGGGCGAGGTAGGGATCGGGGGCCTGGGCCAGGATTGGCGTGGCAACGGCGATCAGCGCGAGGAGGGCGACGCGGCGCATGCGTGTTCTCGGGTGCAGGGGAAGAGGCAGAGTGAAGTGCAGAGGATGAGGCACAGTGAAGTGCAGAGTGCCGAGGGGAATGTACGGGGCAAGCCGGCGCCGCACCAACTGGGCTAGCGGAGCCGGCCTCCGCGCCCGGGCGTTTTACTGCGGAACTCCCGATTTCGCGGATGAACGCGGATGGTCATGGCGTCGGATTCTCGTACCGTTACCCGCCGAGGCACGGCAACAATCCGTGAATCCGTGAAATCCGGAGTTCCGCAGTAAGACTCGTCTCCTCCTCCTGGCAGTCGTGAACGCACCACGGCCACGCGCGAGACGAGTGGCCGCGCATGCATCGCCTCAATCGCAACTGCTCAGGTCTTCTTTACCCCGCACGTATTGATGCCGAGCATCGAGTACAGCGGGCACATGCCCGTCGCGCCGGTGATGATCGGCACGACGCCGATCCATGCCCACAGCCAGCCCTTGGTCAGGGCAAGATAGACCAGCGCGACGCCGACAATCACGCGTGCGACGCGATCGATGGTTCCTTCATTCACTTTCAGCATGACAACCTCCGGGAGGATGAACCTGCCCCAGCTAGCCTACACCACGCGCAACGACCGGCCCGTGCGTGCCCCACGCTCGCCGTGCAGCAGCGCCATCGAACCGTTGACGAAGACCGCCGTGACCCCCACGGCGTACTGGAACGGATCCGCGAACGTCGCCGTGTCGGCCACGGTGGCCGGATCGAACACCACCACGTCACCCATCGCCCCCACGCGCAGCTGGCCGCGGCCGGCCAGGTGGCACCGCGCGGCGGAGATCTCGCTCATCTTGTGGATGGCCGCGCCGAGCGTGAGCACCTTGCGTTCGCGCACGTAGCGGGAGAGCACGCGGGCAAACGAACCCGCGCCGCGTGGGTGCGGATGCCCCGACCGCGCCGGGCCACTGACCGCCAGTGAACCGCCGTCGGAGCAGACCATCCCCTGCGGATGCGTGAGGATGCGCTCCAGGTTCTCTTCGCTCATGGCAAAACCCACCATGCCCACGCTCCCGCGGTTGGCCTTGAGCATCGCCACCGCGGTGTCGTACGGCGGCAGGCCGCGCGCCTTGGCCACGTCATCCAGGCGCATGCCCTCGGTGGGCTTGTCGGCGGCGTTGTTGACGCCGCTGATCTGCACGTTGTGCCAGCCGCCGATCAGTGCCGCCTTCTCCTCGGCGTACGTGTGGATCCGCCCGGACATCGCGGGATCGTCGAGCCGCCGCAGGAAGTCCTCGGCCTTGCCGTCGCGTGCCCAGATCGGAAACAGGTTGGAAAGCCCCGTCTGGTAGGCGAGGTACGGATAGCGGTCGAACGCGGCGTCGATGCCAGCCTTGCGCGCTTCGGCCACCTTGGCGAACACGGCGTCGAGCTTGACCCAGTTGCGCGGCCCCTGGGTCTTGAGGTGCGCAATCTGCAGCGGGCACCCTGCCCCGCGCGCCACGGCAATCGACTCGTCGATCGACTCGAGCAGCGTGTCGTCCTCGTTGCGCATGTGCGTGCTGTACGGCAGTCGGCGGCGGGCCAGCGGTTTGCTGCACTCGATCAGTTCGCTGAGCGGGGCAAAAGCGCCCGGCGTGTACTCGAGGCCGGTGGAGGCGCCGCATGCGCCCTCGGCGAGCGCCTGTTCGACGAGCGCGACCATCTTGGCGACTTCCGCCGGCGTGGCCGGACGGTTCTCGTTCCCCATCACCACGCCGCGCACCGTGCCCAGCCCGACCATGGAGGCCACGTTCACCGCCGTCGGCAGCTTGTCGACCTTGTCGAAGAAGTCCTTCAGCGTCGCGCTGTCGCTGTCCGTGTCGGTCGCGGTGCGGGGGCCGCGCGACGACCCGTCCTGCCCCACCACGATGGTGGTGACGCCCTGACGGATCATCGACTCGGCATTGGGATCGGCGAACAGCGTGCCGTCGCCGTGCGAGTGCACGTCGATGAAACCGGGAGCCACCGCCTGCCCCTTGGCGTCGACCTCGAGGCGTCCGGTGTCGGCGAGCCGCCGACCGATGCGCACCACGCGACCACCGTCGAGCGCCACGTCGGCCTCGATGCCCGTGGCCGCCAGCGAGCCGTCAAACACCGTGCCGCCCCGGATGACGACATCCACCTTGTCGCCGCTGCGGCGCCAGGTCGGGATGCAGGCGGCCAGCGAGACCGCAGAGGCGGAACGCAGGAAGTCGCGGCGGGAGGAAGGCATGGTGGAGGACCTCAGAACGCGAGAACGCGAGAACGCGAGAACGCGAGAGAATATGGCAGTCACGAGCCACACGAGACAGAGGGAGGCACCAGCTCGGCGCCTCCCTCTGTCATTCTTCGCGCGCTCTCGCGTTCTCGCGTTCTCTAGTACCTGTACCTCTCCGCCTTGTACGGCCCCGTCACCGGCACACCGATGTACGCCGCCTGCTTCTCCGTCAACTGCGTCAGCCGCACGCCGAGCTTCCCGAGGTGCAGCCGCGCCACCTTCTCGTCCAGCAACTTGGACAGCGTGTACACCTTCTTTTCATCGTACACGGTGCCCGACACCGTCGGCTTGCCCTGCGCCGCGAGGTGCAGGTCGATCTGCGCCACCACCTGGTTGGTGAATGAACAGCTCATCACGAAGCTGGGGTGGCCCGTGGCGCAGCCCAGGTTCAGCAGGCGCCCCTCGGCGAGAATCAGCACCGAGTGGCCGTCGGGGAAGATCCACTCGTCGAACTGCGGCTTGATGTTGTTGCGCTTGATCCCCGGGTACGTCTTCAACCCGGCCATGTCGATCTCGTTGTCGAAGTGGCCGATGTTGCCGACGATCGCCTTGTCCTTCATCCGCGCCATGTCCGCGACGCCGATGATGCTGAAGTTTCCCGTGGCCGTGACGAAGACATCGGCCGTCGACACGACATCCTCGAGCGTCGCCACCTGATACCCTTCCATCGCGGCCTGCAGCGCGCAGATGGGGTCGATCTCGGCGATCACTACGCGCGCGCCCTGGCCACGCAGCGCCTGGGCGCATCCCTTGCCCACGTCGCCGTAGCCGAGCACCACCGCCACCTTGCCGGCCAGCATCACGTCGCTCGCGCGCAGGATGCCGTCGGTGAGCGAGTGCCGGCAACCGTACAGGTTGTCGAACTTCGACTTGGTCACCGAGTCGTTGACGTTGATGGCCGGGAACAGCAGCGTGCCGGCCTGCATCATCTCGTACAGGCGGTGCACGCCGGTGGTGGTCTCCTCGGAGACACCCTTGAGCGCCTTGGCGACGGTGGTCCAGCGCTGGCCGTTCTTCTTGAGCTCGGCGGCGAGCAGTCCGAGGATCACGCCATACTCTTCGCTGTCGTTCACCGGGTTGTACGCCGGCACCTTGCCGGCAGCCTCGAACTCCACGCCCTTGTGGATCAGCAGCGTGGCATCGCCGCCATCATCGAGCAGCAGGTTGGGGCCGGTGCCGTCGGGCCACATCAGCGCCTGCTCGGTGCACCACCAGTACTCGTCGAGCGTCTCGGCCTTCCAGGCGAACACGGGGACACCACGCGGATTGACGGCGGTGCCTTCCCTGCCCACCGCCACGGCGGCAGCGGCGTGATCCTGTGTGGAGAAGATGTTGCACGACACCCAGCGCACGTCGGCACCGAGGTCGACGAGCGTCTCGATGAGCACGGCAGTCTGCACGGTCATGTGCAGCGAGCCCATGATCTTGGCGCCGGTGAGCGGCTTGGCAGCGCCGTACTCGGCGCGCAACGCCATCAGCCCCGGCATCTCGTACTCGGCGAGCCGGATTTCCTGGCGCCCCCATTCGGCCAGCGCAATGTCCTTGACCTTGAACGGAGAACGGCCAACAGCCGCAGCTGAGTCGAACGAATGAGCGAGAGTAGCCATAAAGACGGTTGGTGGTGGGTGGTGGGTGGTGGGTGGAAGGTGCTAGGTGCTAGGTGCTAGGTGCTAGGTGCTAGGTGCTAGGTGCTAGGTGCTAGGTGCTAGGTGCTAGGTGC
>DATCGU010000062.1:0-8895 GCA_036508735.1 Gemmatimonadaceae bacterium
GGAGGGCGCAGGACATAGCGCACGTCGTTGCCGCGCAGCGAGAATCGGCCGGCATCGGTCTCGATGACCAGACGTCCCACCCGGCCGCTGGGAGTTCGTTCCGCGATGGTGACCGCCGTGGCGTGCCCGGGCCCGGCGGCCGACACGCTCGTGTAGCTGCGCAGGTACTGCCGCAACGCGCCGTCCAGCTCCGCCGACTCGAGCGTGCGCGTCCAGGCAAAGCGCGGCGCGGCGTCGCAGTAATAGCGTTCGGTGCCGGGAATGCGGTCGCTGACACGCCGCAGGTACGGCGCGCCGCCACTGCGCCACACCTCATCGGCGCTTGCCGTCTCGCCGCCGCAGGCGGCAGAATAGGGCGCGTCCACGCTACGACCACCGTACTTCAGCACGAGGCCCGCCGTGCCGGCCACCGCCGCGTCGGAAAATGACCGTTCGCCTTCCACGCCCCCGTACACCTGGTCCGACGTGCCCGCCATCACATCGTAGTTGGCGTTCCGCGCCGCCGTGCCCCCGGCCGCCGCCAATCGCACAAACGTGTAGCTGCGCGCGGCCACGGCCTGCGCCTCCACGGCTGCCTGCTCCGACGCAAGGCGCGATCCGCCGATCTCCAGCGGCACGACGCCGCGCAGGTACTGCTCCACGCCCAGCACGTTCACCACCAAGACGTTGGCGCCGTCATCGGCCGGATAGAATCGCAGCACCCCGCGGTATCGCTTGCCATTGAACAGCACCTGGTCGGCGGCGCGATCGGCGCGCAGCACGAGCGGCGCCGTGCGCCAGGCGGTGGAAAAGCCATCGGCACGGACGGCGCGCAGTCCCTCGGCGCGCCGTTCAATGGTCCACGCCTCGCCGGGACGCCCGCGCAGCAGCACGCCCTCACGATCGTCGAATAGTCGCCACGCGCCGGTGGCCGCGAGACCGGGCATGGGAGCGGCCGTGGCCAGCGCCACCCGCACATCGCGATCCCCCTCGCTCCGGAAGTCGGGCGCCTCGTCGCGCGGCACCTCCTCGGCGCGCGGGGCCGCGGGCTTGGCAGTGCCCGTGTCCGGTGCCGGACGGGCGGCGGGACCTGTGACGCGGATGGGTTCCTTCTCGGGAATACCCAGGCGCGTCGTGACGCACGCGCCGATGAGGACGAGCGCGAGCGCGGCCGCGAGCCGACGAGCGCTCAACGGCGCCATGTCACCGGCCAAAGCTCCCTATGCTGCTCCCCACCACAGGCAGTGAGCGCGTGCGCGCGGGCGCCGCCGGTGCCGGGGCTTCATCAACTGCGAGCACCCGCGCGCGAAAATCATAATCGTCCACTACCTCCAGCACCTCCACCTCGGCAAAGCGCCCCGCCGGCACATCCCGGTCGAGCCAGGTCACGCCATCGATGTCGTCGGCCTGCCACGGAAGGCGTCCCGTGGCGGGGTGCTCGCCGTCGGCCGCCTCTTGCACCAGCAACCGCGTACGCGCGCCGACGCGCAGCTCGTAACGCTCGGCCGTGATGTGGCGCTGCAGTTCCTGCACCCGCTCCAGCCGATCGCGCTTCACGTCTTCAGGAACGTCGTCGGCCATCTCCGCCGCACGCGTGCCCTCCTGCGGCGAGTAGCTGAAGACCCCCACCCGCTCGAACGTGACCTCCGACAGGAACGAAAGCAGTTGCTCGAAGTCGTGGTCGGTCTCGCCGGGAAATCCCACGATGCAGGTGGTGCGGATGGCCAGTTCCGGAACCACCTCGCGAAAGCGCGCCACCTTCTCGCGAATGGTCTTCTGCCGTTCGGGGCGCCGCATGCGCTCGAGCACCGCATCCGATGCGTGCTGGATGGGCATGTCGAGATACCGCACGATGCGCGGCTCGCGGGCGATGACCTCGAGCAGCGCCGGCGTGATGCCCGCCGGGTACAGGTACATGTTGCGGATCCACGGGATCGACGTCTCGCGCACCAGCGCCTTCAGCACGTCGGGAAGGCGCACGCCGTCCTGGCGATCGCGGCCGTAGTGGGCGAGGTCCTGCGCCACCAGGTTGATCTCAAGCGCCCCCTGCATCTCAAGCAATTGCGCCTCCCTCACGATGTCGTCGAGCGCGAACGAGCGGTGCCGGCCGCGCATCAGCGGAATCGCGCAGAATGCGCATCCGTGGTCGCACCCTTCGCTGATCTTGAGGTACCGCACCCACGGCGTGTCGCCGATGTAGAGGCGCACCCCGGGGTGCAGCGTCTCGGGGTCGCCAATGAGTCCGCGCGCGTGCAGCTCGGCGGCCAGCTTGTCCGTCTCGGACGCGCCGAGAAAGAGGTCGACCTCTGGAATGGCCTCCTGCATCTCGCCCTTGTGCCGCTCCACCATGCAGCCCACGGCCACCAGCGTGTGGCAGGCACCGTCGGTCTTGTACTGTGCGGCCTCGATGATCGCGTCGAGCGACTCCCGCTTGGCGGCGTCAATGAACCCGCAGGTGTTGACGACGATCAGTTCCGCCTCGTCGAGCGCCTCCACCGGCTCGCCGCCGTGCGCGCGCAACTCGGCGACGTAGCGTTCGCTGTCGACGGTGTTCTTGTCGCAGCCGAGGGTGAGGACGGCAAATTTCACGGGCGAGGGACTGGCTCGGGGACGGCGGCGCGGGGAACGCTGAAAACTAGCCCGATTCCGGGGGCGGTGTGAGGCAGCCTCCGTGCCCTCCGTGCTCCTCCGGTCTCCGTGAGAGAGCCGGTTACCGGTAGTTCCCGAACTTCAGCTCGACACCGAAATCCGTCCCCCGCAGCAACGTCATGGCCGACTGCAGGGCGTCCTTGTCCGGGCCGCTGATGCGCACCTGGTCGCCCTGGATGCTCGCCTGCACCTTCTTGAGCTTGGCGTCCTTGATGGCCGCCGAGACCTTCTTGGCGGTCTCGCTGTCCAGCGCCTGCTTCAGCTTGATCTCGCGCTTCAGGGTGTCCATGCCCGCCGGCACGTCCTCGCCGATGTCCAGGTTCTTCACCGGCACGCCGCGCTTGATGAGCTTGGACAGCAGGATGTCCCAGAGCGCCCGCATGCGCATGTCGTGATCGGTGTGCAGGCGGAGCACGCCTTCGGTGCGCGCGAACTCGATGGTGAGCACCTTGGCGTCCTTGAAGTCGTAGCGCTGGGCCGACTCCTTCTGCGCCTGGTTGACGGCGTTGTCGACTTCCTGCAGGTCGACACCGGTCGTGACGTCGAATGAGTATGAAGAGGCCATGTTCTGATTCCGGATTTCGGATTTCGGATCTTGATACAGGATGACGATTCAAGATAACGATTCGCGATCACACGAGAGAGGGCGCGGAGATCATCCCCCACGCCCTGTCTCGCGTTCTCGCGCTCTCGCGTTCTCGCGTTTTCGCGTTCTAGTTCCCCAGGTAGCTCTCCAGCGCTTTCGCCCGTGAGATGTGCCGCAGACGGCTCAGCGCCTTCTCCTTGATCTGCCGCACGCGCTCCCGGGTGATGTTGAGCACCTCGCCGATCTCCTCGAGGGTCATCGGCTCCGACTCGTCCAGCCCGAAGTAGAGGCGCAGGATCTTGGCCTCGCGCTCCTTGAGCCCCCGCAGCGCCTCCTGGATCGACTCGGTGAGCGCCTTCTCGAACGTCTCCTCGTCGGGGGTGCGCCCCTCGGTGTCGGGCAGGTAGTCGAGCAGCCGGTTGTCCTCGCCCGGCGACATCGGGGCGTCGAGCGACAGGTAGGTCTGCGAGATCAACATCGTCCGGGCGACTTCTTCCTCGGTGATGTCCATGCCGTCGGCGATCTCGGCGTGCGTCGCCTCGCGCCCCAACTCCTGCAGCAACGCGCTGGCCCGCTTGCCGATGCGGTGCAGCGTGCCGGCGCGATTGAGTGGCACCCGCACGATGCGCGACTGCTCGGCCAGCGCCTGCAGGATGGCCTGCCGGATCCACCAGACGGCGTAGGAGATGAACTTGATCCCCTTGGTCTCGTCGAACTTCCGCGCGGCGCGGATCAGGCCGAGGTTGCCCTCGTTGATCAGGTCGCTGAGCGAGACGCCCTGGTTCTGGTACTTCTTGGCCACCGAGACGACGAAGCGCAGGTTGGAGCGCACCAGCTTGTCCAGCGCCTCCTGCTCGCCCAGGCGGATGCGCTGCGCCAGGTCGACCTCGTCCTCGCGCGAGATCAGCGGAAAGACGCTGATGTCGCGCAGGTACTGGTCCAGCGACCCTTCATCGGCCGGGTGTTTCTTCCGCGAAACACCCGCGGGGCGTTCACGCATCATGCGCTCCGATCGGTCGGTCATACCCGGCGGAATGTGTGTCATGCCGCAGCGGGGCGGAAGTGCAAGCGCGGTCAGCGGACACGCGTCCCCAGCCGGCCCCATCGGACATTGGTGAGGAACGCCACCGGTGAACTGCTGTCGGGCGTATAGCTGAAGTAGACCAGGATCGGGCGCCCCCGCACCATCGAGTCGGGGACAAAGCCCCAGTAGCGGCTGTCGAGCGAGTTGTCGCGGTTGTCACCGAGCACGAAGAGGTGCGCGGGCGTGACCACCAGGGGGCCCCAGTTGTTGCGCGACGGATGGTACGATTGGGCCGCGTACGCGCGCGGCACGAGGAACTGCTGCTGCCAGCGGAAATCCTCCTCGGCCGGATCGCTCCCCGGCTCGGTGTGGGAGACGTAGCGCTCCGACTGCGACTTTCCATTGAGCTGCAGCACGCCGTCGACCATGCTGAGCGTGTCGCCCGGCACCCCCACCAGCCGCTTCACGAAGTCCTTGCTGGGATCCTCGGGCCACTGGAACACGATCACGTCGCCGCGCTGCGGGGCGTGCACCGCGGGCAGTCGCCGGCCCGTGAACGGCACCTCGGCGCCGTACACCAGCTTGTTCACCAGCAGGAAGTCGCCCACCAGCAGCGTCCCTTCCATGGAACTGCTGGGGATCTTGAACGCCTGCACCAGGAACGACCGCACGACCATGAACAGGAGCAGGGCCATCGCCATCGACTTCATCCAGTCCCACAGCATGCGCACGGGGCGCCAGCCCATGCGCCGCGGCGTCGGGTCGTACGCCGGCGAGCCGCCGATCAGGGGCGGTTCAGGCGCCACAAGGGGAATGGAGGCGTCGGACATGGGTTGATGGGAGATAGCCGGACGCCCGGTCAAGGGCAAGCTGGTCGTGAGCGGACAGCGAAAAACGTACAGCGTACAGCCTACAGCTGCTGTACGCCGTATGTCCTACGTTCCACTCGATCAGTAGTTATCAATCTGTGCCCTTTGCAGCGCCCCGCTGAAATCCACGTACCCCACCTTGGTCTCCGAGTAGAACTCGTACACTTCCCACCCGCCCTCACGGTGGCCGTTCCCCGTCGCCTTCACGCCGCCAAACGGCAGGTGCGCCTCGGCGCCGATGGTCGGGGCGTTGATGTACGTGATGCCGTTGTCGAGCACCTGCAGCGCCTGGAACGACAGGTTCACGTTGCGCGTGTACACCGACGACGACAGGCCGTACACCACGTCGTTGTTCACCTCGAATGCCTCGGCGGCGTCTTTCACCCTGGTGACGCTGAGCACCGGGCCAAAGATCTCCTCCTGCTCCAGGCGACTCTTCGCCTTCACGCCGGTGAAGATCGTCGGCTGGAAGAAGAATCCGTGGTCGAGGTCGCCGCCGGTGGCGCGCTTGCCGCCCAGCGCCAGCGTGGCCCCCTGCGCCTTGCCGATTTCCACGTAGTTCTCGACGTTCTTGAGCGACGCCTCGTTGATCAGCGGCCCCACGTCGGTCCCCTTCTTGCGGCCGTCGCCAAGCACCAGCTTGCCGGCGCGGTCCACGAGCATCTTGACGAACTTGTCGTGCACCCCGTCCTGCACAATCAGGCGACTGGTGGCCGTGCAGCGCTGCCCGGTGGTGCCAAAGGCGCCCCACAGCACACCCTCGAGCGCCAGGTCGAGATCGGCGTCGTCGAGCACGATCTGCGCATTCTTGCCGCCCATCTCCAGCGACAGCCGCTTGTGCATGCGCCCGCACGTCTCGCCAATCTTGCTCCCCGTCTCGGTGGAACCGGTGAACGACACCAGCGCGACGTCAGGATGCTCCACGATGGCGTTGCCCACCACACCGGTACCGTGCACCAGCTGGATCACTTCCGGCGGCAGCCCCGCCTCGAGAAGGATCTCCACCAGCACGTGCCCCGTGTGCGGCACCACCGAGGCTGGCTTGAAGACCACCGCATTTCCGCAGAGGAGCGCCGGGAAGATCTTCCACGTGGGAATCGCCATCGGGAAGTTGAACGGCGTTACGATGCCGGCCACGCCGATGGGACGGCGGAACGACATCGCCCACTTGTTACGCAGCTCGCTCGGCACCGTGTGGCCAAACAGCCGACGTCCCTCGGTGGCGGCGTAGTATGCGGTGTCGATGCCCTCCTGCACGTCGCCCCTGGTCTCGGCCAGCGGCTTGCCCATCTCGCGCGTCATCAGGTCGGCGATTTCTTCCTTGCGGGCAACCATGAGGTCGCCCACGCGGCGCAGCACGTCGCCGCGCGCCGGCGCCGGCGTGGCCTTCCAGAGGGCGAAGCCCTTCTTGGCGCTCTGCACCGCCCTGTCCACGTCGGCCGCATCACCCATCGGGAAGAGCCCAATGACGTCGCGCGTGTCGGCGGGATTCCGGTTTTCCTGGTACTTGCCGGAGGCGGGTTCAACCCATTGGCCGGCGATGAAGGACTTGAAAGTAGGCATAAGTTGGTAGTCGGTAGATGACAGAGCGCGAGAGAGTACGACAGAGCGCGAGAGCGCACGACCGACGAAAGCTAGAGAACGGACGGCGTAGAACGTAGAGCGTACAGCTTACAGCTTCTGTACGCTTTTCCCCCTCACTTGCACGCCCACCCCGCCGGGTGCTCGAGACTTGCCTTCGCGTACCCCACTCTGGGGAGCACATCCAGGCCGGCGAGCAGCAGCCCCCACATCACCAGCAGCAGCGACAGCGTATGGGCCTTGGCCGCCCGGTGCTTCCACGTCCACACCGCCGACCACACACCACCTACCACCAGCACCGTCACCGCGCCCAGGTATCCAGCGAGGCCGGCTCCGCATCGCGCGCTGTACGGCCAGAACACCATCCCCACGCCGAGTGCCACGGTGAGCGTCAGCCGCAGGAACACACCCAGCGTCGATGTCGACTTCTGCACCGCCGCCACCTGTGCCTGCGCCGGTGCCCCCTTTGCCGCCTTCGTGGGGAAAACCGCCGCGTCCGACACCGACTCGAGCTGCCGGTCGATCTTCTTCAGCTCGGCATCCCAGTTGCGATCGCTCACGATTGCTCCCGCGCCAGGGCGTGGCGCTCGATCTTCTTGTACAGGTTCGACCGCGGCATGTCGAGCACGCGCGCGGTCTCGGCCACGTTCCAGTCGTGCTCGCGCAGCTTCACCAGCAGAAAGGCGCGTTCGGCGGCCAGCTTGAACTCCTCAAAGGTGCGGCACGACTCCAGGGCGCCCAGCGCGGTCCCTTCGACCACGCGCGCGCCCACGAGGCGCTCCACGTCGGCCACCGTGATCTGCGGGCCACGCGACAAGATCAGCAGCCGCTCGATGGTGTTGCGCAGCTCGCGCACGTTGCCCGGCCAGTCGAGCGCGCCCAGCCGGTCAGCCGCCGCCAGCTCCATCGTGCGCGGCGCCATGCCACCCCGGTGGGCGAACTGGTCGAGGAAGTACTGCACCAGCAGCGGAATGTCGTCACGCCGCTCGCGCAGCGGCGGCACGACCATCGGCACCACGTTGATGCGGTAGTACAGGTCCTCGCGAAAGCGCCCCGCGGCAATCTCGTCTTCCAGACGCTTGTTGGTGGCGGCGAGCACGCGCACATCCACCGTGCGCGGCTTGCTCCCGCCGATGCGCGTGACGTCCCCGTCCTGCAGCACGCGCAGCACCTTGGCCTGCGCGGCCAGCGACATGTCGCCGATCTCGTCGAGAAACAGCGTGCCGCCGTCCGCCTGCTCGAACTTGCCGGCCCGGTCCTGCACGGCGCCGGTGAACGATCCCTTCATGTGGCCAAAGAGTTCGCTCTCGATGAGCTCGCTCGGGATGGCCGCACAATTCACCTCGACAAACGGCTTCGACGCGCGGCGTGACTGCCGGTGCAACGCGCGGGCCACCAGTTCCTTGCCCGTGCCGTTCTCTCCCGTCACCAGCACGCGCGCGTCGGTGGCGGCCACGCGGTCGATGGTCTCGATGAGCGCGCGAATGGCGTACGACCGCCCAACGATCTCGTACTTCTGCTCCACCACCTCGCGCAGCCGAGCGTTCTCCTCGCGCAGGGCCAGGTGGCCGATGGCGTTGCGCAGCGTCACGAGAATCCGGTCGGTGTCGAGCGGCTTCTCCATGATGTCGTACGCCCCACCCTGCGTGGCCTCCACCGCGTTCTGGATGGTGGCGTGGCCGCTGATCATCACCACGATCGCCGCCGGGTCGAGCGTGCGCAGCCGCCGCAGCGTCTCCAGCCCGTCGACCCCGGCCATCTTCACGTCGAGGAACACCAGCTGCGGCCGGAACTGCTCGTACGCCGCCAGAGCGGCGGCGCCCGACGCCTCGGTGCGCACCTCATAGCCTTCGTACGTGAGCAGCTGCGACAACGCATCGCGGATGCCCTGCTCGTCGTCGACCACGAGGATGCGACGGCTCATGGCACTGCCTTGTACAGCACCACGCGCCCGTTGGTGATGCGCACGTCGGCCACGTTCTTCGGCACCGGAAGAGGCACGGCACCTGGAGCAATGCTGTCGGTGTGCGCCTTCACGCTGATGCGCTGGACAATCTTGTCGATGAGCCGCTGCGGCAGGCTGAGGTCCTTCACGGTCATCTTGGTCACGTGATAGGCCAGCAGGCCGGGCCGCACCGCGTTGAGCGTGCCGCCGATGAGCACCGGCTGGCGGCCGTCGAGTATGCTGGCCAGCGGCCCCAGCGCCT
>DATCGU010000063.1:0-11180 GCA_036508735.1 Gemmatimonadaceae bacterium
GCGCTGGGCCTGAAGCGTGGCCATGCGGTCGAAGAGCTTGCTGTAGCGCGCACGGAGGTCGGGGCGGGCACGGATGGAATCGACGAGCGTGCGCTCGATGGTGGCGCGGCGCCCCATGATGGCCGGGTCGCGCAGCCCCTCGAGGCGGCCGCCGATCGGCTTCCAGCTGTTCGACAGGCCGAGCATCGACACCAGCGCGTCACGCTTCTGGTCCTCGTTGCGGCTAGCCTCGCGGAACGCCTTCAGCGCCGCGATGCGCGACGAGAGGAAGCGATCCTGCATTGGGAGCGCCACGTCGCGCTGGAACTCGAGCTGGCTGATCGTCGTGAGCCGGCGAGTGGCGCCCGGGTTGCCGATGACGAACACCGCGTCTCCGGCCTTCACGCCGTCGACGCCGCCCCACGCGAAATGCGCTGGGCTCGACACCGGCTTGCCGTCGGGCCCGTAGGCGCGCATCACGGCGAAGTCGAGTGCATAGCGCGGGTAGGTGAAGTTGTCCCAGTCGCCGCCGAGGTTAGCCACGCCAAGCTCGGCCGCGACGACCAGCCGGATGTCGGTGTAGCGGCGGAACACGTACGCCGATGACCGCGCTCCGTTGTACAGCGCCACCACCTGCACGAGGATGGAGTCGCCCGGCGTGGCATACTTCGCCTTGAGCCGCAGCTGCGCCGCCGCGACGGTCACGCGCCGTGCCTCGTCCCGCGCAGGTCCCTCCGGCACGGCATCGACGGCCTTGTTGACTTCATCGGACACGTCCAGCGCCGCCAGCAGCTGGTCGGCCAGCATGCTGGGCATGCGCCGCTCGTCGGCTGGCGTCGCGGCCACGAACCCGGAGTCGAGCAGGTTTTCGCCGCGCTGGCTGATGGCGTTCACGTTTCCGCGCACGCAGTGGTGGTTGGTGATGATGAGGCCGTCGGCCGACACGAAGGCTGCCGAACAGCCGGGAATGCGCAGCGCGGCGAGACGGGCCCGTGCGAACCATGCCGAGTCGGCGGAGAAGCCGTAGGTCCTGGAGAAGTATTCCGACGGTGCGTACTCGAAGGTCCACATGCGGCCCAGGTCGAAGCGACCAACGGGCACGGTATCCTGGGCGGGACGCTGGGCGGCCATGGCAGCCGGCAGCAGCGCCACGACGACAAGCGCGCGATAGAAGCGCATGATTGAAATCCGGTGAGGCCAGACCACCATGGTCCGGCGGTGCTTGATTCTAACGCCGACAAGGAGCGGATGCGCGTCGACACTCGCACGCGGCTCGCCGCGTCGCTGGCCATCGTGCATTCTTGTGGCTGCGCGTTTCCCCAGGTGGAGTGCTTCATGCCGAAGGAAGTCTCTGGGCGCCCGGTGGTCATCACCGCCTCGTCAGCCAGGTTTGCCGTCGGCGCGGCGTCGGTGGGCAACGTGCTCGAGTGGTTCGACTTTGCCGTCTACGGGTTCTTCGCCGCCGTCATCGGCAAGAACTTCTTTCCCACCGGCG
This sequence comes from Gemmatimonadaceae bacterium, assembly GCA_036508735.1. GTDB lineage: Bacteria > Gemmatimonadota > Gemmatimonadetes > Gemmatimonadales > Gemmatimonadaceae > PNKL01. The sequence continues at coordinate 1,475 of DATCGU010000063.1, forward strand.
ACGAGGCCACGGAACTGCTCGCGGCCTTTGCCGCGTTCGGCGTGGGATTCCTCGCGCGCCCGCTCGGCGGCATCATGATCGGCCGCCTTGGCGACGTGAAGGGCCGCCGGACATCGCTGCTGCTCACGATCTTCCTGATGGCGACGGGCACCGTAATCATCGGTCTCACGCCGACGTACGCGACGATCGGCATTGCCGGTCCGATCATCATCCTGCTGGCTCGCCTGATTCAAGGGTTCTCCGCCGGCGGGGAATGGGGCGGCTCGACGGCCTTCATGGTCGAATGGTCGGAGCCGGGCAAGCGCGGCTTCTACGGCAGCCTCCAGCAGGTGGGTGTCGTCGCGGGCGTGTTGCTGGGATCGATCGCGGGGGCGACGATCAACACCGTCCTGACACCGGAGCAAATCGCAAGCTGGGGGTGGCGCGTTCCGTTCCTGTTCGGCGGGGTGATCGGTCCGGTGGGCCTCTACATGCGCCGCAGCATCAGCGAAACGCCCGCGTATCGCGAGGCAGAGGACATGGGCGCGGACACCAAGGTTCACGTCGCGAGCATGGGGCTTGCCGCGCGCGCCGCGGGTGTCACCATCCTGTGGACGGTGGCGTTCTATATCTATGTGAACTACATGCCCACGTTCACGCGCGCCTACGCCGGACTGACCGGCGCGCAGTCGCTCTGGTCCAATTCGATCGGGCTGGTGGTGCTGCTGTGCTCAATTCCGTTCATGGGACGCCTGTCGGACCGCGTGGGGCGGCGGCCGCTCCTGCTCACCTGCTGCGTGGCGTTCATCGTCATGCCATATCCGGTGGCGCGGCTCTTCGTCACCGCGCCGTCTTTTGCCGTGATCGCCGCGTGGCAGGCGGCGTTTGGCCTGGTCATCTCCCTGTTCTCCGGCGCGGCTCCCGCTGCCATCGCCGAGATCTTCCCGACACGCAGCCGTTCCACCTTCATGTCGGCCGGCTACGCGCTGGCGACCGCCATCTTCGGCGGCTTTGCGCCCTACATCGCCTCGTGGCTCATTGCGACCACGGGCAACCCGGTCTCGTGGGTGTTCTACGTGATGTCGGCGGCGACAGTCACCGGCATCGTCATATTCACGATGAAGGAAACGGCGCATGAGCCGCTGCGCTGAAGGCGCACTCTCCCCAGCCCCATGGATGTTTCAATGAATACACAGACGCCCGCACCCGAACCCTGGCAGTGGCCCGACGAGCATTGGCGCAAGCTGGTGAACCAGGTGCGCGCCGGCCGCGCGCTCCGGCCGGCCGCGTGGAAGGACGGAGCGCGCTGTGCCGTGGCGCTCTCCTTCGACTCGGATCACGAGACCAACGAGCTGCGCGACGGCGGCAAGTCGATTGGCCGCATGGCCTGGGGCCAATCCGGCAACCGCGTGGGCGTGCCCCGCATTCTCGGCATCCTGCGCAAGCATGGCATTCGTTCGACATTCTTCGTGCCGGCCGTCTCTGCGCTGCTGCATCCCGACGAACAGCGCCAGGTGGTTGCCGAAGGTCACGAGATCGGAATTCACGGATGGATTCACGAACTCAATTCGGTGCTGCCCCATGAAGCCGAGCGGGACCTCATGCTCCGTTCAGCCGACACGCTGGCGAACATCACCGGCGTGCGCCCCGTGGGGCTTCGCACCCCGTCCTGGGATTTCAGCCCGCACACGCTCACCATCGAGCGCGAGATGGGACTACAGTACGATTCGTCGCTGATGGCCGACGTGGACTGTTACGAGCTGCTGCAGGACGGCGTGCCGACGGGAATCGTCGAGCTCCCGGTGGAGTGGATTCGCGACGATGCCGTCTACTTCGGCATGCACCGCTTCCAGTCGCTTCGCCCCTATACGCCGCCCGAGGGCGTCTTCGACATCTTTCGCCGGGAACTCGACGCCGCATATGAAGAGGGCGGGCTGTTCCAGCTGACAATGCACCCGCACCACATCAACGCACGTTCGCGCATCTGGATCCTCGACGAGATCATCCGCCACGCGATGGCGAAGAAGGACGTCTGGTTTGCCACGCACGCGGAGGTGGCGGCGTGGGCCAGGGACCACGCCGCCTGAGCGCTACGACTGAGCGCTAAGCCGGCGGCCGCCGGCCGCCGCGCCCCGTGCCGCCCGGGCTCTCCGGGCCCCCGTTGCCGCGCTGCATCGGTGGCGCCGGAAATTCCTTGCTGAAGTCCACGTCCTGCTTGTCGAGGAACTCCGCCGCCTGCTTGCGCTGTCCCTCGTCGGAGAGCGCGCCCAGCACCTCCTGCACGTCCGTCCGGCGCCGGTCCTGGAGCGAATCGACGAGCGTCCGCAGTTGCCGCATCTGCATCATGGCGGCACGCCGGGTGCTGTCGGCGGTGGGTTCGCCCGCGCCGCCACCGCTCGCATCGAAGCGCGGCGGGCGGAAGTCCTTCTGCAATGAGTCGTAGCGCGTCAGCAGCGTCGCGTTGCGCTCGAAGATGCGTTGCTCCATCTGCCTGAACAGCGCGACCTGTGAATCCGCCAGCGACAGCTTCTTGTGCTTGTCGAGCATCAGGGCAGCCGGATTGTACTTCTCGAGCGCCTTGGCCGCGGGAAACTTCATGTTGGGCGCTCGCGAGCCGCCACCTTCCGCACCGCCGCCGCGACGACCGCCCATGCCACCCATGCCACCCCTACCACCCCTGCCGCCCCCCATCCCACCCATGCCGCCCATCCCACCCTGGGCGTGGGCGGTGCCTGCTGCCAGCACCAGCACGGCAAGCACCCAAATCGTACGACGCACGTGTTCTCCCTGGTTCAAGGTCAGGCGCCCATGGTCGAAATCCAGCAATGCATACACCTCAGCCAGCCGGGAGTTCAACCCCGGGAATCGCCGCACCGATGCGCGCGAAAGTCCACCGGACGGCAGCTGAAGGCCCACTCCTTCCAGAAGCCCTTCCTGGCCGCCTGCGCCACACGCTCAGCGCGCTTCATGCGCTCGAGGTAGCGCACGTCTTCGTAAGCGAGTACCACCGCCCACCCGTTGGCGATCATCCGCTCGTTCACCATGACATTGCCCACCCACGCATAGGCCAGCGTGCGTCCGTAGCGATCCTTGGGATTCCGGTCGAGTTCCAGCCGCAATACAGTGCCGGGGCGCGCCAACGCCTCCAGCTGCCGCTTGGCCATCAGTCCCCACGGCTTCTGCTGCATTTCGGGGGTGTCGATGAGCAGCAGCCGCACCTTGCGGCCATCCGCGCACGTCAGCGAATCGCCGTCGGCCAGCTTCTTGACTGCGCAAGTCATCGACGGCTGCTGTGGCCTCTGGGCCCGGAGAGACCACGGACCGTCTACCAGGAGGAGGACGGCCAGCAACAGCAACGGGCGATTCGTCCAAGCGGCCATCAGGCTACGGGGCAAGGCCGGCAAGCGCCGCGATGAGCCGCAGTGCCCACTGGGGTCCCTTGTACCCCGCAGGGCCGTCCTCATACCATTCGCTCACTGAATGTGCTCCGCCGCTATCCCCACCCCCGTCGATGGTGATCCCGGGCACGCCGAGCGAGATGGGGAAGTTGGCGTCGGTGCTCGACGCATTCAGCGTCGGATTGAAGCCGACGCGTCGCGCCGTGGCCAGCGCTGCCCGCACGAGTGGCGCCGAGTCCGACTGCGCCCCGGTGGGGCGAAGGCCGATGGTGTCGATGCGTACCGTCAGTGCCATCGACGAGTTGGGCCAGCGCGCCTTTTCAGTGCGGACGGCGTTGTCGATGGCCTGGCGCACCTTGGCGTCCACGATCGCAAGTTCCTCGGCCGACTCGCTGCGCATATCCACGTCCATCACCGCCTCCATGGCGATGGAATTCACCGACGTGCCACCCTTGACGACACCCACGCTGAAGGTCGTGCGCGGTGAGCGCGGCACCTGGATGTCGCCGATGCTGGCGATGGCGCGTCCCATGGCATGAATGGGATTCGGCATCCCGAATGCGCCATAGCTGTGCCCACCCGGGCTCAGGAAATGCACCGCGTACCGGTTGCTGCCCACCGCGCGGCTCGTGATGTCGTTGCCGGCCCCGTCCACGGAAATGAAGTAATCCACCTGGCCCTTGTAGCTCGTGCCGATCAGGTGGCGCGTGCCGCGCAGGTTGCTGGCGCCTTCCTCGCCGACGTTGGCCACGAAGATCACGCGACCGGCGAACTTCACGCCCGGGCGCTTGACGGCGCGCGCCGTGGCGAGCACCACGGCGAGACCGCGGCAATCGTCGGCAATGCCGGGTCCTTTCAGCCGGCCGCCATCACGGGTGACCTTCACCACGGTTCCCTCGGGGAACACCGTGTCGAGATGCCCCTCAAGCATCACCGTGGGTCCCTTGGCGCTGCCGGCAACCTCGGTGACCACGTTGCCCACTTCATCGATGCGTGCGTCGGTGTACCCAAGCGCGATCATCTCGCGACGGAACGCCTCGCCACGTGCCTGTTCCTTGAATGGCGGGGCCGGGATCTCGCAGAGGGCCACCTGCTTTTCCACCGTCCAGGCGTTGGTGGCCTTCAGCGACTCGAGCGCACGAGCCAGTACGGGCGCGTCGGCGGGGGTGTCCTGCGCGGCGAGTGCGAGCGGGACGAGGGTGAGCGAGAGGAACAGGAAGCGCATAGCAGTTGGGCCATGGGGAAGGAGTACGAAGGGTGGCGGCGGGCCACCGGCCCCCTATGTTAGCCAACGGTGCTGCGTCCGATCAGTACCCCCGAAAGATGTTCTTGCGATTTCCCCTGCGATTTCCCGTGACGTGGCATCACAGACGCGCCATATTGGCCGGCGTTCCGCACACTCCGCACCCCCACCCATGGCTGAAATGGTCAATCGTCCCTGGCTTGCGCACTACGACCCGGGCGTCCCCGCGACGCTTGGTGAGTATCCCCGCCGCACCCTGCTCGATTTCATCGATGACGGTGTGCGGGAGCGCCCCGACCATCCGGCCCTGCTGTTCAAGGGGCGCACCATGTCGCTGGGCGAGCTCGACCGGGAGAGCACGGCTTTTGCCAACGTGCTCGCCGGGCTGGGCGTGACTCGGGGCGACCGCGTGGCCGTGCTGCTGCCGAACTCGCCGCAGTTCTTCATCGCGGAACTCGGCGCGTGGAAACTCGGGGCGATCCTCGTGCCGCTGAATCCGATCTACACCGAGGAGGAACTCGTCGGCCCGCTGATCGACACCGCGCCCAAGGTGGTGGTGACGCTGACTCCGTTCTACGCGCGGGTGAAGGCGGTGCAGGCGCGCGCCGGCGTGAAGCACGTGATTGCCACGAACATCAAGGAGTACTTCCCCGCGCTGCTGCGCACGGTGTTCACCCTGTTTGCGGAATGGCGGCTCGGGCATCGCATTGCGCTGCGGCCCGGTGACCACTGGCTGCAGGACCTGCTCGCGGCGCAGCGGGGCGTGGCGCGTCCGTCCGTGCGCCCGTCGCCGGACGAAGACTGCCTGATCCTGCTGAGCGGCGGTACCACCGGGACGCCCAAGGGCGTCCGGGTGCACCATCACGGGCTCGTCTGCACCGGCCTGCAGATACGCGCCTGGTTTGCCGATGACTTTCGCGGGTGGACCGATGTCTACATGCTGCCGCTCCCCATGTTCCACTCGTTCGGGGCCTGCGGCGTGCAGTCAGTCTGCTTCGTTGGACACAACCCCATCGCGCTCGTGCCCAACCCGCGCGACCTGAACGACACGGTGAAGACGTTCAAGAAAGTGCAGCCGACGATCTTCTGCGCGGTGCCCACGCTGTACAACGCGCTGCTCAACCATCCGGACGTCAAGAACGGCACGGCGAAGTTCGGATCACTGCGGGCCTGCGTGTCAGGGGCGGCGCCACTGATGGCCGAGACGAAGAAGCGCTTCGAGGCGGCGACGGGAGCGAGCCTGGTGGAGGGCTACGCGCTTACCGAGACGCTCCTCGGCGCGACCCTCAACCCCATTCACGGCGCGCAGAAGCTGGGCTCGGTGGGAATGCCGCTTCCCGATGTGGACGTGATGATCGTCGACGCCGAAGACCCCATGAAGATCCTGCCGGCCGGCGCCGTGGGAGAGATCTGCTTCTTCGGGCTGCAGATGATGCGCGGTTACTGGAACAACCCCGAGGAAACGGCGTTGATGCTGCGCACGGGTCCCGACGGTCGCCAGTGGATCTACAGCGCCGACCTTGGCTACATGGATGAGGACGGCTACGTCTTCATCGTCGACCGCAAGAAGGACCTCATCAAACCCGGCGGCATGCAGGTCTGGCCGCGCGACATCGAAGAGGTGATCCAGGCGCACCCGGCGGTGGCCGAAGTGGGAGTGCGTGGATTCCCCGACGACTACAAGGGGGAGATCGCGGTGGCGTTCGTGGTACTGCGACCCGGGGCGAAGGCGACCGCCGAGGAACTGCGGGAGTACTGCAAGAAGCATCTCGCGTTCTACAAGGTGCCGGGCAAGGTTGTCTTTAGAGATGAACTACCAAAGTCGCTGGTCGGCAAGGTGTTGCGGCGCATGCTCACGCTGGACGAGACGCCGACGTCGTAAGGCCCGCCATCTCCCGCGCAAGCATGATGGGCGCGTCTATCGTCCATCGACTATCGACTACCGACCAGTCAGAACTCGCGCCGTTTCATTTCCTTGAAGAACGCCTGGTTGTCGTGGTCTTCCTCGGCGCGCTTTGGGGCGGTCTTGTCGTACGTCTTGCCGAACTCGCCGGGCGGCTTCAAAGGTCCGGCCTTGGCGAGCTTCTTGAGCAACTTCTGTACTTCCTGGTCACGCGGATTGGCCATGGTTCCCGGTCGCTGAAGGACGTCGGGGAAATCTAAACGGGCCGCAGGCGAAATGCTCGCGGCCGCATCGCGCCGGGCAGGGAGAGGTTGGAGACAGGGGAATACCCACCTAGATAAAAGGTATGTGATATACTACTTTTAACCCAGGGAACTCCTTCGTTCACTCCGGGGACACTGCCATGCCGACCAAGACCGACGCCCAGCTCAGTGGCGACCTGACGCTCAATGAGATCACCTCCGCGGTGCCGCGTGCCCTCGAGGTTTTCAACCGTTATGGCCTCGACAGCTGCTGCGGCGGCACCAAGCCGCTCGCGCTCGTCTGCGAGAAGCACGGCCTCGACCTCGAGCAGGTGCTCAGCGACATCCAGTCCGTCGCCTAGCTCCATCGTCCATCGTCTATCGACTATCGTCTATCGTCTATCTCCATGGACTGGTTCGTAAGATTCTTCATCAAGAGCGCCCTTGTGTCGCTCGGCCTCGGCATCGTGATGGGCACATGGATGGCGCTCTCGCCGGCTGCCATTATCTACCGCCCCGCGCACGTGCACCTGAACCTGCTGGGCTTCGTGTCGATGGTCATCTTCGGGGTTGCCTACCATGTGATCCCGCGTTTCACCGGGCATCCGTTGCACAGCCGCACCATCGCTGGCGTGCACTGGTGGTCGTCCAACCTCGGGTTGTATATCCTGGTCACCGGTTTCTTCGTCGCTCCTCACCAGCCGGCAACGTCGCACTGGCTGCTCGGCGGCGGTGCGTTGCTGGCGGCCGTCGGGGCGTTCCTGTTCATTTACAACCTGTGGCGCACCCTCGACGGCTCGGGGCCGAAGCCGCGTCGCGAAGACGGTCCGGGCAAGCGACTTCCCGTTTCGGGGTAGCACGTCCGCACCCGCGCACACTCACTCCCGTTACGGAGTCGGTGACATGCATTCCATCGTCAGGCGCTTCCTCAAGACGGCCATCGGCTTCCTGATCACCGGCATCGCGCTCGGCGTGTGGCTGCTGGTGCGGCGGGAGACCACCGGCGTCCTGGCGTCGGCGCGCGAACTCAGCGCGCACACGCATGCGCTGCTCGTCGGATTCGTGATGATGGTCATTGCCGGCGTGGCCCTGTGGATCTTTCCACGGCCGGCCGTGGACGACACGCGCTACAAACCGTGGCTCGCCGCCGCGGCGTGGTGGTGCCTCGCGCCGGGGACGGCGTTGCGCATCGTCGCCGAGCTGATGGCTGGCGTGGCGCCGGGTCCGGCGTTGCGCGCGGCCATCATGCTGGGCGGGCTTGCCCAGGCCGTTGGACTCGTGCTCGTGTTCTGGACGCTTTACCCGCGCATTCGCGCAGCGGGGAGCGCGCAGCGCGAAGCGAAGGGCGAACGATTCTAGCTGCTACGCCGCCAAGGTGTCGACCTTCACGTCGATCTCGATCCCTTCGCGCACGCTGGCGGTCACCACACAAAAGTCCTCGAAGATCTCGAGGCAGCGCGACATGCGGCTGTGCTGTTCAGCCGCCACGGTGGGGGCCAGTCGCACCGTCACCTTCTTCACCCGCAGCCGTCCCTTCTCGTTGCGGCCGTTGGTGACCCGCACGTCAGCCCGCAGCATGGCCACGTCGACGTGCGCCTTGCGCAGGCAGAACAGCAGGCTCGCTCCCAGGCATCCGGCGATCGACGCGGCCAGCATCCGCGATGGGTTGGGTCCCTCGTTGTGCCCCAGTGGCGGCGTTTCGTCGATGGTCATGGGTGGAATGCCGGCATCGCCAAAGTCGACGGTGAACGCGTACCCGTCGCGCAAGGCGAGGGTGAACGAGACTTCAGGTTCGTCAGTCATGGGTGGAATCCAGAGGGAAGCGTCCCCGGTCAGGGCAGGAAGACGACCGAGCCGATCAGTGCGACCAGCATGACGCCAAGGGCGAATGCGGTCCAGCGGCGGAAGACACCGCGGCCGACGACGAGACTGATGCCCAGTTTCAACACCGTATTGGACGCAATGCCAACGGCAACGGCACGCGCGGCGACGGCGGCAAACGACATGTCGCCCGTACGCGTCATTGCCACGGCCAGCGCATCGACGTCGGTGGCGCCAAAGAGCACCGCTGAGGTGTAGACGCCGGCGTCGCCGAACTGGCGGCGCGCGAACACCATGACGAGCAGCACCAGTTGGAAGGCCGCCGCCATCTGCAGGGCGGTGCCGAGGCGCAGCGGGCTCTCCGCCTTCGGCGCGGCCGCCGTCCTGGGCGCGTGCTTCAGGTGCCCGATCCACCAGGTGAAAAGCACACCTACCAGCAGCGGAGCCACGAGGTAGCGTACGGTTGCCAGCGCCACCTCGTAATTCAGCACCAGGAGGACGATGAAGAGTCGCGGGGCAAGCACCGTATTGGCGGCGACGACGCCCGTCGCATACGCCGTACCGTGCGTCGTGTCGTGGCGGCTTTCGCGGGAAAAGTCCATCGTGACGGCGGTGGACGACACGACCCCGCCCAGTGCGCCGGTCAGGGTGTATCCGCGTTCCGCGCCGACGAGCCGGCGCGCCACGTGGCCGCTGAAGTTCAGCGCCGAGATGATGAGGACGAAGATCCACGTGCCACGAGGCGTGAGCGCGCCCACCGGAGTGGCGAGCGTGGCGGGGAGCAGCGGCAGGACGACAAGGGCGAGCACGGCGAACTGGAGTGCGGCACGCATCTCGACGGGATCGAGCCGGGTGACCCAGCTGTGCAGGCGCCGTTTCTCGGCGAGGGCCAGCACGACCACGGCGCCAGTGCCGCTGGCAAGGCGCAGCGCGCCACCGCCGGCAAGCATGCCGAGGGCCAGCACGACCAGGGCGGCTGCTTCGGTGGTGCCGTCCGCGGTGTGTGGCGTGGTACGGCGCGCACTCAGCACGTACGCAACCACGGTCAACAGGGCACCAGCGGCCACCAGCGACGTGCCGACAGGTGCGGCGCCGTACGCCACGAACAGCCCGCCGAGCC
>DATCGU010000064.1:0-4473 GCA_036508735.1 Gemmatimonadaceae bacterium
CCTGCCGCTCCGTGAACGCACGCCACTGGGCCAAGTAGGCCTTGCGCGCACGCTCCAGCGCCTCCACCTGCAGCTGCAGGCTGCGCACCTCGTGGCGTGACCCCTCCACCAGCTTCTCTCCCTCGGCGCGTGCCTCGCGCAGGATCAGCTGGGCCTCACGCTCGGCCTGCTCGCGCGTCTCGGCGCGCAGCTGCTGCGCGGTGATGAGCGCGTCGTTCAGCGCCTTGTCGCGCTCGCGGAACGCCCGCAGCTGCTCGTGGAAGCCCTTGGCCTTCGCCTCGAGTTCCTGGTTGGAGCGCGTCAGGCGCTCCAGCTCTTCGGCGACCTGGTCGCGGAACTGGTCGACACGCGTCTTGTCGTAGCCGCGCAACGCCGACCCGAAGTCGTAGCGCCGCGCATCAACCGGTGTGAGATGAAAGACGTCGTCGCTCATCACTACCTCTCTCCGAACAGGATCGTCCCAAGTCGAACCATGGTCGCCCCTTCCTCGATGGCGACCTCGAAATCCCCCGACATGCCCATCGACAGCTCCACCGCCGGATGCCCCGCCGCACACAACATGTCGCGGGCCGATCGCGCGCCGGCGAACACCTGCCGCAGGATTGCCTCGTCCGCATCGATCGGCGCCATGGTCATGGCCCCGACCACGCGAACGCCCGCGCAACCCGCCAACCGCTCCGCCTCGCGCGGGAGCCCGGCCAGGCCCATCCCGCCCTTCGATGCCTCGCCCACCACGTTCACCTGCACCAACACGTCGACCGGCCGATCGCGCTTGCGTCCCACCTCGTCCACCGCATCGGCCAGTCGTGCACTGTCCAGCGAGTGCAACAACCAGAACCGGTCCAGCGCATTCACCTTGTTCCGTTGCAGGTGACCGATCAGGTGCCAGCGCACCGGCACCTTCACCAACGCCTGCTTGTCCAGCGCCTCCTGCACCCGGTTTTCGCCGACATCCTCAACGCCACAGGCGTACACGGCCTCGACGATCTCCGGTCCATAGGTCTTCGTCACGGCGACCAGCCGCACGGACTGAGCGTGCCCTCCACGGCGCGCGGCGTCAGCCATGCGTTCCCTCACCTCCGAAACGCGCTCTGCCAAGTTCTGCATAACCTTGAAAAATAGCGAGTTGCGCTAGGCCAGCGATAGGCATCACCGACGACAGTTGGCAGTCGGCAGTCGGCGGTTGATTGCCAACTGCCAACTGCCAACTGCCAACTGCCAACTGCCTATCGCCCTCCCACCGCCCGTACGACCACGCGCTTCTGAAGCAACGCCGCAACGATGCGGCTGAACGGCTCTGCATGTTCGCCGACCATGGGTCCGCCGTCGGCCCACAATGCCTCGAGCAGCAGCGTGTCGGCAAAAACGGATTCGAACACTGGTCGCCGCTGGCCGGCGGCCTCCGTCATCACGCGAGCGCGCATGGCGTTCTTGCCGGGCCATGCATCTCCCATGAACAGGCCGCTACGCCGCGCCAGCTCGGCCCGGTACCAGCCAGTGGGCAGCAGCGGTTCGGCCACCACCAGGACGTCGGGGCGCCTCCCTTCGGCGCCCTGCACGTACCACAACGGGAACAACTCGTTGTCCGCCGTCGCAACGAACACCGCGTTGGGCGGGAGTTCGCTCAGCACGCGCTCCGCGAACGCATGCGGCAGCGGTGCTTCCGCGCTTCGCCGGTTGGTCGCTGGCCAGTTGAGGACGACCGGAAGCAGCACGCCAGCCACCAGTACCACGAGGCCCCGCCGAGCGGCGGCCGCGCCGACGCGCGACGCGAGCGCGCGAACGCCGAGACCGTACCACAGGCCACACGCCGCGAACCCGAACGAGAAGAAGTAGTCGCGCTCGCGCGCCTCCCGCCGCGCTCCGTCGAGCAGGTGGCCAAGCGAGAACGACCACCCCGTCTTGAAGTTCAGGATGAACGCCGCGCCCAGCGTGCCGACCGTCAGCAGCGCGCCCACCGCCATCGCCGTGCGCCGGTCGCGCTGCCAATGCCAGCGCACGCCGTTCCCGAGCACCACGAGCCCGGCCACCGACAGCAGTGCGCGTGGCCACGAAGGCACGGTGCCCGGTGAAATGCCCAGCGCGAACTGCCAGTCGAGGTATTGCAGCACCATTCCAAGTTGCGCCCACCACGGTGACTGCCGGGGCCAGATCGGACTCCCGCCGTACTGTGCGCGACTCACCACATCGCCCAGCGCCTGCAGCGAGGCGGGGTTTCCCTGGTTCAGCCACGGATCATGTCGCGCACGCACCCAGAGCATGCCAAGCGCGGTCAGGGCGAGAAGCCCCAGCGCCAGCGCGCCAAGCAGTTCGCGCCACCACGAGGCGCTCGCGCGCGAATCGCCGTCGTGGGCCGTACCCGGGCGAAACAGTGTCACGGGCCACGCCAGGATCGCCGCCGCCGGCGCCACCACCAGCACTCCGGGATGAAGCACATACCCGAGTGCCAGGGTGTACACGGTCAACAATCGCCAGCGCGCCTGGCGCGAACGGCCGGCCATGTCCGCGGCCGCGAGCGCCAAGGCCACCGCGAGGAGCACCAGCGCATAGACCTCGGTTTCCGTCGCGTTCCGCCAGATGCTGGTCATCGCACCAGCCGCGACGCCCGCCGCCACTCCGGCGCGCACGTCGCCGAGCGACCTCGCCAGCCAGGCGCCGAGCACGGCGCACCCCGCGGCCGTGGCCACCGCGGAGAGCGCGTTGCTGGCCAGCACGGTTGGCACGCCCGGCAGCAGTAGGTGCCAGCTGCGCGCCAAGGCGACGTACAGCGGCGCCCCCGGCGGATGAGGAATGCCGAACCGGTCGACGGCCAGCGCAAACTCACCGGCGTCCCACCAAGTGAGGCCGGGTGCGAGCGTCAGCGCATAGACGACGCCGAGGACGAGGAAGACGACCGCGCCCGCGCGCCGGACGTCGATTCGGCGCGAAACATCTCTACCGTCCACCGTCAACCGTCTACCGTCTGCCGTCCATCACGCCGGCGCCACCTCGGGCCCGCCCAGCAGCGGCGCAGCGCTCTTGGCTTCGGTCGGCGCCCTCGCCGGTACCAGCGACGGCATGGGCGACTCGGGAGGCAGGCGCGGCGGCAGCGCTTCGCCGGCCACCAGCATCCTGATGTCCTCGCGCCCCAGTGTCTCGCGGTCGAGCAGCGCGGCCGCGACGATGTCGAGCAGCTCGCGATGCTCCGTGAGCACGACCCTCGCCTTCTGGTACGACTCATGGATGACACGCGACACTTCCTCGTCCACCAACTGCGCCGTACGCTCCGACACCTCGCGCCGGCTCATCAGCTGCGCGCCAAGGAACAGCTCCTGCTCGAGATCGCCCACCAGGATGGGACCGATCTTGTCCGACAGGCCCCACTGCGACACGTAGCGGCGCGCAATGCCCGTGGCCATCTGGATGTCGCTCGCCGCGCCCGTGGTCACGCGGTTGCGCCCGAACACCATTTCCTCGGCCACGCGGCCGCCGTAGGCCATCACCAGGCGCGCGTCGAGCTGCTCGCGCGTGATCGACACGCGGTCGTCCTCGGGCAGCGTGTACGCCACGCCGAGCGTGCGTCCGCGCGGCACGATGGTCACCTTGTGCAGGGGATCGGTGCCCACGACCTTGATCGCGCACACGGCGTGTCCCGCCTCGTGGTATGCGGTCAGCCGGCGTTCCTCGTCCTTCATGACGAGCGACTTCCGCTCGGCGCCGAGTTGCACGCGATCCTTGGCCTCCTCGAGGTCCACCATGTAGACCTTGTCGTGATTGCGGCGCGCGGCCAGCAGCGCGCCCTCGTTCACGAGGTTGGCCAGGTCGGCGCCGGCCATGCCCGGCGTGCTGCGCGCCAGCGACGTGATGTCCACGTCCTCCGCCATCGGCTTGTTGCGCATGTGCACGCGCAGGATCCCCTCGCGACCACGCAGGTCGGGCAAGTCGACGACGATCTGCCGGTCGAAACGCCCCGGGCGCAGCAGCGCCGGGTCCAGCACGTCGGGCCGGTTCGTCGCCGCCACCAGGATGACGCCCTCGTTGCTCTCGAAGCCATCCATCTCCACCAGCAGCTGGTTGAGCGTCTGCTCGCGCTCGTCGTGACCGCCGCCGATGCCGGCGCCGCGATGACGCCCCACCGCATCGATCTCGTCGATGAAGATGATGCACGGCGCGCTCGCCTTCCCCTGCTCGAAGAGGTCGCGCACGCGCGACGCCCCGACGCCCACGAACATCTCGACGAAGTCGGAACCCGACATCGAGAAGAACGGACGGCCCGCCTCGCCGGCCACCGCGCGCGCCATCAGGGTCTTGCCCGTGCCCGGCGGGCCCACCAGCAGCGCCCCCTTGGGCAGGCGACCGCCAAGCTTGGTGAACTTCTGCGGGTCCTTCAGGAACTCGATGATCTCCTGCAGTTCCACCTTGGCTTCGTCGCAGCCGGCCACGTCGGCAAAGGTCACCTTGGGCGTGTCAACCGTGAGGAGCTTCGCCTTCGAC
>DATCGU010000065.1:0-12921 GCA_036508735.1 Gemmatimonadaceae bacterium
CGACGAGACGACGTCCGGCTTCGGCCGCGACAAGGCCGGAGGCCTGGCTCGAGAGGCTTGCGAGTGCCTGTTCAACCGTCAGTTGCTGGACCTTCATTTCGCCTTGGCGCCGACTGGGAGGGAGGACTGGTCGGTCGGCACGCACTCAGTCTGCGGCGCGGCCTGGCGCAGGGCAATCGCACCGAAGAGGTAGTCCATCGCTGCCGAGGTCCGGCCTCATGGTAACCGGCATGCGAGAATCGCTACCGCAGCGGGAAGACCATGCGGAGTCGCCGCTGATTCGGCTCCAGCGGTGCGAAGCCAAGCCGGCGGTACCAAGCGGCCAGTTCCGTTGTCTTGGGATCGACCGCGAGGAAGACTCCGCCAGCGGTCGTCTGCTGGGCGCGCGCTATCCCGATGGCCTCCGACACCAACGCCGCGCCGACTCCCTTGCCCTGATGGTCCTTGTCGACGCCGAGCCGGCCCAGGAGGTAGCCGCCAAGCTGACGGTACGGCAACCCAGTGGTTGCGAGTACCCGTTCGAGGTTCTCATCAACCCGCAGGCTCAGCGGGCTCAGCGTGAAGAAACCGACCACGCCGAGCGCCTCACTGGTGGCCACGTGAACGGCGGCGAGTCCTCGCGCCTGCTCCGCCAGTGCCAGTCGGTGCAGGTACTCGTCGATAGCCGAATCTCCAGTGACGCAGACGGCCACCTCGTGGGCGGCCGTGAGGAGCTCGATGATGAGCCGTATCAACGCACGTGACTCGACGCGCCGAAGATCTTCTTTGCCCGCGCGCGGGCCGCGGCCATGTACTTCGTCTCCGGGGGTGGATTCTTGAGGAGATCCAGCAGCACCTTGAACTCCGGCGCCGAGAGATGCCATTCGATCGGCTTCGCTATCTCCACGCTGACGTCGGCGGCCAGCACGCGCAGCATGTACTCGCTCACCGAGCTACCCTGTTGCGCGGCCACCCGGGCGATGTGGTCCTTGAGCAGGGCGGGCAGGCGCAGTTCCTGGCGCTCGTCGGCCTTGAGGTCGAGATACGGGGTGGCAGTGGTGGAGGCGATCACGGGTCGGCGGCGCGGTTTCATGCGAGGAAGATAACCGTACAATGTACGGACGTCAACTCACGCCGGCGATGTGACGCCGGGCAAGGTTGCGCGACACTGCAACGGTAGCGTGCCGCCATTCGAGTGCGTCACCGAACGACCGCCTCGCCCATGGGAACACCGCGAGCGCGGTCTTCCGGGCATTCCTCCGGCTCGTCTTTCCCTGTATCCCCACGCCCACGTGCGCAGGAACACCACCCTGGCTTCAGGGTACCGGTTCAGCCTTCTTGCTCCGCCGGGAACCAGTGCTTCGTGGCCACGCAGACGCGGCACACCGAGAGCATCACCGGCACCTCCACCAGCACGCCGACGACGGTCGCCAGCGCCGCCCCTGATCCCGGCCCGTACAGCGCGATCGCCGTCGCCACGGCCAGCTCGAAGAAGTTGGACGCCCCGATGAGCGCCCCTGGCGCGGCCACGGCGTACGGCACCCGGAACCACCGCATCAGACCGTACGTCAGCGACGAATTGAAGTAGACCTGGATCAGGATGGGAATGGCGATCAGCACCACGTGGAACCAGCGCGTCGTGATGTTCTCGGCCTGGAAGGCAAAGATCATGACGAGCGTGGCGAGCAGCGCCAGCACCGTCACGGGGTGGAAGAAGGCGACATACCGGGACTGGAACCACGCCACGCCCCGGCGCCGGACCAGCACGGCCCGGCTCACCGATCCGGCGGCCAGCGGGATGACGACGAAGATGCCCACCGAGTACAGCAGCACCGCGAACGGCACCTGCAGCCCCGACGCGCCGGTGACGAGGACCTTCACGATCGGCGCGAAGGCCACCAGCATGATGAGGTCGTTGACGGACACCTGCACCAGCGTATAGGCCGGGTCGCCGTCGGCGAGGTACGACCAGACGAAGACCATCGCCGTGCACGGCGCGGCCGCCAGGATGATGACGCCGGCCACGTATTCGCTCGCCAGTTCCGGCCCGATGAGCGGCAGAAAGATGTGCCGGAAGAAGAGCCAGCCGAAAAACGCCATCGAGAATGGCTTCACCAGCCAGTTGACGATGATCGTGATGACGAGCCCTGTCGGCCGACGTCCCACGTTGCGGATGGACCCGAAGTCGATCTTCAGCATCATCGGGTAGATCATCAGCCAGATGAGCACCGCGATAGGACCGTTGATGTGGCTGCCGGTGCCGAACTCGAGGTCGCGCACGAGCCCGACGACGCCCGGCAGCAGCTTGCCCACGGCAATGCCGAGGAACATGCAGAGCGCCACCCAGAGACTTAGGTAGCGTTCGAACACGTTCATTCGCTTGGCGTCAGCGGTGGTCCTGCTTGCCATCCAGCGCCTCCCGCACCGCGGCCGCCAGCGATGCCATGGTGAAGGGTTTTTCAACCATGGAGGTCTCGCGGTCGATCATCCCATGGTCGCCGAGGAAATTGACTGCATACCCTGACATGTAAAGGTGCTTGAGGTGCGGGGCGAGCACCTTCAGTTCTTTCACCAGGTCAAGGCCGTTCATTTCGGGCATCACCACGTCGGTCAGCACCAGGTCGATCGTGCCCTCATGCTCCTTGACGAGGCAGACTGCCTCGCGGGAGCTGCCTGCACCCAGCACGACGTACCCCTGCGCTTCGAGCATCTTCGTGGTAAGCCTCAGCACCACGGCCTCGTCTTCCACCACCAGGATGGTCTCGTGTCCACCGTGGCTGGCTGTCGCCGGGCGCGGCGCCGGCGTCGACTCGGCCTCGCCGACATGCCTGGGCAAGTAGATTTCGAAGGTCGTCCCGAGGCCTGGCGCGCTGGACACCGTAACGAAGCCGTGGTGCTGCCGAACCGCGCCGTACACCGTGGCCAACCCGAGGCCGGTCCCTTCTCCGATCGCCTTGGTCGTAAAGAACGGTTCGAAGATCTGGGCCAGGGTTGTCGAGTCCATGCCGCAGCCGGTGTCGCTCACGGTAAGCTGCACGTACTCTCCCGGAAGCGCGCCCTCGTGGATGGCGCAGATGGCCGCGTCAAGGACGATGTTGGCCGTCGTGATGACCAACGTGCCGACGTCCGCAATGGCGTCCCGCGCGTTGACGCACAAGTTGGCCAGAATCTGGTCCAACTGGGACGGGTCCATCATGATCGGCCACAGATCCTCCGCCGGCTGCCATGCGAGTTGAATGTTCTCGCCGATCAACCGCTGCAGCATTCGCAGCGAGTTCGTCACGGCCTCGTTCAGGTCCAGCAGCCTCGGCGCCAGGGTCTGCTGGCGGGCAAAGGCCAGCAGTTGTCGCGTGAGATTGACAGAGCGCCTGGCCGCCTCTTCAATCTCCAGGAGGTGGGCACGGACCGGGTGCTCCGGGTTGAGGTGGAGCATGGCAAGTTCGGAGCGTCCGCTGATCACACTCAGCATGTTGTTGAAGTCATGGGCAACGCCGCCCGCCAGGCGGCCTACGGCCTCCATCTTCTGCGACTGGCGGAATTGTTCCTCCAGTATCTTCCGCTGCGTGATGTCCTGCTTCACGGCAATGAAGTGCGTGATCTCGCGACGCGCATTCTTCAGCGGCGTGATCGTCATCTCTTCGGTGTATTCGCTGCCGTCCCTGCGCTTGTTGACTATTTCTCCATGCCAGACACTCCCGGACTGGATGGTGTGCCACATCTCCCGGTAGAATGCCTCGCCGTGTTTGCCGGACTTCAGCAGTTCGCCCGGCCGGCAACCGACGACTTCCTCGATGCGGTACCCGTTGAAGGTCGTAAAGGCGGCGTTCGCCCACTCGATCACGCCCTCGCGGTCGGTGATGACGATGGCGTTCGCCGCCGCCTCCAGCGCGGCGCTCTCCAGGCGGATCACGGTTTCGGCGCGTAAGCGGTCGGTGATGTCACGAATGAAGGCGGTGAAGAACCAGCCGTCGGCCGTCTCCCATCTGGCCAGTGAGAGATCCAGCGGAAAGTCAATTCCTCCCTTGCGCAACCCAGTCAGCTCAACCGTCTTGCCGATGATCCGAGGCGCCCCACCGTCGGTAATGGCACGCATCCCCGCGAGATGGCGAGCCCGGAATTGCTCTGGAATCAGCTCGGTGACGGAAAGACTCATGGCCTCGGATTCGGTGTACCCGAAGATGGACTCGGCGCCAAGGTTCCAGCCCACGATGTTCCCGGCGCTGTCAGCCGTGATGATGGCATCGTGGGCCGACTGGGTGATCGCCCGGGTTCGTGCCAGGCTCTCCCGCAACGCCGCTTCGCTCAGCCGAAGTTCCGTTGTGCGCTCGGCCACGCGCCGCTCCAGCGATTCGTTGCTCTCCGCAAGTGCTGCCTGCGCCCGCTTCGTCTCGGTGATGTCGATGCCCATCTCCAGGACAAGAGGAGCGCCATCGGTGTCGGTGAAGGGGTAGTCGAAGATGTCGTAATTGCGGCCATCAGGACCGATCCACTCCCAATGATGCGGCGCTGCGGTCTTGAAGACCGTGAACATTTCGCAGCTTTCGCAGGGGGCGGCGCGATTGAACAGATACTCGTAGCAGCGCCGGCCCTCTGACTCCCCGAACCGCTCCCGGAAGAAACGGTTGGCGAAGGGCACGTGGTAATCTGCCGACAGCAGCACCACGTAGACCGGCAGCGTTTCCAACACGTCATAGAGGCGCTGCCGCTCAAGATCCACAGCCTTCTCGGTCGACTTGCGCTCGACAATCTCCACCTGGAGCGTCCGGTTGGTTTGCTCCAGTTCCTTGCGTGCCGACAGCAGTTCCCGATTCTGCTGGATGGCCACCTCGTAGGTCGAGAGCAGCAGGCGCAACACGTGGTCAGGGGACGCCGACACCTGGTAGGCAATCCCGTCGTGGGTCACGGTCCTTGGTGTCTCGGGTTCCGTGCGGCCGCTTTCGCTGCCGCTCGCGAGGATGGTGTCGATCTTCTCCAACAGGAAGTCGGCTTGACAGGGTTTCGGGATGTGGAAATCCGCTCCCGCTTGCAAGGCAGACAACACGTCCGCCGGGGATGACCACTCGGTCAACAGAATCACGGGAATGCGGCAGAGATCGGGGTCTTGCTTGATCGCGCGGCAAAGCCGGAACCCGTCCATCACCGGCATCCTGACGTCGCTGAGGACGAGGGCCGGCCGAGCCCGGCGAATGATCTCCAGGGCCTCACTGCCATTGGCCGCAGTTTGCGTCTCGTAACCCCGCCTTCGCAACGTTTCCTCGAGTTGCGCCGCCTGCGTCGGGCTGTCTTCGACGATCAGTATGTCGGTCTGCATGGTTGGGTTCCTTGTTTGCCCGTGAGGCTGCACAGCCATGCCCCGATGGATTCTGGCGTCAGCACGTACATGGCCGCGCCCAGCCGAATGGCCTCGCCCGGCATGCCATGCACGACCGAACTGGCCTGGTCCTGCGCGATCGTCACCCCACCCCGGTCCCGGATCAGTTTGAGCTCCTCGGCGCCGTCCCGGCCCATTCCGGTAAGGAGCACGCCGATGGCCCGGGCGCCGAAGCGCTCGGCCACCGACCGGAAGAGCACTCCCACCGACGGCCGCAGGCCATTCAGCGGCGCATCCTGGATCGTCTCGAGTTCGCCCCGCAAGCCGACGCGCAGATGATGGTCGTCGGCTGCCACATAGACATGGCCAGGGAGTGGCGTCTCTCCGCCATGCGCCACATGCACCGGCAAGCCCGAGGCCGCGGCGAGCCACTCGGCGAAGCCGGCCGTGAAACCGGCGGCAATGTGCTGCACCACGAGTATCGGTGCCGGAAAGTGGGTCGACAGGCACGACAGTATCTGCAGCACAACCGGCGGGCCCCCGGTGGAAGCCCCGATTGCGACGATGGCCGCATCATGACCAGCGGCAGCGCTCGGCGTCGACGCGGCAACGGGCGAGGCCACGGCTGAGGCCACGGCTGAGGCCACGGCTGATCCTCTCACCGGGGTCCGGTTCCACCGCCGCACCACCTTGACCTCGGACATCAGCTTGAGGGTACTGATGATTGCGGCGGACTCGGCCTCGGCATCCGGGTCGGCCAGTCCCCGAGGTTTCTTCACTGCGGCAAGCGCGCCCGCCTCCAGCGCGCGCATGACGGTGTGCATCTCGCTGTAGTGGGTGCTGGCCGTGCACACGACAATCGGTACCGGCGTGGACGACATGATCCGCCGGGTCGTCTCGAAACCGTCGATCCCCGGCAGATGTATATCCATGAGAATCACGTCGGGAAGGAGCTTGGCGAGGAACTTGAGCGCCGCTTCGCCGCTGTCGGCGGTGCCGATGACCCGGATGTCCGGATCGGTCGTGAGGACGTAGACCAGGTAGTCCCGGATCACCCGCGAGTCCTCCACCACGAGCACGTTGATCATCGCCGTTCCACCGGGCGTCGAATCACAGGAGCCTCCGGATGATCTCGAGCAGGTTGCTCTGATCGAAATCGCTCTTGGCAATGTAGGCGTTGGCGCCGACCTCGATGCCGTATTCGCGGTCCTTCTGCGACCCGAGCGCCGTGACCAGGACCACGGGTAGCTCGCTGAGCTTCTTGTCGGCGCGGATTCGGGCGGTGAGCTCGAAACCGTTCATGCGCGGCATGTCCACATCCGAGACCACCAGCTCGAAGGGCTCGGTCTTGAGCCTCGTCAGCGCGTCCAGGCCATCCACGGTGGCCACCACCTCGTAGCCGGCACCCTCGAGGATGCTCTTCATCAGCGTCCGGGCGGTGATCGAGTCCTCGACGATGAGCACTCGAGCGCGCTGAACGGGCGCGGTGTCGGGCACGTGTGCGGCGGCGACCTGCCCCGGCATGCCGGCGGTGCTCGCCGACTCCACGAGGTCGACCACATTGAGGATGGGAATCACCGTGCCGCTGCCCGAGATGGAGGCGCCGGCGATGTTGCGAACCCGGGCGAGCTGCTGGCCGAGTTTCTTGACCATCACCTCGTGCTCGCCCTGCACCTCGTCAACGAGAAACGCGACGCGGCGATCGGCGGTATGCACCACCACCACCGGACGGGCCGCACCATTCAGTTGAGCGTCCGGTGCGGAGAGCTCGAGCACGTCGCGCAGGTTGACCAACGACACGGCGCGGTTGCCCAGCGAGATGGTCGGGCGGTTCTCGACCGTCTTGATCTCGTCCGGCTTCACCCGGCCCACGCGCTCCACGCTGGCAGTCGGGATTACGAAGCGTCGGCCGGCGACCACGACGAGCACGCCGCGGAAGGTCGCCAGCGACAGGGGCACGAGCATGCGAAACGTCGTGCCGGCGCCCGGTGTCGAGGTCACGGTGATCGTCCCGCCGAGTTTCTCGACCTTCTCGCGTGCGATCGCCAGACCCAGCCCCCTGCCCGACAAGTCGGTGATGATCGGACTCGTCGACAGGCCGGAGCGGAAGATGAGCCCGGTGACGTCGTCCTCGGCCAGTTGAGCCGCTTCGTCGACGGCGATGAGTTCCCGACGGACGGCAGCCTTCCTGACCTTGTCGGTATCGATCCCGGCGCCGTCGTCGGCCACCGTGAACTCGACCCGATTCCCCTCGACCGGTCTCACCGTGATCGTGACAGACCCGCGCCCGGGCTTGCCCAACTCACGACGCGCATCCGGCTTCTCGATCCCGTGATCGACGCAGTTGCGCAGCAGGTGGATGAGCGGATCCTTGAGCTCGTCGAGCACCCGGCGATCGATCTCGATGTCCTCCCCGCTCACGACAAGATCGGCGTCCTTGCCCTGCTCCCGTGCCAGATCGCGCAGTACCGTGGGCAGAGTGCCGAGGAGGTACGAGCACGGGAGCAGAAGCACCTTCTTGGTGTCCTCAAGGATTCCGTCGGTCATGGCCGCGAGAGCGTGCGCATCCTGACGCGCCGAGCCGGCCAGCTTTCGCAGCGAGTTCTCGAGCGTCCTGAAATACAGCGTCTCCGATTCGAGGAGATCAGACCCAGCCATCGTGCCTTCATGGCGTCGGCGCCGCCGCGCCGCCAGGCCGATGCGCCGCTGGTTCCAGTTCGTGACGTCCGCGGCGAGCGCGCGCAGTTCGGCCGCGCGTTCGTTTGCCGCGATCTTGGCGCCCACCAACTCCTCGGCTTCAAGCAGGATTGCGCCAAGTTTCCGCGTGGAAACGCGGACCGTGTCTGGCACGACCGCGGTGGCAACGATACGCGGCTGAGACGCAACGGTGATCGCCGGCGCTTTGGTCCGCTCGTCCGCCGTGCCCCGAACGATTTGCCTGAGCGCGGCAAGCGCTCCCTTCTCCTGCTTCTCGCATTCCGACGATGATGGAACGCCGGGGCTCCCGCACAATGTTCCCAGAACACCCAGCGCGGGATGCATTGCATCGAGCATTCCCGCGGACACCGTGAGTTCCTTGCGCTTCATGGCCGCGAAGATGCTCTCCAGCTCCTGGCAGAGCGCCTCCACGCCGGCGACGCTCACCGACCGCGCCGCGCCCTTCAGCGAATGGGCTTCCCGGAAGATGCGTTCGATGATTGGCGGCTGCTCGGCATCGTCGGCGCGCTCGAGCGCCACGAGGCCGGCCGTCATGGCCTCGATGTGCTCTGCGGCCTCGACCCGGAAGGTCTCACGCAGTCTCGTCAGAAATTCTTCCTGCGTCTTGTTCATGCGTTCCTCTCGCCCGCCCCCCTCAGGCCTCGACGCGCTGTCGCTCGACCAGGACCTTGAGCCGGGCGCCCAGCTCCTGAAGGCTTTGGGCCGACGATTCGAGTTGCTTGGTGCCCGCCATGTTCTGGGTCGTCGCCTGCTGGATATTGGCGATGGCCGAGGCGATCTGGTCCATGCCCACGAGCTGTTGCTGGCTCGAGGCGGCAATCTGGGTGGCTGCCTGCGCCGCCTCACTTACGCTGCCCGTGAGTACGCGAATCGACTCGCCTGCGTCGGTGGCCTGCTTGACCCCGGCGGCCACCGCCTTGGTGCCCTGCTCGGTGGCCATGACCGCGGTGCTCGTCGCCTTCTGCAACTCCATCAGGATGGTCCGCACCTGCGTGGTGGCCTGCCGCGACTGCTCGGCCAGGCTCTTCACCTCCTGCGCCACCACCGCGAACCCCTTGCCGTATTCGCCGGCGCGAGTCGCCTCGATGGCCGCATTGACGGCAAGCAGGTTCGACTGTTCGGCAAGATCGTTGACGCTGGCGATGATCTCGCCGATGGTCTGGCCCTGCTCGGAAAGCCGCACCACGCTCTCGGCGATCGATTCCATCTGCTCGCGAATGTGTTCCATGCCCTGCAGGGTCTCGGTGACGGCCTTGCGGCCGGCATCGGACACTGCCGCCGCCTTCTGTGCGGTCTCCTGGACGTTCTTCGCCTTCTGGTTGGAGACGTGGGCGGTTTGCTTCACCTCTTCGGCCGTAGTGGAAGTTTCGGCCACGGCGGTGGCGGTCTCGGACGCGTTCGCGGCGACCTGGGATACCGTAGCAAGGATCTCGGTCGACGAGGAGGCGAGAACACTGAAGCCGCTCTGCAGTTCCTGGTTCGAGGCCCGCAGGTTGGCGACCATGGTCCGCAGGGCCCTCTGCATAGCGCCGACCTCGTCCGATCGACCCTCCGCCTCGACCTGCATCGTCAGGTCGCCAGCGGCGATCCTCTCGGCGATGCCGGTAACCGCCTTCAGTGGCGCCGCAATCAGGCGGTTCATCACCCAGACCATGAGGAGGGCGAACAGCACGGACGCGATCGCGATCGCGACAAACGTGCGGACGGTATTGGTGAACAGTTGCGTGGACTGTGCCACCGCGACGGCTTGGTGCGCCTCGAGGCTGTCGCCCACGGCGTAGATCGAGATGCGAAG
This sequence comes from Gemmatimonadaceae bacterium, assembly GCA_036508735.1. Taxonomy (GTDB): domain Bacteria; phylum Gemmatimonadota; class Gemmatimonadetes; order Gemmatimonadales; family Gemmatimonadaceae; genus PNKL01. Next base: position 9,804 of record DATCGU010000065.1, read on the forward strand.
TCGTTCGTACCGCTGTTCCTGCGTCGGGCTAACTGTCAATGCGAGCGCCGAGTCCAGCTTACCGGTATCCGCGAGCCTGAACGCCTCCGCCCGGCCTTCGCGGTATGTCGCGAGATTCCTCTCCACCTCGGCGACCGACGTGGTCACATTTTGAACGCCGCTTCGTGTGATGAACGCCTTGATGGTGTCGATTGCAGCGTCCATCGCGGCGGACCTCAGCTCGTCCTCGCGACGGATGGCAGCCTTCTGTGCGGCATCGTGCACCACTATAAACATCAGGAGCGAGGCGCGCCCGTGGTTCTGATCGGCACGGAGCTGTATCGAGACCTCTTTCGCCGTGCCGGCCTCGTCGACCTCTGTCCGCTCGAGCCTCTGCATCCCGGCCATCTCCTGGTAGGCTATGGCGGCCAAGCCGATCAACAGAGCACACATGACGCCGAAACCCACGAAGAGCTTCGACCTCGTCTGAAGATTTGCAAACCAACTCATGACCATTCTCCTTTGACGGAAATCAGCTGACGGAAATCAGCGCATCTACCTGGTGACCTGTTCGTTGACCTTCAGACCGGCGTCCGCCAGCAGGCGACCGCCGTCGAGCACGGCCAGCATCTGGCCGGTGATACCTTTGAGAAACCTCTCACGGATGCCGGTGAGCGTGGGCAGGCTCTCCTGAAGGTCTGACGCCCTCACCGAGCGCACGCCATCGATGGAGTCCGCGAGCAGCCCGAACTCGGTGGCGCCGCCTCGCAGGACGATGACGCGGTTGAGTTCGGTGAGTCCCCGGGCCGGCAGGCCGAAGAACTCGCGCAGGTCCACGATCGCCAGGATCTGCCCGCGCAGGTTCATCACGCCGGCGACAAAACGCGGCGTGCAGGGTATGCCTGTCAGGTCCTTGAGTAGGCAGACCTCGCGAACGTGGCAGGTCTCGACACCATACGTCTCGCCGGCCAGAGAGAAGGCCAGCACCTGCAGCCGCTCCGCGTCATCCGGCATGACAGGTGGTTTGGCCGCCGCCCGCGCGCGCGCCTGGAGAATGCGGCGGATCTCGTCCGGCCCGTGCTCGAACCCTTCGGAGCTTGCCGTCGCCGCCACCGCGAGGCGGCGGTGAATCGCTTCCCAGTCGATGGCGCGCGATGGCATTGCCTAGTCTCCCGTCATCGCTCGAACCGACTCCACGAGCCGGCCGCAGGTCATCCCGTCGGACTCGGGCACGATCTCGTCCCTGCTCCTTGCCGACAGGAGCTTGAGGGCGATGGCGAACTGACGCCTCGATTCCTTTGGCTTGCCGAGTCGTTGGTGGAGGCCGCCCAACGCGTGATGGGCAAGGATGAAATCCTGATCGAGGTAGAGAACCTTGCCCAGCGCCATGACCGCGTCCTCGAGCCTGCCGAGCTCGTCGCAGATCATGGCGTACAGGAAATGCGCAGCGGCGTTGGTGCGCTCGGCGGTGATGGCGTCGTTGCACAGCGCGAGCGCCTCTTCGAGCCGGCCTTCGTTTGCGCAGATCCGTGCCCGCACCAACGGAGCTTCGACGTGCGGCTCGCTGATCGGAGTAATCGCCGGGGCCGGCGCGATCGGCACGCTCGGCGTGACTTGCACCGCCGGCGCGGGGTCGACGATGAACTCGGGCTCCGGCACCGCATCGTCGAGGTCGCGCCAGACCAGTCGCGGCCACGATCCTGCTCGAGTCTGCTGCGACGTCTTTCGATAGAGAATGACCCCGCCGACGTGCTCCACGGCGAACATCGGGAACAGCGCAGTGCTGAGTTCGGCGGGATTGACCAGGAGACAGCCATCGTCCACCAGGCAACGATGTAGCGCTTCCACGACTCGTCGCTGGTGGTCGGGAGTGAAGTACATGAGGACGTTGCGGCAGAAGATCACGTCCATCGCGTTGGTGTGGTTGGCAAACGACGGGTACGCGTCTTCGGCCAGGTTGAGGTACTCGAAATGCACCATGCGCTTGATGGCCGGATCGATCGAGAACTTCTTGTCCGGAGCGGGAGAGAAGAACCGATCGCGAACCCAGCTGGGTGCGCCGCGGAACGACCATTCGGAGTAGACGCCTTCCTCGGCCTTGGCGAGGAACTTCGGATTGATGTCGGTGGCGAGAATCGAGACGTTCCACGTTCGGAGGTCGGGCAGCGCACGGACGCAGGTGATGGCAAGTGAGTACGCTTCCTCGCCGGTGCAGCACCCGGCAGCCCACAAGCGGAGGGTCCGACCCGCTGCGGCGCGTCGCGCAATGAGCGGTGGCAGGATTTCCCGCTCGAGCGCTTCGTAGCTCGCCGGATCGCGGAAGAAGCAGGTCTCGCCCACCGTGAGGTGGCTGGCGAGCGTTTCGATCTGCCGCGTCGTCAGCTCCCCGATCGTGAGCCAACGCTCGCACGCGTCGGGATTCTCGAAGCCCAGCTCCTTGCCGGCGGCCTTGAGACGGCGCGCCAGATCGGGCCAGCGCTCCTCCGGAAAATGCAACCCCATGCGCTCGGCGATGAAGTCGCTCACCTCGCCCAATCTCGTGGTGTCCAGTGCGGCGGTCATGGCGTTTCGGGCCCGGCAATGGCGCTGAGTGCGCGGTCGATTTCGGCGTCCTCTTCGAGTGAGAGCAGGCGTTCGAGGTCGTGGATCAGCACCAATCCATCCTCGAGCTTGGCCGCACCATCCATCAGCTCGAGCCGGGGAAGAATCTCGCCCGCTGGCGCATAGATCTCCGGCGAGACTTCGATCACACCGTTGGTTTCATCGACCAGGAGCGCGACCGTCCGCTTCCGGGTCTCGGCGATGACGAGGTGGTCGGACAAACGGACACCGCGTGGTGGATGGTTGAAGCGCTCGCGCAGGTTGATCACGGGAATGACCACACCGCCGAGGTCGATGATGCCCAGGACGATCGGCGGCGATTCGGGCAGCGGCGTGATGGCGACCACGTGGATGCACCGCTGCACGCGCTCGAGCGCCAGTGCGTAGCGCTGGTCGTCCAGCGAGAAGACCACCAGAGGCCGTCCCGTCGCCTCCAGTCCGACTGCATCGTTCATCTTGGAGCCTCGCTTCCCGATTTCGAAATCGTGAAATGGAATGTCGCCCCTTGCCCCGGCTGAGACTCCACCCAGATGCGGCC
>DATCGU010000066.1:0-8287 GCA_036508735.1 Gemmatimonadaceae bacterium
GTCTGGCTGGCGATGGCCGAGTTGATGCCGATCACCTCGCCGCGCGTGTTCATCAGCGGCCCACCGGAGTTCCCGGGATTGATCGCCGCGTCCGTCTGGATGAAGTCGGTGATCGCCAGGCTGTCACGGTTCAGTCCCGCCAGCTCGTTCCCTCGTCCCTTGGCGCTGACGATGCCGGCCGTCACCGTGAAGTTGAGTCCCAGCGGATTGCCGATGGCCACCACCCACTCGCCGATGCGCAGCTTGGTGTCGTCGCCCAGCCCGACGGTCGGGAGCCCCGACCCGTCGATCTTCAGCACCGCGACATCCGTCTGCGGGTCGCGGCCGACGATCTTGGCCCGGAACTCGCGGCGGTCGCTCATCAGCACCTTCACGCGGTCCGCACCCTCGACCACGTGGTTGTTGGTGAGGATGTAGCCGTCCTTGCTGACGATGAAGCCCGAACCCGAAGACTCAGCCGGTCCCTGGCTGCGCGGGTCGAGCTGGTTGAAGAACTCCTCGAAGCCGGGCGGCACGTTGCGACGCTGCTGCGTGGGGGTGCGCGACCGGCGCGCATCGCGCTCGGCCTGGATCGACACGACGGCCGGCGTCACGCGCTCGGCGATCGCGGCGAACCCCTCATTGGGCGCGACGTTCGGCAGCGGCGCCAGCGTCTCCGTGCGCACCTTGCTGCCGCCTTGGGCAAAGAGCCCCTGGGTCCAGTCGAGCGACGAGGCGAAGAAGATCCCGCCGATGAAGGCGGACGCCGCGACCGCGGCAATTCTGGAACGGGATAGATGGAAGGTCATGGTGGTAACAGTAACCGTGAAAGGGGACGCCGGGTTAGACCCGGGAGAGCGTCGAAAAGTTTCCCTACGGCTTCTTCTCATCCACGATCTCGTAGTCAGCCTCCGCCACGTCGTCCTGCTTCTTCTCGGCCTCGGGAGCTCCCTCGGCCGCCTGCTGGGCGCCACCCGACGCCTGCTGCGAGTCGTAGAATGACTTGCCCGCCGCCTGGTAGGCGGCGTTCAACTCTTCGAGGGCCGAGCGCACCTCGCCCAGGTCCTCGCCGCGATGCGCCTTGCGGGCGCGCTCCACGGCCGCATCCAGCCGGCTCTTCACGTCGGCCGGGAGCTTGTCGCTCCACTCCTTGGCGTTCTTCTCGACTTCGTACGACAGCGAGTCGAGCCGGTTGCGGGTGTCGATCTCCTCGCGGCGCTTCTTGTCCTCGGTGGCGTTGATCTCGGCATCGTGGATCATGCGGTCCTTTTCCGCGTCGGTCAGGCCGCTCGACGCCTCGATCCGGATCTTCTGTTCCTTCCCCGTGGCCTTGTCGCGCGCCGCCACGTGCAGGATGCTGTTGGCGTCGATGTCGAACGTCACCTCCACCTGCGGCGTGCCGCGCGCTGCGGGCGGAATGCCCGTCAGCTGGAACTTGCCGATGGTCTTGTTGTGGAGCGCCAGTTCGCGCTCGCCCTGCAGCACATGGATCTCCACCGTGGTCTGGTTGTCGTCGGCCGTCGAGAAGATCTCCGACTTCTTGGTGGGAATCGTCGTATTGCGCGGGATCAGCACCGTCGTCACGCCGCCCAGCGTCTCGATGCCGAGCGACAGCGGCGTCACGTCGAGCAGCAGCACGTCCTTCTGCTCGCCCGTGAGCACGGCGCCCTGGATGGCGGCGCCCACGGCCACCACTTCGTCGGGGTTCACGCCCTTGTTGGGCTCCTTGCCGAAGTAGTCCTTGACGATCTGCTGGATCTTGGGAATGCGCGTCGAGCCGCCGACGAGCAGCACCTCGTCGATGTCGACGGGCGTCAGCCCGGCGTCCTTCAGCGCCTTCTTCATCGGCTCGATGGTGCGCTGGCAGAGGTCGTCCACCAGCTGCTCGAACTTGGCGCGGGTCATCTGGTAGTTGAGGTGCTTCGGACCCGACTGGTCGGCCGTGATGAACGGCAGGTTGATGTCCGTGCTCTGCGTTCCCGACAGCTCGATCTTGGCCTTCTCGGCGGCTTCCTTCAGGCGCTGGATCGCCATCGGGTCCTTGGAGAGGTCGATCGCCTGGTCCTTCTTGAATTCAGTCACCAGCCAGTCGATGATGCGCTGGTCGAAGTCGTCGCCGCCCAGGTGGGTGTCGCCGTTGGTCGACTTCACCTCGAACTGGCGCGAGCCGTCCACGTCGTACAGCTCGAGCACCGAGATGTCGTACGTGCCGCCGCCCAGGTCGAAGACGGCGATCTTCTCGTCCTTCTTCCCCTTCTTGTCCAGGCCGTAGGCAAGCGCGGCCGCGGTGGGTTCGTTGATGATGCGCAGCACCTCGAGGCCGGCAATCTCACCGGCGTCCTTGGTGGCCTGGCGCTGCGAGTCGTTGAAGTAGGCCGGCACCGTGATGACGGCCTTCGTCACGGCATACCCCAGGTAATCCTCGGCGGTCTGCTTCATCTTCTGCAGGACCATCGCCGAGATCTCGGGCGGAGAGTACGTCTTGCCCTGCACCTCGACGCTCACCAGGTCATTGGTGCCGCGATTCACCTTGTACGGGACGCGCTTCAGTTCCTCGGTGGCTTCCGAGAGCTTGCGTCCCATGAAGCGCTTGATCGAGAAGACGGTGTTGGTCGGGTTGGTGACCGCCTGCCGCTTGGCTATCTGGCCCACCAGGCGCTCGCCGTCCTTCGTGAAGCCAACCACCGACGGTGTCGTACGCCCGCCCTCGGCGTTGGGAATCACCACCGGGTCGCCCCCCTCCATCACGGCTACCACGGAGTTCGTGGTGCCCAAGTCGATGCCAATGACCTTGCTTGCCATCTGGTCCTCGTTTGATTGAATGGTCGCGCGGTGAACTGGCCGCGGAGGTCCCAGACGAAACGCCAGAGGCGACGCCAGAGGCGCCGGTTTCGCTGGACTGCCTCATCGGTAGAGCAAGGGTGGGGCCAAGCTAAGCCTGCCGAAATGGCCGGAATTGTCTTCGCTTTCGCGTTACTATTGGCAGGACAATGACTTGCGTGGTAACTGGATGCAGGAAAGGCAGTCGGCAGACGCCTTGACTATCGTCTATCGTCTATCGACTATCGTCTAGCAAAATGATCCCCATCGGCGACGACAATCCCACGGTACGCGTCCCCATCGCGACGATCTTCCTCCTCGTCGCGATGTTTGCAGTGTGGATACTGGTGCAGGGGGCGGGGCTGGATGAGGGGCTGCTGGCCGCGAGCATCTGCAACCTGGGGTTCGTTCCTGGCGAGCTGACGCATCTCGCTCCACTGGGGTCGGGGATACCCATCGGACCCGGGTTGGAGTGCGTCATCGACAACCAGTCGATCAACGTGCTGACGCCGCTGATCTCGATGTTCCTGCATGGCGGGTGGATGCACATCCTCGGCAATGCGCTGTTCCTGTGGGTCTTCGGGAACAACATCGAGGACGTGGTGGGCCGGGGACGTTTCCTGCTGTTCTACGTCACCTGCGGCCTGGTGGCCGCGGGGGCGCACGTCCTTTCCGGCCCGGCGTCGCCCGTTCCCACCGTCGGGGCTTCCGGCGCCATTTCCGGCGTCATGGGCGCCTATCTGGTGCTCTTTCCCAAGGTGCGCGTGCGGATGCTGTTCATCTTCATCATCATCTTCAAGGTGATCCCGATTCCGGCGTGGCTGGTGCTGCTGTACTGGTTCGGCCTCCAGCTGCTGGGTGGACTCCCGCAGTTGCTGTCGCCGAGCCCCGAAATTGCCGGGGGGGTGGCAGTGTGGGCCCACGTCGGCGGCTTCGTGACCGGGGTATTGCTGATCAAGCTGTTCGAGAACCCGGCGCTGGTGCAGCGCCGGCACGCCATCCTCGCGTCCCGTGGTGAGTTTGACGCGCTGGCGTGAGCGGCCCGTGGTGCGCCCCGCGGTGCACGTCGCCCGCAGGTCCTCCCGAATGTCCGCCATGTAACGGTTCTGCCATAAGCATGGCCGGCCGGCCGCGCTTTTGGCGGATCGCCCGGTGGCGGCATAAGTTTATCGGCTGAGGCCGGAGCGAACCCAGCTTTGCGTCGCCCTGACGCACTCGGCGACCGTCGAGCGCAACCGGCAGCTGACCCCACCCCTGTTGGAGAACGCCCGTGCGGCTGATTCCCAAGGATGAAGGCTTTTTCGAGCTGTTCAACGCGATCGGCGCCAAGATCTCTAAGTCGGCGAGGGTGCTCGACCAGTTGTTCACCGAGCCCACCCGCATGGACTACTACGCCACGCAGATCAAGCTGATCGAACGCGAGGCCGACGAGATCATCCACGAGGTGATGAACCGCATCGACCGCAGTTTCGTGACGCCGCTCGACCGCGAGGACATTCACGGACTGGCGACCTCACTCGACACCGTGGTCGACCTGATCGACGGCACCGCGCGCCGCGCGCTGATGTTCAACGTGACCGACCGCAAGGAGCCGGCCAAGGCGTTGTCGGCGCTGATCGTGCGGGCCGCCGCGTGCATCGAGGACGCGGTGAAGCAGGTGCGCGACTCCAAGGCCGTCGCCGTGGCCGCGCAAGAGGTCAAGGTGATCGAGGAGGAGGGCGACGCGATCTACTCGGATGCCGTGGGCGCCCTCTTCCGCCAGCCGGGGGCGGATCCGCTCGAGGTGCTGAAGTGGAAGGAGCTCTACGACAACCTGGAGCATGCGCTCGACGAGTGCGATGACGTGATGAACGTGCTGGAGAGCATCTCCCTCAAGAACAGCTGACCGTGATCGGCTTCGTTCTCGCGATCATCGCGATCGCGTTCCTCTTCGACTTCATCAACGGATTCCACGATTCGGCGAACTCCATCGCCACGATCGTCGGGACGCGGGTGCTGAGCCCGGTGGCTGCCGTCCTCTGGGCGGCCACGTTCAACTTTGCCGCCGCGTTCTTCGGCAGCACGGCGGTGGCCAAGGCGGTGAGCAACGGCTTCGTGGTGCAGAGCTTCGTGGATCCGTGGGTCATCTGCGCCGGGATCCTCGGTGCCATCATCTGGAACCTGTTCACCTGGTACTACGGCATTCCGTCGAGCTCGTCGCACGCGCTGATCGGTGGCTTTGCCGGCGCCGCGGTGTCCAAGGGCGGCATCGGCGCGCTCAGCTGGGGCAGCAAGTGGATCGAGACCCTGTCGGCCATCGTGCTCTCTCCCATGCTCGGCATGGTCGTGGCCTTCGCGCTGATGGTGCTGCTGTTCAACCTCTTCCAGAAGGCGTCCCCGCACCGGGTGGACAAGGTCTTCCGCCCCGGACAGCTCATCAGTTCGGCGATGCTCTCGTTTGCGCACGGCAGCAACGATGCGCAGAAGACGATGGGCATCATCGTGGGGCTCCTCGTTGCCTCCAAGCAGTACTTCGCCGGAAAAACGGGATGGATGTCCCACCTGTATCTCCAGGACTCGAATCGCATTCCCTACTGGGTGGAGATCTGCGCCTACTCGGCCATCTCGCTCGGCACGCTGCTCGGCGGCTGGCGCATCGTTCGCACGATGGGGTCGCGCATCACGCGACTGCGCCCGATCGGCGGATTCGCCGCCGAGACGGCGGGCGCCATCGTCATCATGACGGCCTCGAGGTTCGGGATACCGGTGTCCACCACGCACACCATCACCGGCGCGATCGTCGGCGTGGGGGCGACCCACCGCCTGTCCGCGGTGCGGTGGGGGCTCGCCAGCAGGATCGTGTGGGCTTGGCTGGTGACGATCCCTGCAGCGGCGGCGGTGGCGGGCGTGATGTACGTCCTCATGCAGCCGTTCACCCCCTAGGGAGCCGAGGGTGCTCACCCTGAACCGCGAGCTCTCGTGGCTCGCCTTCAACGCCCGGGTGCTGCACGAGGCTGCCGACCCGCGCACGCCGCTGCTGGAGCGGCTCAAGTTCCTCGCGATCTTCGGCTCGAACCTCGACGAGTTCTACATGGTGCGCGTGGCGGGCGTGCGCCGGCAGATGTCGGCCAGCGTCACCCGCACGGGACCCGACGGCGTCGCGCCGGCCGACCTGCTCGACCGCATCGATGCGCGCGTGCGGGAGTTGCTGGCCTGGCAGGAGAAGATCCTCCAGGACGACGTGCTCCCCGAGCTGGCGACGCACGGTGTGCGGCTGCTGCGCATCGACGAGCTCGACGCCAACGAGCGATCGGCGATCGACGCGTTCTTCGACGCGCAGGTGTTCCCGGTGCTGACGCCGCTGGCCGTCGATCCCGGCCACCCGTTTCCGTACATCTCCAACCTGTCGCTGTCGCTGGCGGTGGACCTGCGCGAACCCGAGGACGGCACCTCCCACTTTGCCCGCGTGAAGGTCCCCAAGTCGCTGCCGCGCTGGGTGCCGGTGCGTCCGCTGCAATACCTGCCGCTGGAGGACCTCATCGGCGCGCATCTCGGGCAGCTGTTTCCGGGGATGGAGATCATGGGCCATCATGCGTTCCGCATTACGCGCTTCTCTGATCTCGAGATTGCTCCCACCGAGGAGCCCGAGGACCTGTTGGCGATGATCGAGGAGCAGGTGTTCCAGCGGCGCTTCGGCGAGGTGGTGCGCCTGGAGGTGCAGCGAGGCATGCCCGACCAGCTGCGCACCCTGCTGCTCGAGGAACTGCGCGAGACGGAGGATCCGGAGCTGGCGCCGCTGACCGAGCGCGAGGTCCACGAACCGGGGCGGCTGCTCGACCTGGGTGACCTGCACGCGCTGGCCGCACTCGACATCCCCGAGTTGCGCGACCCGCCGTTCGTACCGGTGACCCCGCCCGAACTGCGCGACGGCCGTTCGGTGTTCGACGCCATCCGTGAACGCGACCTGCTGGTGCATCACCCCTTCGACTCGTTCCCGGCCACCATCGAGCGATTCCTCGATGAGGCGGCGCGCGACGAGCACGTGCTGGCGATCAAGGTCACGCTCTACCGCACCTCGGGCGACACGGCGGTGGTGCGCGCGCTCACCGGGGCCGCCCAGGCGGGCAAGCAGGTGGCGGTGCTGGTGGAGTTGCAGGCCAGGTTCGACGAATCCAACAACATCACGTGGGCGCGCACGCTCGAGTCGTTCGGTGTGCACGTGGTCTACGGGCTGCCGGGGCTGAAGACCCACGCCAAGGTGGCGCTGGTGGTGCGGCGCGAACCCGACGGCATTCGTCGCTACGTGCACATTGGCACGGGCAACTACAACTCCAAGACGGCGCGCACCTACACCGACCTGGGGCTGCTGAGCTGCAACGAGGCGCTGGGCGCCGACGTGTCGGAGCTGTTCAACACGCTCACCGGGTTCTCGCGCCAGCGCCTGTACCGCCAGCTGCTGGTGGCGCCGGTGAACCTGCGTGAGCGGCTGATGGCCCTCATCGCCCGCGAGGCGGCCAACGCCCGCGCGGGCTACCCGGCGCGCATCGTCGCCAAGATGAACAGCCTGGTCGATACGAAGGTCATCGAGGCGCTCTGCGACGCCTCCTGCGCCGGGGTCGACATGGACCTCCTCATTCGCGGCATGTGCTGCCTGCGCCCCGGCGTGCCGGGCGAGTCGGAAAACATCCGCGTCACCAGCATCATCGGGCGCTTCCTCGAGCACTCGCGCGTCTGGCGCTTCGAGAACGGTGGCGACCCGGAGTTCTACATCGGCTCCGCCGACTGGATGCCGCGCAACCTCGATCGTCGCGTCGAGGCGATGGTGCCCATCCTCGACCGGTCGCTGTACCCGCGCCTCGAGTCGCTGCTCGAAGTCTGCCTGAGTGACAACCGGCAGGCGTGGGACCTCGGACCGGACGGCGAGTGGGTGCAGCGGCATGCCGGTGACGACGAGGAGCGGGCCACGCACAAGCGCCTCTTGCGCGATTCGTGGGGGCTGTCGCGGGCGGTGCGGGTGAGCGGCCAACCGGTGGCGCTCATCCCAGTGAGCTAGCCGCTAGCAGCTAGTCGCTAACCGCTAGCTCTCTTCGTCCTCGTCGTTCACCACCGAGCCGTCCGGCGCAACGATCTCCACCGGCGTGCCGGCCATTTCCTCCAGCAGCGCCTTCTTGCGGTTCGCTCCCCACAGCTCGAGGCGCATCGACTTGGTGCGCGGATCCGGATGCGCGGTGATCCGCAGCGCCCGCTCCATCCATCGCACCTTCAGCTGGATGACGGCCGCCGAGTGCCCGCGGTCGAAGCCGTCAGCCACGCGGAGGATGGCCGACAGGCGCTGGATGCGCTCACGGGTGGCGCGGGCGAGCCGCCCGAAGGTCACGTGCTTGCCGCGGTCGGGCGCCGAGCCGCGGTGGTAGCGCGCCACGTGCGCAACCATCGTCTGCTCGTCGGGGGTCATCCCCAGGAAGTCGGCGTGCTGGATGAGGTGGAAGGAATGCTTGTGGTGCTGCTG
>DATCGU010000067.1:0-32089 GCA_036508735.1 Gemmatimonadaceae bacterium
GAGGTCAGGCATCGTGGCCAGTTCCCTCCGTTCACGCGCCAGGTCGGCGTTCTCGGTATCCGACTGCGAACTGACCGAGACGTATTCTCCCGCGGCCATCGACAGGGCCCCGGCCACCAGCCCGGCCAGTGCCGCGAGAAGAACAGGAGCCTGCGCATGCTGTGCGGCCGCAACACCCACCACGAGACTGCTCGTGGAGATCAGGCCGTCGTTCGCGCCGAGGACGGAGGCGCGCAACCAGCCGATATGTTCCGTGCGGTGTCGTTCGAGGTGGATCATGAATCAGATGTCAACTGAGGGATCATCGACCCGCGTTTCGAGGAAAGAAACAAATGTTGGCCCTACAAAGCTAAGCGTCTATTCTACCTTGCCTTCCATCACCGCCACAAAATCGCGTACGAGCTTCACCAACGCCGGCTTCTTGGTGGCGACTTCCGTCATATTGTGGAAAGTCACTTCTCGCCGACCTTCGTGGTCCAGTCCGGTCAGGCCGTCCTCATCGGGAACGACCGTCTCCTCGGGAAATAGAAGGATCAGGTGCACGTTCTTCGTCATGTTCAGGTCGAACGTCGCCAGGTCCTGCCTGAAATAGAAGACCGGGGCGTCCCACTTGACCCGTTCCGAGACCTTGTTGCTGGCCTGCATGATGATGGTGCGAACGGCCGCGATTTCCGCCTTGAGTGGATGCTTGAGGTGCGCCAGGTATGCATTCATGGCTCTGGTGCGGTCCGCCGGGTGTTCACCGCGTGGTTTCTTCCGTGCGGCCATGGGGAATAGTCCTCGGTTCAGCCGTGAGTGTTGCAGCGCTTCGCTACGCGGCGAGCAAGAGGCCCGCCACCCCGACCAGCGCCACAAGCAGGGCCCCGGGGACGGCAAAGCGAAGCCATCGTCCAAAACTGACCTGCGCGCCAAGCAGCATTGCCAGCATGGCTCCATTTGTCGGAGTGAGCATGTCCGTCACTCCGGCGCCAACCTGATACGCGATCACCGCGGCATCCCGAGGGATGCCCAGCAGGTCCGAGAGCGGCGCCATGATGGGCATGGTCAGCACCGCCTGGCCGCTCACCGACGGAACCGGCACATGAAGAATGGCCTGTGCGGGTATCATCAGCACGGCCGCCAGGCGACCCGATGCGTGCGACAGCGGCGCGGCCAGTCCGTACACGATCGTATCGATCACGTGGCCGTCCGTGAGCACCACGCTGATGGCGCGCGCGACTCCCACGAACAACGCGGCCGCCAGCAGGCCTTCCATCCCCTTGAGGAACGCGACCGCCGTTTGCGAGAGGTCGCGGCCTGACACGAGCCCGACGGCAAAGCCCGAGACGAGAAAGATCGCCGAGAGCTCGTTGAATCCCCAGTCGTATCGCACCACGCCGATCACGTAGGGCACGAACGGAAGGATCACGAGCGCCAGGAGCACCGCGTCGCGGCGGGTCGCCGGGGCGTGCGCCGGCGGGGTCACCTCGGGACGAACGTCATCACGCGCTGTCATGGCCACCGTCCAGGCAATCCACACCGTGACCGCCACCACGAAGAGGCCAAAGCGGAGTCCGGGCTGGCTGAGCGGAGGAAGTTCCGCGAATCGCAACGCGATGCCCGTCTGGAACGGATTGGTCGGCCCGAACGCCGAACCTACCGCCGCCGCGCCCAGACTCATCCCCAGCGCGGTGACGGCGCCGAACCCCAGTCCGCGACTGAGCACGAGCAGCACCGGGATGAGCGCGATGATCTCTTCCTGCATGTTCTCGAGTGCGCCCAGCGTCGCGAACAGCAGGCTGATGGCGATCACCACGAGAAATGGCCGGCGCGTTCGGCCCACGAGCGCGCCCACCAGCCGGGCCAGCGCACCCGTGGCGTCGAGCAGCGCAAAGGCGCCGCCCACGAACAGGACCACGACGATCACGTCGGCGCCGGCGACGATACCACGCGGCACCGCGAGCACGGCAGCCATGGGACCCACCGGTCTCGCAGCGACGCGCGCGTAGGTGCCCGCAACCACGACCTCTCGTCCCGTTGCCGCGTCGGTTTTGCGCTCGTAGGCGCCGGCGGGCAGCATCCACGTGAGGCACGCCGCAACCGCGACACCACCAAGCAGGAGGACCAGTGGGTGCGGAAGACGAAGGCGCATCAGGAGTCCGGGCCGATGGAGGATGACGGAAGCTCGGAGCGGAGATCACCGACGGCAAGCCCACAGTGAAGAACCCAGGCGCCGTTATCTTCCGGGTCCTGGGTTCTTCACTGCCGCGGGCAACCTTCCCTGATTACTTCGGCTTCTGCGGGAAGGCGATGTACAGCGAGGGCAGCTCACCGGTGAGCGACCCAAGCCAGGTGACGATCGACTGCACGTCGGCCGGCGCCAGTTCCTTGCCCAGTTGATGGTGCGCCATCAGCCGAACCGCTTCGTTCAGGTTCGCCACCGAGCCGTCATGGAAGTAGGGACTGGTCTTCTCGATGTTGCGCAGCATCGGAACCTTGAAGACGAACAGATCCTTCGCGTCCTTGGTCACCCCGTAGCGGCCGCTGTCGGCCTGCGAGAACCACGCGTTCACCTGCCCTGCCTTCATGAACCGGTCGCCACCGACGAACGCCCCGAGATGGCAGGACTGGCATCCGGTGTTGAGAAACGTGCGCAGTCCCTGCCGTTCCGCGACGGTCAGCACCGCGCTGTCGCCCACGAGGAACTTGTCCCAGCGCGCCGGCGTTACCAGGCGACGCTCGAAGGCGCCAATCGCGTTCCCGACGTTGTCATAGTTGATCGGCTTTGCCTCGCCGGGGAAGGCCGCGCGGAAGGACGCCACGTAAGCGGGCGAATCGCGCAGGTGCTTGAGCACCTCAGTGGTGTCGGTCATTCCCATCTCTACGGGGTTCAGGATCGGTCCCTTGGCCTGCGCTTCGACGTCAGCCGCGCGCCCATCCCAGAACTGGGCAATCTGGCCGGCGGCATTGTACACGGTCGGGTCGTTGCGCTCGCCCGTACGCCCGTCGAAGCCGAGCGATGCCTTGCGCCCGTCGGCGCCATAGGCATTGAGCGGATGGCAGCTGTTGCACGAGACGTCGTGGTCCTCGGAAAGCAGCGTCTCGTAGAACAGGGCGCGGCCCAGCGCGGTCTTCGCCTCGGTGAGTGGCTTGCCCTGCACTTCCATCTGCGCCGGCAGGGGAGAAAAGACGGCCAGATCGGCGGCAGTGAACACCGCCGGCTGCCCAGCGGTACCAGACTTGGACGACTGGTTGGTGCCGCACGCGGTGGCAAACAGTGCGGTGATGATCGCCACCGCAGAAATGCGTTGCATCATGTGAGAGCTCCTTGAGGACGGTCACAACTATCCGTCATTATGCGAGCAATCCGACTCGCGGTCTGTCAGGCCAATACTGGCTGCCTGCGCGGTTTTCCCTGTACCCTGCTCGGGCAGTAGATTCCGTCGTTGCAAACGTTCCCTTCGACCTGGGTCTTCTCCGTGTGTCTCGCCCGCATCCGCTTCGCCCTCCCCGGCCTGCTGGCACTCGCCGTGCAGCCGCTGCTCGCGCAGGCTCGGCTGAAGTCGATGCCGGGCTACGACCGCTACACCCTGATGGCACCCAAGCTCAGCGGCGCCGTCAAGTCGGGTCGGGTGAACGTGCAGTGGGCGGAGGATGGCAAGTCGTTCGGCTTCACGCGTGACGGCAAGCGCTCCGATGTGCAGGTGGGGCCCGATGCCGGCCACAGCGCGCTCAGCATGGAGCGCATGATGGAGTTCTTCATCGAGTCGCTCGTGCTGGACAAGGGTCCTGCCGGATCACTGAAGTAGACCGGGGAGCGCCGCACATGACCCCGTGGGTCCAGCGCCTGCTGTTGGCCAACATCGCGATGTTCTTCGTGCAGCAGACCATGCCGCAACTGGCCGAGCCGCTCGTTTTCGTACCGATGGCGGTGCTCACGCATCCGTGGTCCATCGTCACGTACATGTTCCTGCACGGCGGCCTCGGGCACATCTTCTTCAACATGCTCGCGCTGTTCTTCTTCGGACCGCGCGTCGAGGGCCGCCTCGGTTCCCGGCGATTTATCACGCTTTATTTCGTGGCCGGCATCAGCGGCGCCCTGCTTTCCTTCGTCTTCGCCCCGTACGCCGGCGTCATCGGTGCGTCGGCGGCCGTCTTCGGCGTGATGCTCGCGTTCGCCTGGTTCTGGCCGCGGGACCAGATCTACATCTGGGGCATCCTGCCGATCGAGGCGCGCTGGCTGGTGGTGATCACCACGGCGCTCTCGTTGTGGAGCGGGCTTGGCGGCTCGCGGGGCGGCGTGGCGGACTTCGCGCACCTCGGCGGCTATGTGGGCGCCTTCCTCTACCTGCGCCTCATCGGGAGCGCGCGCGGAATGAAAAAGTTCCAGAAGAAGGCGTTCGCCGGCGCCAGGACGGACGCGCTTGGCAAGTGGAAGCAAATCGACCCGCGATCGGTGCACGACGTGAATCGTGACGAGGTGAACCGCGTCCTCGACAAGATCAGCGCGTCAGGGCTCGCCAGCCTCACGCCGCAGGAGCGGCAGTTCCTGTCGAACTTCGTTCCACCCGACGACCGGGTGCCGCCCGCGTCCTGACCGCCGGGGGGGGCCGGGCGGGCCGGACGTCCGGGCGTCACACGTACGCGAAGAGCATGGCGTACACGATCCACAGCACCATCATGAATCCCATGGCGAGCGCGGTCCACGCGAAGGCTCGAATCGCCCGGATCACGATTGGCTGGTACGGCACGACGAGGTGATCTTCCAGCGTTCCCGACGCGACCAGTTCCTCGTACTCTTCGGGCTTGTCGTGCTTCAGCTCCTCCACGGTCATCCGGCCGGTGAAGACCACGATGTCCATGGGAAACTTCTCGGGACGCAGGTGCGTGTTGAAGAAGTGGATCGTGAAGATGAACCCGGTGGCGAGCAACGCCTCGTCGCTGTGGATGATGGTGGCGACGTTGACGAACCAGCCGGGAAGGAACCGGGCGAAGAACGTCGGGAACCAGAGTGACAACCCGGTCGAGCCGATCACTGCGATGCCCCAGAACACGGCGAAGTAGTCGAACTTTTCCCAGTAGGTCCAGCGGCCGTAGCTCGGGCGCTTGCCGCGGCCGACGAACCACTTGAGGGACCCGATGAAATCGGCGAGGTCCTTCGGCCCGAGCATCATCGACTTCGGTCCGAGCAGCAGGTTCATCCAGGGGATGTTCTCGCGGCGCTTGCGCTGGATCACGTCGGTGATGTGCGCCACGAACACGCCGACCATGATCACCGCTGCCAGCCGGTGGATGTAACCGGCCGTCTCGAATCCGCCGAGCAGGTGCGAGATCACCGACGCCCACTTGGTGTACGAGAACTTCAGCGTCATGCCGGTGAGCGCCAGGCTGATGAAGCTGACGATCATGGCCACGTGCAGCACACGATTGAGCCGCGAGAACCGTTCGAACTCGAACTCCCCTTCCACCGCCGGGGGATGCCGGCCGAATTCCCGGCGCATCTTCAGCGCGCGCGGCAGCCACATCAGGGTATGGGCGCCGCCGACGGTAAAGGTCACCACCAGCAGGGTGGTCATCGCCCAGAAGACCCAGAAGAGCACCGGATACTTGTTGAAGTCGTGATGGGTGGCGTGCGTCAGGTACCCGGCAAAGCGCCGCGACGCGCCGGCATGGCACTTCTTGCAGGTGGCCACCACGTTGTCGCGGCTCAGGTGCGAGCGCGGGTCGGTGACGCGCAGGATGTCGTGCGACCCATGGCAATCGTAGCACTGCGCCGTCTTGGTGTAGCCGAGGCGGGAGACCTTGCCGTGATACGTCTCGAAGTACGACTTGGTGATCTCCACGTGGCAGCTGCCGCACTGGCTCATGATGCGGAGCTTGAAGCCCGCCTCGTCGGTGCGGCTGATGGTGTGGGCGGAGTGGCAATCATCGCACACCGGGAGCTTCTTGTCGGTCTTCGTGATGAGCGCCGAGTGCACGCTGCTTTCGAACAGCTTGGCAATGCCGTCATGGCAGTTGCCGCATGTCTTCGGCAGGTTGTTGCGGTTGACGCTCGACAGCGTGCTATCGCGCGGCAGCACGCTGTGCGCGGTGTGGCAGCTCGTGCAGGTGGCGGTGACGACCAGCCCGCTCTCGATGAGCCCCTTGCCGTGGATGCTCTCCGTGTAGCGCTCGACGATCTGCGTCTGCGTGCCGATGTAGGCCAGCGCGGCCTTCTTCCCGGTGCGGTGGCAGCGGGCGCAGAGCGTGGGGACGCGGGTCGGGAACGACGACGACCGCGGGTCGGTCTTGCCGAGCACGTCGTGCGTGCCGTGGCACTGCTTGCAACTCGGACCGTTCGGGTCCTTCCTGGCCTCGAGCTGGCCGTGCGTGCTCAGCGCGTATTGCTGCCCGATCTCGGCGTGGCACGACGCGCAGTTGACCTTCTGCGTGATGGTCTCGCACGGGCGCAGGCGCGACGGCGTGACCCCGGTGTGGCACTGGCTGCAGGCCTGCTTTGCGTGCTTCGAGCCACTCATGACGAGGCTGTCGACGTAGAGCGACCGCCCGTCTTTCGATGCCTTGAGGTCGCGCCGCTCGTGGCAGCGCAGGCAGTCACGATCCGCCATCCCCTGGTCGTAGAAGACCCGCCGGGCCTTGTGCGGTTCGTGGCAGTCGGGACAGGCGGGGAGCACGTGCGCCTCACGCTCCCACAGCTTGCCCTGGATGACTTTTCGGTGCACCGCCTCGATGGACGCGTGGCACCGCGAGCAGGTCGCCGCGATGTTGGCGCGGGCAATCGACGACTTGGCGTCGGTGTGCGGGAGGATCGAGTGCGCCGTGTGGCACGATACGCAGGTGGCCGTGACCACCAGCCCCTTGTTCATGAGGGCATCGCCGTGGATGCTCTCCGTATAGTTGGTCAGGATGTTCGACTGATGGATCGTGCGCTGCCGCTGCACCCGGCTACCCTCGGAGTGGCACTGGCCGCACAGGTACGGCACGCGGGACGGCTGGACCGGGGATCGCGGATCCTTGACGGCCAGGATCTCGTGCTTACCATGGCAGTTGATGCAGCGCGGCGCCAGCTCGTCGCCGCGGGCGATCGCCTTGCCGTGGAGCGAGTTCTCGTGCTGCCCCGTCTCCACCGGGTGGCAGCTGCGGCAGGTGGCCGGCTTGAGCGTCTCGTCGTGCGGCAGTTCCTTGCCCTTCAAGTCGGCGTGGCAGCCGACGCAGAACTGCTTGCCGTGAACCGTCGCCTCGAACTTCTTCTGGTCCACGAACAGCGAGACCGTCTTGCCGGCACGTTTCTTGGTGAGGCCCTTTTCGCTGTGGCACGAGAAGCAGTCATCATTCGCCTGCGCGACGGCGCTCCGGGGTGACCCGAGCACGAGCGACGACGCAACGACGAAAATGATCGCCTTCAGGATTCTCATGTCACCGTTCCAGATGGGTATGTTGCCGCGCCGTCACGCCGCCTAGCGATTGTCGTCGTCGTCTTCGTCACGCGCCGCGTCGTCCGCCTTCAGTCGCTCCAGCTCCAGCGGATGTTCCTCAAGCATCTCCCGTTCCGTCAGCGTTCCCTTCCAGAACGCCAGGTTGATCGGGTAGATCTCGGGGTTGAAGATGACGAAGTACAGGTGCCAGACGATGATCGCCAGCGTGGCGAGCCAGGCCTCGTAGTAGTGCACCGTGCGCGCGACGTCCCAACCGAGCTTCGTCAGCAAGCCGATAAACGTGTTGTCGAACCAGAGAATCACGCCGGTGCCGCCCATCAGGATGGTGCCCCAGACGAGCGCCCAGTACTCGCTCTTCTCGATGTAGCTGAAGCGATCGAATCGCGGCTTGACGGTGGACCAGCCGAGGTTGTACTGCATCACGCTGAATGCGTCACGCACGTCCTGGGGCCTCGGCAGCAGGTCGCGCAGGAGCTGCCGTCCGCGCGGCACGAAAATCAGGTAGTACACGTGGAACAGGCTGGCCAGCACCATCACCACGCCGGCGATGCGGTGCACGATGCTGCGGATCGCGAACATCGACGGGCTGACGCGCTGCAATGGCGCCACCCACCACGCCTCGGGGAACTTCAGGGCGAATCCGGTGACGACGAGCGTGACGAAGCTCACCACGAGCGTGCCGTGCTGCAGCCGTTCGCCGAGGGACATGCGCAGGTACAGCGCGTGCCCCACGTGCTCCTCGTCGATGAGGCCGCGACGCAGCTTCAGTTGCCGCTTCGACTTCTTGACGAAGTCGAGCAGGTTGTGCACCAGCATGCCGCCGACGATCACGACGATCATCAGGATGTATGCCGTCGCGACCCAGTACAGCAGCGGCTCCTGCTGCTCCGTCAGCGTGATGTGCACGGAGCCGATGGCGAAGCGCTCGTTGGCCTTGGGGTGGCACCGACCGCACGTGACGATGAGGTTCGCCTTGTTGACGCTCGACGTCGGGTCGCTCGCCGGCTTGATGTCGTGGCCGCTGTGGCAGCTGGCGCAGTTGGCGGCCTCGACGGACCCGCCGCGGATGGCCAGCCCGTGATAGCTGTCGGTGAAGGTGCGGAACCGGTCGCTCTTGATCCCGTACTTGGCCGACAGCAGGACGGAGGTGTGGCAGGGCGAGCAGACCTGTGCGGACACGTTCTTTGCCGCGGTGCGGGACCGCGGATCGGACCGGGCGAGGATCGTGTGTTCGCCGTGGCACGTCGTGCAGACCGGCGAGTCGGAGTTGCCCTTGCGCACGGCCACGCCGTGCACGCTCTGCGCGTATGTCTTGGCGACGTCGGCGTGGCACTGCGCGCAGGTGGTGGGGATGTTGGCGCGGTTGACGAACGAACTGGGATCGGATCCCTTCTTCATGTCGTGGCTGCCGTGGCAGCTCACGCAGTTCGCCGCCTTGGCATTGCCCCTCATCAGGGCGGCGCCGTGGACGCTCTTGTCGTACGCGGCGATGAACCCCGCCGACGGAGAGGTCCGCGCCCGCACATCGGGATCGTCGCGGTGGCACGAGAGGCAGAGCTGCTCCTGGGCCCGCTTGACCGAAAGCGAATCCGCCGTGCCCGCCACGAACGCCACCGCACCGCGATGGCACGTCAGGCAGTTGGGCGCGCCCTTGACGGAGGCGGCAAGCGCCTTGCCGTGCGCGGATGAAGGAAAGTGCTGCGCTTCACGCGCATGGCACGAGCCGCATGATTCGGTGAGGCGTCCGGCAGAGAATTTCGCGCCTGGGGCCTTGGGCGATTCAACATTGTGCGTGCCGTGACAGTCCTTGCAGAGCGCGCCCGGCCTCAGTTCGCTGCCGACGGCCTTGGTGGCCCCCCGATGAAACTGGTGCTGGAACACCGCACTGGAATGACACCGCTGGCAGGCGACGGGCTCAATCTTGGCCTTGTGCGGAAGGTCGTCTGGATTGAACCCCGTATGACAGGCGACGCACGCAAGTTTCGCGTGCGTCGACTTGTTCAGCACCGCTTCAGTGACGAACAGCGACACCGGCTTCTTGCCGGGTCCTTCTTTGGTCAGGGTCGAGTCGCTGTGACAGGCAAGGCAATCGGCTCTCGTTTGCGCGAGAGCCGACGGTGCACCCAGTTGAAAGAGGCCGCCCAACACCAACACAGACACCAGCACGCGCGCATGCATGGCAGGCTCTTCTCTCTCAACTGGGCGGTTTGACGTGCTAGGCTGCGGGCTTCTTGTGGACGATCTTAGCCCACCGTTCATCGAAGTTGAAGTCCTTGAACGTCGGGCTCTGTGCGTTGTGGCACGTCTTGCACATCGCCTCGATCGCCGCCTTGTCCGCGAACGCCATCATGCCCTTGGCAACCGCGTCGGCCTTCACCTTCATCACCGCCATGCCCTTGTAGTCCGCACCCGCACCGTGGCACGACTCGCACTGCACGCCGTCCTTCATCTCGGCCTTTGCATCGCCGACGATCGTGTGGCACTTGAGGCATGCCGGAGCTGCCGCCGCCGAACCATCGATCCCCTTCGTCTTGGCAATCGCGGCTGCCTCCGGCGTGGTCAGTGTCGTAAATGCCTGCGCATGTTTCGACTTTTCCCAGATGGGAGCCTGGAGTCCCTGCTTCTCGGTCTTGTGGCACATGGCGCAGCCTTTGGCGCCAACATACGCATGACTCGCCGCCTGCTGCGCCCCGGCGGCGTTCGCCGCGAATACCGCGCCCGCGACTACGGCAAGAAGAGAGAGTGTGCGTCGCATGGAATGCTCCTCTGTTCGGTCCTGCTTGGGTGATGACGAAGGTGAAGTTCGGCTGGCGCCAAGCTCAGGTGCGCCGGTACATTCAAATCTCAACAGGCGTGTCGGTCTATGAAAGCGTCAATCTGCGGTGGTTACACTAGGGAATGTTCCGACTCTTCCGTAGGGGAAATGCGCAGATACAAGTACCCGTAGGCGGCTGGTGACGGGCATGTCCTGAGGGCGATACTTCTGGACGCAACAGACGGTTTTCCCCGCGACGCAGACGGAGCGTGGCATCATGCGCACAAGACTTCCCGCATCCTTTGTCAATCCGATCACCCTCGGTGGTGTGGCGATTGCGGCGGTGAGTTTCATCGTAATCGTTTTTCTCGCGGTCCTCGAGTACTTCGCCCACACGCCCAATCCGTACATGGGCATCCTGGCGTTCGTCATCGTGCCGTCGGTGCTCCTCAGCGGACTGGCCATCGCCGCATTCGGTGTGTGGCGCGAGCATCGCCTTCAGCGTGTCGGCAAGCCGGCCGACCGCCACATGCCGGTCGTCGACCTCAACAACCCGAGCCACCGCGCGGCGCTGGCGCTGGTGTCATTCGGTTCGCTCGCGCTGATCCTGTTCTCGAGCTTTGGCAGCTTCAAGGCCTACGAGCACATGGAGTCCGACACCTTCTGTGGACAGAGCTGCCACACGGTGATGGAGCCGGAATACACGCTGTATGCGAATTCGCCGCATGCCAAGGTGGGGTGCGTCCAGTGCCACATCGGTTCGGGTGCTGGCTGGTTCGTCCGGTCCAAGCTGTCGGGGAGCTACCAGCTCTACGCGGTGCTGTTCAACAAGTTCAGGCGCCCGATCGAGACACCGATCACCAACCTTCGTCCGGCACAGGAAACCTGCGAGCAGTGCCATTGGCCGAGGCAGTTCTACAGCGCCAAGCTGCGCAGCCTCACGTATTTCACGTCGGGCGAGAAGAACACGAAGTGGCAGCTGGACCTCCTGATGAAGATCGGCGGGGGCAATGCGGACGTCGGGCCGACGACCGGCATCCATTGGCACATGAACATCGGCAACAAGGTGACCTATATCCCGCTCGACCAGTCGCGGCAGACCATTCCATGGGTCCGCTCGGAAGGCCAGGATGGCACCGTGCACACGTACCGCAGCACGGAGGTCAAGCTGAGCGCAGACGATTCCGCGAAGAATCCTGCGCGGCGGATGGACTGCATCGACTGTCACAACCGGCCGTCCCACATCTACCAGCCGCCGGCGCGGGCCGTGAACCGCCTGATGTCGCTCGGCTTGATCGATCCATCGTTGCCAAACGCGAAGGACCTGGCCGTCTTCGTGCTCGAGACGCCGTACGCGACCACCAAGCAGGGCACGGACAGCATCAAGGCGTCAATCGAGCGCTTCTACGCCACCAATTTTCCGGAGCTGCTTACAACCAAGCGGGCGGCCATCGACCGGATGATCGGCGAAGTGCAGGCGTTCTACGGAAAGAACTACTTCCCCCTCATGAAGGCGGACTGGAAGGCATTTCCGAACAACATCGGTCACATGTACTTCCTCGGCTGCTTCCGCTGCCACGACGGCAAGCACGTCGCGGAAAACGGCAAGGTGCTGTCAAAGGACTGCAACGTCTGCCACTCGATCCTCGCGCAGAAGTTCGAGCGCGACACCATCCGCATCGCGCTTCAGGGCGTCAAGTACCAGCATCCTGTCGACATCGGTGACGAGTGGCAGGTGTCGAACTGCAGCGAGTGCCACAACCCGTCGGCGCCGAGTGCGCCGGTGCCCAGTGGGCATGACAAGCGCTAGCCGTTAACGAAGGGACATCCTCTCCCCGCCGGCGCCAGAGTCGACATGGGTGAAACTCACGCGCCGCTGCACGACCGTGCGCTGGCCGAGACCCTGCAGCGCCTCGAGCAACGCCTTGCACGCGTCGAGGAGCACTTGGCGTTGGCGCCGCTCAAGCCGGTTGCCGCGCCAGCACCTCGAGAATCGGCTGATGCGGGAAGTGCGCTGCACGCGGCCGAAGCGCATGACGAGCCGCCGACCGGCGCCGAGCCAGTCGAGGGAGACCTCGAGTTTGTCGTGGGACAGAATTGGCTCGCGAGCGTCGGCATTCTCGTCCTCACGTGCGGCGTCGGCTTCGCGCTGCTGCTTCCACTGGCTGGACTGCCTCCGTTTGTACCATCGCTCGCCGGGTTCACCGTGGCGGCAATCCTGCTGCTTCTCGCCGGCCGATGGCGCACATCGTTCGAGCTGGTGGCCGGCTATTTTCGCGGTGCCGGAATGGCCCTGCTGTACTTCTCGACGCTGCGGCTCTTCTTCTTCGGCGCGACGCAGGTGCTGGACATCAACTCCGTCGCCGGGCGCCTGCTGC
Source organism: Gemmatimonadaceae bacterium (assembly GCA_036508735.1). Lineage (GTDB taxonomy): Bacteria > Gemmatimonadota > Gemmatimonadetes > Gemmatimonadales > Gemmatimonadaceae > PNKL01. The sequence continues at coordinate 12,549 of DATCGU010000067.1, forward strand.
TGGTCGGCGTGGTCTCGGCAAACCTGGCGGTGGCGGTGCGCAGGAAGTCCGTCTGGCTGCTCGGGCTCGCGCTGTGCACCGGCCTGATCACGACCATCGCTGTCGGCGCGCCGTACTTCGTGTTCGTGGGCATCGCGTTGTTGCTTGCGCTGGCGGCGTATGCCGTCGTCAACCACGGCTGGCCGTGGCTGCTGCCGGTTGTGATCCCGGCAGGCTACCTGGCGCACTTCGTCTGGCTGATCAATCGCCCCTGGTCGGGACGGCCACTCGAGATCGTCGCAAAACCCCCGGCCGGACCCCTGTTTGTGCTGGCGTACGTGCTGATCATCGCACTGGGCTCGTTCCTGCGGCGCGATCGGTCGGAGGAAGATCCGCCGACGGTAATCGCGGTGCTGTTCAATTGCGGCGGCGGTTACGGGTTGTTCCTGCTGGCGACGATGGGCGCGGCACCGGCCCTGTTTGGCCCGTCGCACCTTCTCGCCGCGGTCCTCTTCCTGGCCCTTGCCCTGGCGTTCTGGCGGAACGAGGCAAGCAGGATCGCGACGTTCTTCTACGCGATGACGGGCTACCTGGCGCTCAGCGTCGCCCTCGGCAAGCTGATCCCAGTTCCGAACCTGTTCATCTGGCTTTCCGCCGAGAGCCTGCTCGTCGTGGCCACCGCGCTCTGGTTCCGCTCCAAGTTGATCGTCGTCGGCAACTTCTTCATCTATCTCGCCATCGTCATCGCGTACACGGCCGTTGCGAGGAACGAGAGCGGCATCAGCATAGGATTCGGCGTCGTGGCGCTGCTCACGGCCCGCATTCTTCGCTGGCAGCAGGAACGCCTGGAGCTCAAGACCGAGCTGATGCGTGACGCGTACCTCGCCAGCGCCTTCGTCGTCTTCCCGTATTCGCTGTACCACCTGGTACCACGCGCTTTCGTCACCGTGTCGTGGGTCAGCGTGGCCGTGGCGTACTACCTGATGAACCTCATTGTGCACAGTCCGAAGTACCGCTGGATGGGTCACCTGACACTGCTGCTCACGGCGCTCTACGTGATCGTCATCGGGATCTTCCAGCTTTCGCCCGCCTACCGCATCGGCTCGTTCCTTGTGCTGGGCACCGTATTGCTCGTGGTGTCGCTGACCTTCACCATGGTGCGTTCGCGTCGAAGGAGTGTGACGGCGGATCGGTAGGGCCGCCACGGCCGATCCCCGCCGCATCCCCGCCGCATCCCCGGACCTCTACACGAGAGCAACAACCGCTTTGCAGTAGTGCCCGCCTGTTGTCCCCCGCTATTCTTCCAGTGAGCCGTCCGCATTGGCTCGGTCGCGGTTTTCCCTTGTCCACATTCAGGAGTTTCTCATATGCGTCGCGTCCTTTCCCTTCTGCTCCTCGCGACGGCGGTCGTTGGGTGCGGTTCCAAGACCCCCGAGCCCGCCAAGGTCCCCCTTGGCCAGGTGCCGGCCGCCGCCCCGGCTGCCAGTGATCTGCTTACCGGCAAGGTGCTCGAGCACCTGGATGCTTCGCCCTATCTCTACCTCCGCATCGCCACGACGAAGGGCGACGTCTGGGCTGCCGTCCCTGAGGCCAAGATCGAGAACGGCGCCGAGGTGACGGTGTTCGGGCCGATGTTGATGACCAACTTCGAATCCAAGACGCTCAAGCGCTCGTTCAAAGAGGTCTATTTCGGGACGCTGACTCCCGCGGCGACTGCGGCTGACGCTCCCGGCGCCCCCGGCGCACCCGGCGCCAACCCCCATGCGGGCGTCGCGCAGCCGTCGGCACCGGTCGAAGTCGGCAAAGTGGAGAAAGCCACGGGCGCGGACGCGCACACCGTTGCCGAATCCTGGGCGCAGAAGACCAGCCTCGAGGGGAAGACCATCAGCATCCGTGGCAAGGTCGTGAAGTTCAACGGCGGCGTCATGGGAAAGAACTGGCTGCACCTGCGGGACGGCAGCGGCGACGCCGCCAAGGGCACGAATGACATCACCGTGACCACCCTGGATGAGGCCGCGGTGGGCATGACGGTCACCATCAAGGGAACCGTGCGCACGAACCAGGATTTCGGCTCCGGCTACAGTTACGCGATCATCGTCGAGAACGCGAAAGTCACTATTGATATCAAGAACTAGCGTCCCCCGGTTCCGGTAGTGCAAATGCGGGCGCCCCCGGGCGCCCGCATTTGCATTCGGGCCTGACGCAGCGTCGGCCGCGTGCCGGACGGGCAGTCCGCGGTTGTGAGCTGCGCCGTTAGGCAAACGAATTTTTTCTTATACACCTGCTGGATGGTAAAGATCCATCGCAATTGTACCCCGAAACACACCCTAACAATTCGCCATTAGCCGACGTCGACTGGAGGAAGACGTGACTTGCCGCGTCCAACATTCTCTTTTCAGGAGCCCCCCAATGCTCACCACAGGATCCCGCATTGCCACCCGCTTGGCGCTCGTTGCCTGGACCGTGACGTCCGGCCTCTCCGCCTGCAGCAAGAACACGCCCGCCGCCCCGGCCGCACCCGTCGCCGCGAGCATCATCAGCACGACGCTCGCCGCGAATCTCGTGGCCCCGGTTGCCACTGGCATTCCGGGTGGCGTGAGCGTCCAGGTGCTGGATGCAACCGGAGCGCCCGTAAGCGGCGTGACGGTTTCGTGGACGGCATTCAATGGAGGGATCGCGTCCGAGGCCGCCACGACGACGGACTCGAATGGCAAGACCTCCATCGCTTGGCAATTCGGCACCATCGCGGGCGCCGATTCGCTGCAGGCGAGCGTCGGCACGACCGTCTCGACGTACATCGTCGGCACGGCGCTTGCCGGACCCGTCGCCCAGCTGGTTGAAGTCGCCGGTGATCAGGACGTGCTCGGCGAAGGCGTCTCGGCGCAACTCGTCGTGAAGGCCGTGGACCAGTACGGCAACGCGGTGTCGAACTCCACGGTGGCCTGGATCGACCAGGGTGGTGGCGTCCTGAGCGGAACCTCGACGATGACGGATGCCAATGGCCTGGCGACGGTCACGCTCACCACTGACATGGCCCCGGAGCAGTACGTGATCGTTGCGCAGGACGGGACCGCATCGGTGACCTTCGTCGACACCAGCATGTGACGGACAGCAACACCGTGCGCGGCGGTTCATACCTTCATACCGCGCATCGACGAGCGTGACAGGCTCACGCCGCGCCCCCCCCCGAACGCCGACCAGATGAACTGGCCGGCGTTCGTGTCATTCAGGGCGCGGGTGACGTGCCGACGTTCTTGCCCTCGACGTAGAAGTTCACGTCGATCTTGAAATCGGCGGCGGAAGGCAGCGAGAATCGGGCCGTCTGCCACTGTTCGGTCGGGTGCACCCAATCGTAGCCGTCCCCGGCGAGGCGCACCTTGAGCGGCATGTTGAACCCCGGCACCGCATTCGCCCAGCGGAACTTCGCCACGCCGTCGCTCACGGCGTACTCGAGCACGGGGATCTTCGTCGTGGTCAGGTACTGCTCGAACACCTTCGACAGGTCGGTGCCGGCGCCCTTGCTGATGTAATCCTGGATCTGGCTCCCCATGACGGTCTGGTGCCAGAAGGTCTTGTTGAGACCGCGCAGAATGCCGCGCCACTTCTCGTCGTCGTTCACGATCTGGCGGATGGTGTGCAGCATCTCGCCGCCCTTGGGATACATATCGCCCGAACCTTGGGCGTTCACGCCGTACGCCGCCCCGATGATCGGACGGTCATTCCGAATGCCGCGGCGGTTGCCCACGATGTAGTCCGCGCCGGCCTGCTTGCCAAAGAGGCACTCGGTATAGAGTCCCTCGGCATAGTTGGCGAAGCTCTCGTGCACCCACATGTCGGCAAGGTCCTTCGTTGTGATGTTGTTGCCGAACCACTCGTGGGCGCTCTCATGCACGATGATGAAATCCCATTTCATGCCGAGTCCGGTGCCTGACGATTCGCGCCCCCGGTAGCCGTTGGCGAAGCCGTTGCCGTACGCGACGGCGCTCTGGTGCTCCATGCCGTTGTTGGAGACCTCGATCAGCTTGTAGCCGTCCTCGTACCACGGGTACGGGCCGAACCAGTGCTCGAAGCACTGCAGCATGGGACGGGCCTGTACCCACTGCCGCTTGGCCGCATCCACATGATAGGCAAGCGGCCAGAAATCCATGGTCAGGGTGCCCCACTCGCCGTGGTAGAGCTCGGACCAGTGGTCGTATTCCCCGATGGCGAGGGCGATGGCGTAGTTGTTGATCGGGTTGGTGGCGAACCACTCGTAGGTCGCCGTGCCGTCGCCGTTGTGCCGGATCGTGCGCAGGCGCCCGTTTCCCACGTCGGCCAGCGGCTCGGGCACCGTAATGGCCACGCGCATGCTGTCGGGTTCGTCGGCCTGCGTGTCCTTGTTGGGCCACCAAACGCTGGCGCCCATGCCCTGGTCGGTGGTGACAATCCACTGAGCCCCAAGGCTGTCGGTCTTCCACGAGAACCCGCCGTCCCATGGCGGGCGCTTGGCGGGCTGTGGCTTTCCGTGGTAGTAAACGGCGATCGTCTTGCTGGCGCCGGCGCGTTGCGGTGCCGAAGGCGAGGCAAAGAAGGCGTTGCCTTCACGACGGTAGCTTACGGCCTTGCCATCCTGCACCATGCTGTCGACTTCCAGTGGGACCATCAGGTCGATCTGCATTTCCTTGGCCGGCATGAGCACGCGGTAGGTGATGCCGTTATACCCGCGTATCGAGCTGTCCGCCGGGCTTACCGCCACGTGCAAGTCGTAGAACGTGACGTCCCACCAGATGCGCTGCGGCGTGGTGTAGGAACCGCGCAGCGTGTCAGCACGAGCGTATGTGGCGTGCGCGCCCTGGGCGTCGGCGGCGTGGAGTGCCAACGTCGAGAGCATGGCAAGCAGGGCGAAGCGGTGCTTCATGAGTCCCTCTGCAGCGGTGCGGGGCGATTGGTTGTGCCCGTGACCCTCCAAATCTGGGCGAAGGCACGCATCGTGGCCAACCTCGGTGGGGCGGCTTGCCGGGACGGGTTTCGGGATGCCCCTCAACGACTGGCACTTCCAATCGTAGAGCTACAGAATCAATGTGGCTGGAATGTCGACCGCCCCCCGACTCCTCATCTTGGCGGAGCATTTCGTGATGAAACCAATTGCGTTCACCCTCAACGGCGCCGCACGCACAGTGACGCTTGACGAGGACCGGAACCTCCTGTGGGTCCTGCGCGACGACCTCGGCATGACCGGCACCAAGTTCGGCTGCGGCGCCTCGTTCTGCGGCGCCTGCACGGTGCTGGTCGATGGCAAGGAGGTCCGTTCGTGCGTCACGCCGATGAGCCGCGTGGCGGGCAAGAACGTGGTGACCGTGGAAGGACTCGCCGTAGGCGGCAAGTTGAGCACGGTGCAGGAATCGTTCGTCGAGCATGTCGGCTTCCAGTGCGGCTTCTGCACGAGCGGCATGGTCATTGGCGCCACCGCGCTGCTGGCGGCCAACCCCAAGCCGACGCGCGACCAGATCCTTCAGGGGATGGAGCGGCACCTGTGCCGCTGCGGCGCGCACAAGCGAGTCGTCGCAGCCATCGAGTCGGCGGCCGGGAAGATGGCCGGAGGCAAGAAATGACCCGCCCACCAGATGAAATGATCGTCCCCGAAGGATGGGGATTCGTCGAAACGATCGACCGCCGCGACTTCCTGCGGCTGACGAGCACCGGGCTGATGGTGGTGTTCGCGGTGAAGCCGCCGGAGGGGACGTTCCGCCCCGTATGGAACTTCGCGGAGCAGCAGCGCACGCCACCCGACTTCAACGCCTTCCTGCACATCGGCGGCAACGGGCGCGTGACGCTGTTCGTGGGCAAGATCGAGATGGGGCAGGGGATCATCACGGGGCTGCCGCAGATCGTCGCCGAGGAGCTCAACGTCCCGCTCGACATGGTCGACTGCGTGATGGGCGACACCGACCTCTGCCCGTTCGATAACGGCACGTTCGGCTCGCTGAGCGTCTGGCGGCTCGGTCCGGTTCTTCACGCCGCCGCCGCCGAGGCGCGCGCCGTGCTCGTGCAGATGGCGAGCGAGAAGCTCGGCGTGCCCGTGGCCGAGCTGACCGTGAAGGATGGTGTCGTGGTCAGCAGGACGGACGCAAGCAAGAAGGCGTCCTATGGCGAGCTGGCCGGTGGCAAGAAGATCGAGCGCCGCCTCGAAGGGCAGGCTGCACTCGACAAGGTCAGCGAGTACACGATCATCGGGAAGTCGTATCCGCGACGCGACGCGCTCGAAAAGGTCACCGGCAAGGCGAAGTTTGCCGGCGACATTGCGCCGCCCGAGGCGCTGCACGCGCGCATCGTGCGGCCGCCGGCGCACGGGGCAACGATCACGTCCATCGATACCAGCGCCGCCGAGAAGTTGCCGGGCGTGCGCATCGTGAAAGACGGCGACCTGGTGGCCGTGCTGCACGCGCACCGCGACGAGGCCGACAAGGCGCTCCGGCTCGTGAAGACGACGTTCACTCCCTCGTCAAACACGCTCGACCAGGACACCATCTTCGCCCATCTCGAGCAGGCAGCGGTCGAAAAGCGGCCGGGTGCGACGGCTGGGGATGTCGCTGCGGGCGAAAGAAGCGCTGCCCAGATGGTCGTCGCGAAATACCTGAAGGGCTACGTGGCGCACGCGCCGATGGAGACGCACACGGCCGTGGCGGCGGTCGCCCCGGACGGCAAGGTAACCGTATGGGCGGGCACGCAAACGCCGTTCCCGCTGCAGACGCAGGTGGCGCGTGCCCTCAAGCTGGCGCCAGAGAAGGTGCGAGTGATCACACCGTTCGTTGGTGGCGGCTTCGGCGGCAAGAGCGCCAACCAGCAGGGCATCGAGGCGGCGCGGCTCGCCGTGGTCGCCGGCAAGCCGGTGCGCGTGGCATGGAGCCGCGAGGAGGAGTTCTTCTTCGACACGTTCGACCCGGCGGCTGTCATCAGCATTCGCGCCGGCCTCGACGCCGCGAAGCACATCGTGATGTGGGACAACGAGATCATCGGCGCCGGCGGCCGCGGGGCGGGTATGTTCTATGACGTGCCGAACCACCGGACGGTGACCAAGGGGAGCTGGAGCGGCAACCAGGAAAGCATGCATCCGTTCGCCGTGGGGCCGTGGCGCGCGCCGGGCGCGAACGCCAACGTCTGGGCGCGCGAATCGCACATCGACACCCTGGCCGCGAAGGCCGGGATGGATCCGGTGGAGTTCCGCCTCCTGAATCTCAAGGATGCGCGCATGCGGCGCGTGCTCGAGGCGTGCGCCAAGCAGTTTGGCTGGACAGCCAAGCCGGGGCCGAGCAAGCGCGGCTTCGGTGTCGCGATCGGTGAGGATGCAGGGACGTACGTGGCGAACATGGCCGAGGTCAGAGTCGATGCGGCGACCGGCGCCATCAAGGTACTGCGCGTGGTTTGCGTGCAGGATATGGGAGTGGTGGTCAACCCCGAAGGCGCCACGCAGCAGATGGAAGGATGCGTCATGATGGGGCTCGGCTACACGCTGGCCGAGGAGGTGCGGTTCAAGAACGGCGAGGTGATCGACAAGAACTTCGGCAGCTATGGCCTGCCCAAGTTCTCGTGGATGCCGAAGCTCGAAACGCAGATCCTCGACTCGCCCGACCTGCCGGCGCAGGGCGGTGGCGAGCCGGCGATCGTCTCCATGGGCGCAGTGATCGCCAACGCGGTGTTCGACGCCACGGGTGCTCGGGTGACGCGGTTGCCGATGACGCCCTCGCGGGTGAAGGAGGCGATGGGACAGGCCCGATAGCGGGATTCCGGCGCGCGCAGCGTGCCGGTCGAACGCCGGCGCACCGGGCGCTCAGCGGTTCGCCACAGCCACGCGTACCCTTTGGGTGTGCGTGGCTGTTATCGTGTCACGACCCGCTAAGTCGCGAAATTTCTTCCTGGCCCCCTCGTGAGCAAGAAGCGCAAACACAGCCTCGTCGCGCTGGGATCAGCCGCCGTCCTCACGGTCTTTGCCGCAGGCTACCTGCGCACGCGGTCGGCGGCGATGCGCTTTGCCGATGAGGGTGCCGGACGGCACCCAAGCGCCGCATTGATGGCCGCCGTTGCGCATGCGGCCACGTCGCAGGTGCGGAAGACGGCACCAGTCAGCCAGCAGTCGTTCGGGGTCGCGTCGCAAGCATCGACCGGATCCAGCGCGGCCGGACAGCAGCCGTCCGCAACTGCCTCGGTCGCCGCCACCAAGCCGGCCAAGAAGTCAACCAAGACGTCAGTGACCTCCGCACTGGTGTCGGCAACCGACACCAGTGGCACGACAAGCACTACCCAGCCCACCGACAGCACGGCGCAAACTGCCGCGGCAGATCGTGGTCCATACCGCGACGGCGTCTACTTTGGCTGGGGTTCGTCGCGGCACGGCGACATCCAGGCCTCCGTCGAAATCCGCGACGGACGCATCTACGCCGCCACGGTCTCGCAGTGTCTCACCCGTTACTCATGCTCCTGGATCTCCATGCTCCCCGGCCAGGTCGTGTCACGTCAGAGCCCCGAGACCGACGTCATTTCTGGGGCCACACAGAGTTCGGACGCATTCTACTATGCCGTCGTCGAAGCGTTGAAACAGGCAAAATGAGCAATTCGTTCGTGCATACCTCATCCCTCATGGGAACTGTGGTGACCTTCCAGGTCATCGGCCACGGCGGGACCAAGGACGAGAGGGTCGAGCGGGCCGCAGCCGTCGAGCGTGCCGTGGGGTGGTTCGAGCAGATGACGGCCATGTGCAGTCGCTTCCTTCCCGGCAGCGAGCTCACCCAGCTTTCCGAGCACGTTGGTGAATTCGTGCCGGTGAGCGCGCTGTTGTTCGAGGCGGTGCAGTTTGCGCTGAGCGTCGCCGAGGTGACCGACGGCGCCTTTGATCCCACGGTTGGACATCGCATGGAATTGCGGGGATTCAGCCGTGAGTTTCGCAGCGGCCGTGCCGTGCACGTGGACATTGCGGGCGACGGTGTTGCCAGCTACCGGGACGTCGTTCTGGACCCGGACCGGCGCACCATCACGCTGCTGCGCCCGCTCGTGCTCGACCTGGGCGCCGTCGCCAAGGGAATGGCGATCGACATGGCCGCGCGCGAACTGCAGCCGTTCAGGAACTTCGCCATCGATGCTGGTGGCGACCTGTACCTCGGCGGCGGTAACGCACGGGGTGAACCGTGGAAAGTCGGCATCCGCCACCCGCGCCACAAGAACACGCTGATCGACACGCTGCGCGTGTCCGACGCAGCAGTCTGCACGTCGGGCGACTATGAGCGGCGGCAAAAGACGGACCCGGGCATTCATCACATCCTCGATGCCCGGATCGGTGAGACGGCCGCCGCGCTCGCCAGCGCCACCGTGGTCGCCCCGACCGCCATGGCGGCCGACGCGCTCTCGACGGCTGCCTTTGTGCTGGGAGCCACCGGAGGCGTGGATCTTCTGGAACACGAAGGCGTCGAGGGACTGCTGTTCACGCCGACGCTGGAGCGGTTCGCGACGCGGGGCATGCGGACGGAGCACCTCGGCGCGCCCCGTTGAGCGGAACATGTCCTTGACGGCCGGGCGTTTCTTCCGCACTCCGAAGGGACTCCTGATCCTCGTGCTAGCAGTACTCACGGGATTGGCGGCAGCCGGGGCGGGGTTCGTCCTCGTTGCCCCGGGGCTGCTTGGCGCAATCGGGACCGCAATGCTGATCGACGCGCCGCTTCTCCGCCTGCGGCACCATCGATGGGAGTTTCCCGATGGTGCGCTGCTCACGGGGCTCATCATTGCCGCTGTGCTGAGTCCGCATGAACCGTGGTACGTGACCGCCGTCACCGCCGCCGTCGGCATCGCCAGCAAGTATGCCTTCCGCATGCGCAACGCGAACGTGTTCAACCCGGCGGCTCTCGGCCTGGTGGCGACCTTTTACCTATTCGACACCGGGCAGAGCTGGTGGGGCGCCCTTCCCGAGGTGACGCCCTTCGCCCTCGTCGTGCTCGCGGCGACGGGCGCATTCATCACGCGGAAGGTGAAGAAGGCGCCGCTCGTGCTGGCTTTCCTCGGCAGCTACTACACACTCGTCACGGCCGTTGCGTTTATGGGAAACCCGGCGCACGTCGCCGAGCTGTACCGCGCGCCGGACCTGCACGCGGCGCTCTACTTTGCGTTCTTCATGCTCACCGACCCGCCAACTTCGCCGCCACGGGAACGCGACCAGTTGGTATATGGCGTCATCACGGGCGCCGCGAGCTTTGCCGCGTTCATCTGGATTGGCGCGGCATACTGGCTGCTCGCCGGGGTGCTCGTGGCAAACGCCTGGAATGCGGCGTGGCTGTCCAGGACCCGCCGATTCATCGCCGACGGGCCGCGTCTGAAGGCCGCCAGTACCTGATCACCACGCCCGCCTTACGTGCGGTTCGGGATGAAGGCCGTGACCCGGGAGAGAGCGGCAGGAAATTCCTTACATTTTGTCAGGTTGCCACGCCATAGGCGCATCGTGTGAATCGCCGTAAGCTTCCGGAGTCCGTTGTTGTGGTGAAGTTCTGACCCTTGAATCCGAGATATCCTGTCCCATGCCTCGCCTCTTCGGCAGCATTCGGTTTGTCGGCCTGAGCCTCGTCCTTTTCCTGCTCCCAGCGTTCCAACTCCCAGGCCAGGTTGCGGTGCCCAAGGCGCCACCCCGCGTGACCGCGGCCCCCACGACGGTCCAGACCGGACCCGGAGGCTGGATCAAGGAATTCGGCACGATGTGGACCTTCGACGCACCACCGCTCGCGTATTGGAAGGGGCAGTACGGCTTCGAACCCAGCAAGGAATGGCTGGAGCACGTGCAGCTTTCCAGCGTGCGCATTCCGGGGTGCTCCGCTTCGTTCGTCTCGGACAATGGCCTCGTGATGACCAATCACCACTGCGCCCGTTCCTGCATCACCGCCGTGTCGCCCAAGGACACTAGTTACCAGGAAGCCGGCTTCGTCTCGGCGAACACCGCGGACGAGAAGAAGTGCGCCGGCTCGTACGCCGACCAACTCATCTCCATGGAAGACGTGACGGCCAAGGTGCGGTCGGCCGTCACGGCGAAAGTCACGGCCACCCAGGTGGAACAACGGGACAAGGCCATCAGCGACATACAGACGTCCTGCCAGTCGGCGACCGGCCTGAATTGCCAGGTGGTCACGTTCTATCAGGGGGGCAAGTACTCGCTGTATCGCTACAAGAGGTACAATGACGTCCGCCTGGTGATGGCGCCGGAAGAAGCAACCTCCTTCTTCGGCGGCGACCCGGACAACTTCACGTACCCGCGCTTCGACCTCGACCTCACGCTGCTGCGCGTCTATGACAACGGCCAGCCGATGAAGACCCAGCACTACCTCCGCTGGAACTCCAACGGCGCCAAGGAAGGGGAGCTCACCTTCGTTCCCGGAAACCCCGGGAGCACGGGCCGGTTGCTCACGATGGCCCAGATGGAGTACCTGCGTGACGTGCAGTACCCGGCAACGCTGGCCAGCTACAAGGCGCAGATCGGGCTCTACAAGGAACTCGCGGCGCAGAGCGAGACGAACAAGCGCCGCTACGAGAACACGATCTTCGGCCTCGAGAATTCCCAGAAAGCAGTGATCGGCTACAACGCCGGCCTTATTGACCGCACGATCATGGCACGCAAGGCGGCGTTCGAGAAGGATTTCCGCGCGCGCATCACGACCAAGCCCGACCTGGCCGTCAGGTATGGCAAGGCATGGGACAGCATTTCCAAGGCGCAAAAGGAACTCGGCGGCTTCGCCGTGCTGCAGCAGTTCCAGGGCTTCGGCGGAGGCTCCAATTTGCTGAACCTGGCTGCCGGCCTCGTGCGCATCCCGGAACAGGAGAAGCTGGCTGACTCGCTGCGCTTGCCGCAGTACCGCACGCAGGGCATGAACCGCCTGAAGGCCCAGCTGGCACAGAACATTCCCATCGACGCCGAAACCGAGAAGCGGTTGCTGGCAATGCAGTTCACGCTGGCGCAGAAGGCCCTCCCTGCCAACGATCCGTTCCTTGCCGCCGCACTCGGCGGCCGCAGCCCCGAGGTGGCCGCCGAAGCCCTGGTGAACGGCACCAAGCTGGGTTCGGTCGAGACACGCAAGGCACTACTCGATGGCGGCGCCGCCGCCGTGCTGGCGAGCACCGACCCGCTGATCGTGCTGGCCCGCAAGGTGAATCCGCTGGCCACCAGGCACGCGATGCGCGCGATGAAGCTCAATACCACCATCAGCGCCAACGTCGAGCTGGTGGGACAGGCCATCTACGCCGCGTACGGCGAGATCATGCCGCCGGACGCCACGTTCACGCTGCGCATCAGCGACGGTCTGGTGGCGGGCTTCCCGTACAACGGCACCATCGCACCGTACAAGACGAGCTTCTACGGCCTGTACGCGCGCAGCGCCGAGTTCGACAACAAGCCGCCATTCAAGCTTCCCGCGAGGTGGGAAGCCGCGCGCGGCACGGTCGACATGACGACACCGATGGACTTCGTGCTCACGGCTGACATCATCGGCGGCAACTCCGGCAGTCCGGTAATCAATCGTGCCGGTGAGGTGGTGGGGTTGATCTTCGACGGCAACATCGAGAGCCTGCCGAACCGGTTCATCTTCACTGACGAAGTGGCGCGCTCGGTGGCCGTGCACACCAAGGGAATCGTCGAGGCACTGCGCAAGGTGTACGGCGCTTCGAGGCTGGCTGATGAGGTGGAAACGGCCGGGGCGAAGAAGTAGCACCGGTACCACTTCAGTTCGGCCGCGAGCCCCTCGCCCCGCCTGCCATTTGATGCGAAGATGGTAGGCGGCGAAACACGAGGGGAGCATGACAACGGTTACAGGTTCGGCAGCCGGCGCGGGGACCCGCGCCGGAGACCTCTGGGGCGGGCTGGCGGCGATGCTGGTCGCGCTCCCCTCGTCCATCGCGTTCGGCGTACTTGTCTACAGCGCCATCTCTCCTGACCAGGCCGGCGCGGGCGCGCTCGCTGGCATTCTCGGCGCCGCCACGCTCGGCATCGTCGCACCACTCGTCGGGAGGAACGGCGGCTTCATCACGGCCCCCTGCGCGCCGGCTGCAGCCATTCTCTCGGCCCTCGCCGCCGAGTTGGTAAAGCGCGGCGGAATCGCGCCCGACCGCATCGTAGCCCTGCTCGGGCTCACCGCGCTGCTGGCGTCGCTCTTCCAGCTGGTCTTCGGTTTCGCGCGCGTTGGCCGCCTCATCAAGTTCATTCCCTACCAGGTCGTCAGCGGTTATCTCTCGGGCGTCGCGGTGATCATTGCGCTCGGCCAGTTGCCGAAGCTGCTCGGGCTGCCCAAACAGGTTCACCTCCTCGAGGGGTTCGAATCTCCCGGCCTGTGGAACTGGACCGGCATCTCCGTCGGGCTGGTGACGATCGCCGCAATGCTGCTGGCTCCAAGGCTCACGACCAGGATTCCTGCGGCCATCATAGGACTGGTCGCCGGAGTCGCCACCTATTTTTCGCTCGCGTTCTTCGACGGTACGCTGCTCTCCCTGGCCGGCAACCGGCTGGTCATTGGCCCCATCGTGACATCCGGTTCGTTTCTCGGCGCGGTGGGCACGCGCGCATCGTCCGTGTTGCACATCAGCCCAGCCGACATCGCCCTGGTGTTCAGTTCGGCACTCACGCTTGCCGTGCTGCTTTCCATCGACACGCTCAAGACCGGCGTCGTGCTCGACGCACTCGTGCGCCGCCGCCACAACTCCAACCGCGAGCTGATCGGCCAGGGCACCGCCAACCTGGCGTCGTTCTTCGTGGGTGGCATGGCCGGTGCCGGGACCATGGGAGCGACGCTGGTGAACGTCACCAGCGGTGGACGCGGCACGCTGTCGGGCATTGCCGAGGGCGTCTTCGTGCTGCTCTCCTTCCTCGTGCTGGGCGGATTGATCGCCTGGGTGCCCATTGGCGCGCTCGCCGGCATCCTGCTCGTCGTCGCCTGGCGGATGTTCGACCGCAGCGTCTTCCGCCTGGCGATGCGCCGGTCGACCCGCATCGACTTTGCCGTCATCATCACCGTGGTGGCCGTGGCCCAGATCGACCTCATCGCCGCCTCGGCGACGGGCATTTTCCTGGCCATCCTGCTCTTCATCCGTGACCAGGCAGGCAGCACGGTGATCGTCAACAAGCGCGACCTGCGGGCAGTGCGCGCCAAGCGCCGCCGGCTGCTCGCCGAGTCGGAGATCCTCGACGAGAACGGCGAAGAGGCGATCGTGGTGCAGTTGCACGGAAATCTCTTCTTCGGCACGACCGACAAGCTGTTTTCCGAGGTCGAGCCGGACCTGTCGAAGCGGCGCTTCGTCTTGTTCGACATGCGCCGCGTCACCTCGATGGATTTCACGGCCGCGCACCTGTTCGAGCAGATGAAGGCGCGCCTGACCGATGCCGGCGGCGAATTGCTGTTCAGCTCGATGCCATCAGGCCTGGCGACGAGCAGCGACATCGAGGGCTACATGGCCCAGCTTGGCCTCGTGCGTGGCGGCGACGGCATTCGCGTGTTCGAGTCGCGCGACAGTGCGATTGAGTGGATCGAGGATCGCGTCCTCGAGGCGCACGGATGGACGCCCGAGGAGGAAGGCGCGGCGCTGGCGCTCGGCGACATCGAGATCTTCGCCGAGCTCGACGCCGAAACCATCACCGAGCTTTCGGGTGCCGTGAGCGAACTCCGCGTTCCGGCCGGGGGCACCATATGCTCACGGGGCGATTCGGGCGACGAACTCTTCCTGGTGCGAAGCGGACGGGTGAGCGCGCTGCTGCCGCTCGAGACCGGCAAGCGTCATCACGTGGCCACGTTCTGCCCGGGAGACTTCTTTGGCGAGATGGCCTTCATCGACAACCAGCCGCGCTCGGCGAACGTCGAGGCCGTTACGCCGACCGAGCTCTTCCTGTTGTCACGCGCGCGGTTCGACGGGCTGGTGGCCCGGGATCCCGCACTCGGCGGAATCATCTTCGAACGGCTGGCCGTCGCCATTTCCAAGCGCCTGCGCACGGCCGACACCGAGTTGCGGGTGCTCGAGGAGCGCTGAACTCACCCCGGAACACGTGGCCGCGACCGACCGCGTGGCGCATGTTTCTCCCGCTGCTTCGACCTCATTACCTCCACGAGTACGCTCGCCATGCGCCAAATCGTCGCCGCCACCTTCCTCTGCCTCGTCAGCACCAGCGGCATCCTCCAGGGTCAGGCACGGCGTGCCGTGCGTGCCACCGACATCTACGTCGGTGACTCGCGAATCTCCCCTGATGGTGAGTGGATCGCCTACACGATCACCACCGTCGATTCGACCAAGGACAAGAGCGACAGTGATCTCTGGATGGTGAAGTGGGACGGGTCGCGCACGCTGCGGCTCACCAGCTCGCCGGAGAATGAGGGGAGTCCGCGATGGAGCCCCGACAACCGCTACCTCTCGTTCGTCTCGGGACGCTATGAATCGAAGGGCGGCCAGGTCTGGCTGCTCGACCGTGCTGGGGGCGAGGCGGTGCGGCTCACGGAACTAAAGGGCGGGGTGGCCGACCACGAATGGTCACCCGATGGCACGCGCATCGCGATCATTTCGCACGATCCCGACCCTGAAGACGCGAAGCCCGACAGCCTGAAGTCGAAGAACCCGAAACCGATCGTCATCGACCGGTACCACTTCAAGGAAGACCGGGAAGGCTACCTCGACCGTCGGCGTGACCACCTGTACGTCATTGACGTAACCAGCAAGAAGGTGGAACAGGTGACCACGGGCGACTCCGACGAGTCGGCGCCTCGCTGGTCGCCGGACGGCAAGCGCATTGCCTTTGTCTCGCGGCGCGGCCCCGACCCCGACCGCGAGAACAACAGTGACATCTTCGTGGTCGACGCGCGCGCCGGCGCCGAGCCGCTGCGCCTCACGTCGTGGCTGGGCCCCGACGATTCACCGGTCTGGAGTCCGGACGGCGCGTTGATCGCGTACCTGCAGGGGAGCGAACCGCAGCTTTCCGCATACAATCAGGACCAGCTTGCCGTCGTCGCCAGCACTGGTGGGACGCCGCGCCTGCTGACGACATCCCTCGACCGCGACGTCTCCAATCCCACCTGGGCTCGCAACGGCAAGTCGATCACCGTGCTGGTGCCGGATGATCGCGCCGTGTACGTCGCGTCCGTGGCACTCGCCGATGGACGCATCACCAAGGTGCTCGAAGGACGCCGGGTGGTGGCCGGCATCGACGTTGCCCCGAACGGGCGCACCATCGCCCGTGCCGCCACCGCCCTGCAGTCCCCCGAGGTCTTTGCCCTCGAGGGAGGCACGTTGCGCGCGCTGACGCACGTCAACGATTCGCTTTTCGCGGCGCTGCAGCTCGGCACCACCGAGGATCTTTCCTTCAAGGACAAGGATGGCTTTACCGTCGGCGCATTGCTCGTGAAGCCCGCCGGCTTTGCGCCGAACGTGAAGTATCCACTGGTGCTGCGCATCCACGGCGGACCCAACGGCCAGGATGCACACCAGTTCTCGCTCGAGCGAGAATTGCTCGCCGCTCAAGGCTACCTGGTGCTCGCCGTGAACTATCGCGGCAGCAGCGGACGCGGCCAGGCCTGGAAGAGGGCGATCTTCGCTGACTGGGGAAACAAGGAGGTGCAGGACCTGCTGGCCGGCGTCGATTACGTCGTCGCGTCGGGCATCGCAGATCCTGACCGTCTCGGGCTTGGCGGATGGTCCTACGGCGGCATCCTCACCGACTACACCATCGCCACCACCACGCGCTTCAAGGCGGCCACAAGCGGCGCCGGCAGCGCGTTGCAGTCCACGATGTACGGCTCCGACCAGTACATCTACCAGTACGAGAAGGAACTCGGTGCGCCGTGGCAGAATCCCAAGGCGTGGGAGAAGGTCTCGTACCCCTTCTGGCACGCCGACAGGATCAAGACGCCGACCCTGTTCCTGGGCGGCGAAAGAGACTTCAATGTCCCCATCGCCGGCAGTGAGCAGATGTACCAGGCGCTCAAGTCACAGGGCATCGACACGCAGTTGATCGTCTACCCGGGACAGTTCCACGGCATCACGCGCCCATCGTATGTGCGCGACCGCCTGGAGCGCTACATCGCCTGGTACGGCCAGTACCTGCGCAGCACGACGCCCTGACGGTATGGACCCCGTCACGCACACGCTGGTCGGCGCAACGATTGCGCGCGCCGGACTTGACCGGCGAACACCGCTGGCCGCAGCCACGCTGATGCTTGGGGCGAATGCGCCCGACATCGACGTCGCCGCCATGTTCCGTGACCAGAACTTCGCGCTGGCGTGCCGGCGCGGATGGACTCACGGACCGCTGGCGTGGCTGCTGCTGCCATTCCTCGTGGCAGGAATCGTGATGGCTTGGGATCGCTGCATTCGCCGACGCCGAACGCCAGGAGCGGCCCAGGCACCGGCGACTGCACTACTGCTGCTCGCGACCATCGGCGTCCTCAGCCATCCCATGCTCGACTGGCTCAACACGTACGGCATCCGCCTGCTGATGCCGCTCAGCGACCACTGGTTTCGCGGCGACAGCCTCTTCATCATCGATCCCTATCTCTGGGCCGTGCTCGGTGCGGGCCTGCTCGCCGCACGCCACCTTCGTCCGGACGCCCCACGCGCGCGACGCATGGCGTGCGTCGGTGGCGGCGTGGCCCTCGCCTACGTAGCACTGATGATCATGCTGAGCGCGGCGGGCGAACGTGTGGGACAGATTGCCGCCGAGTTGCGCGGGCTCAGTGACATCGAGGAGGTGCTTTACTCGCCGCGGCCGGCAACCCCGCTGGCCGCCGACCTCGTCGTGCAGACCACCGACACCTATCACTTCGGCGCGCTCCGTTGGCTCTCGACTCCGCGCGTGACGTTCGACGACCAGGCGGTCGCCCGGGGCGACTGGCACTCCCCCGTGGTGGAACGCGCCCGCAGGATTCCGGCGGCACGCAACTATCTCGTCTGGTCACAGTTTCCGTACGTGCGCGTGGAGACGGTCGGATCCGACACCACGGTGTTCTTTGGCGACGCGCGCTATCGCGGCGATCGGGCCGGCGGGTTGCAGGGCATTCAGGTCAGCCTGCGGCCGGCCGCGCGCTGAACCCTGGCAGGGGAATCCGCGCGACCCTCATGGCTTCACCACGCGGTACATCCATGCGTCGCCGCGATAGTCGCGCCTTCACGCCGCGTAGTTCAGCACGGCCACGAAGTGGCACGCCGTGCCGGCGAGTACGAACAGGTGCCATACGAAATGCGCGTACCGCATGTGCCGCGCCGTGTAGAAGCCAACGCCCGCCGTGTACGCAATGCCACCGGCACCCAGCCAGAACAGCCCCCATCCCGGCACGTAAAGCCAGAGCGGCTTCGCGGCAATCACGACCAGCCACCCCATTGCCAGGTACAGCGCGATCGAGAGCCGGTGATAGCGTATGCCACCGCTCGACTTGAGAACGACGCCGAAGATGGCCAGGCCCCAGATCATTCCGAAGAGCGTCCACCCCCAGGCTCCGCGCAGCACGCCGAGGGTGAAGGGCGTGTACGTGCCGGCGATGAGCAGGTAGATGGCGCCGTGATCCAGTATCTGGAAGACACGCTTTCCCCGGTTCTCCGGCAGCGCATGGTAGATCGTGGAGGTCAGGTACAGGAGCGACATCGTCGCGCCAAAGACCGCGGCACCCACCACCGCGTTGGTTCCGTGCTGCAGCGCACTCAGCACGAGCACGGGAAACACGACCAGCGCCGCCACGAAACCAACGCCATGGCTGATGCTGTTGGCGATCTCCTCGCCAAGCGATTGTGGCCGATGCCGGCTGACTGCTGCGTCTGCCACGCGATCTTCTCCGATCACTTCAGTCCGTCCCAGGCTGCCCGGCAGCCTTGGCATCGCACGACATCTCGTCGCCAATCAGGATGCCACCGGCCATTCCCATGATGAAGAGTCCCGCGAGACCGGTCTGGACGTTCAGTCCGATCTGCAAGCCGATGAATGCCGCGACGACGGCGGCGGTGAGCAATGCGGCCTTGTGATGCCTGGTCATGGTTGGCTCCATGCTCCGGGATAGTTCAGGGTGCAGGCGCACGCCTGATACCTGCGAAATATAGCACGCCAGGTCAAACCGGTCCCGTCCACCCATGAACTGGCGTCATCGGGGCTTCATCCGCCCACCGGCAGCGTCAACTCGTCCAGCGTTTCCGGACCATCCGTCAGCACGACGTTTCCCTCTCGTGTCGTCATCACCGTATCCGAATGACGGAAGCCACCGACGCCGGGCAGGTACACGCCCGGTTCAATCGTGAGGACCATGCCCGGTTCGATCTCCTGCTCGCAGCCGTCGGCTCGGGTGAACATGCGACGTAGCAGTCGAGCCGCGGCGCGGCGGTGAGTTTGCGGACGCGCGCAAGTCGGCGCTGCATTTCGTCGAGTGATGGCGATGAGAAGATGGGCTGCGGACGCATGGGGCTCGTTTCGCGGGATGTCGTGCCCTCACTGCGCTCGCGGCGGGCGGTGAGCGCGGACACGGGCTCTCAGGAAGGCAGCTGATGGCTCAGGTGGACTGGTCGTGCCGTTCCTGAATCAGCTCCAGAAAGCGGGGATCGTCGCGAAGAGA
>DATCGU010000068.1:0-3010 GCA_036508735.1 Gemmatimonadaceae bacterium
ACAGCGCGCGCGAAGAACCACGCAAGCAGCATCGCCACGACGAGCGCCGCCAGGCCGGCCATTGCGACGTCCTGCTGTGCGGCGCTGACGATGGCGTCCAGCGACTTGGTGGTCAGCGAGACGCGGGCCACCCCCAGCGGCGCGCGCACCGCGACGTACAGCTCTTCGTCACCAGCCGAGGCACTGAGCCGGCGTGAGGACCCGACGTTGCCCGCACGGGCGGCCATGACTTCGGGCCGGCCGTTGTGGTTCTCGAGGTGGTCGAGTCCGGGACGGTCGAACTCGGAATCGCCGATCACTCGCCCGGTGGAGTCGATCAGCGTCACGCGGTGCCCGGTGACCTCGCCGAGGCGATTGGTCAGCGCATCGGCGTCTACGGCGCGCGTCCACTGCTCGGCCACGAGGTGCGCCTCGCTGGCCAGCCGTGCGGTGGTTTCCTCGGTGAGACGGTCGCCGAGCTTGCGATCGACGGCCACGGACATGAAGACGACGAGGATGCCGACGACGCCCAGCGCGCCAAGGAGCAGCCGTTGGGTGAGCTTCATGACTCGCGCGGGGCGCGCAGTCGGTACCCGAATCCGCGCACGGTCTCGAGGAGCTCACCGCCGGCGCCGAGCTTCGTCCGCAGGCGCAGGACGTGCATGTCCACCGTGCGCGTCTGGATGTCGGGTGCGGCCTCCCAGACCGTCTCGAGCAGTTGCGCGCGTCCCTGCACTCGGCCGCGGCGTTCGGCAAGGGTCAGCAGCAGCTTGAACTCGGTGGGGGTCAGCTCGACCTCCTCCCCGCGCACCATCACCCGGTGCGCCGCGCGATCGATGCTGATGACGCCGACGGTCAGCAGGTCGCCCGTCGAGGGTGCTGCCGCGCTCCGGCGCAGGATGGCGCGCACCCGCAGCACCAGCTCCTGCGGGCTGAATGGCTTGGTGAGATAATCGTCGGCGCCCAGCGACAGCCCCTTGATCCGGTCGGGCTCTTCCTTGCGCGCCGTGAGCATGAGCACCGCGATGTCCCTGGTGTCGTCGTCCGCGCGGAGCTGCTCGAGCACCTCGAACCCTGAAAGTCCCGGGAGCATCAGGTCGAGCACGATGAGGGCGGGGTGCTCGCTGCGCGCGCTGGCCAGCGCGTCGGGACCGTTGGCCGCCGACGATACGCGGAACCCGTCCTTGGCCAGGTGATAGACGACGAGCGCCACGATGTCGGGTTCGTCGTCGACCACGAGGATGCGTTCCCTCGGCGCCGCCTCGCTCACGTCGGTTGCCCCTGCAGGCGGCGGTGGATGGTGGCGATGATCAGGTCGATGGCCACGAAGTTGTGGCCGCCACGCGGGATGATGAGGTCGGCGTACCGCTTGCTCGGCTCGACGAACTGCAGATGCATGGGCTGTACCGTCGTCAGGTACTGGTCGAGGATCTCGTCCAGCGGTCGTCCGCGCACCTTGGTGTCGCGGCGGATGCGGCGGACCAGGCGCTCGTCGGCGTCGGCGTCCACGAAGACCTTCACGTCACAGCGCTCGCGCACCCGTTCGTCCACGAAGAGGAGGATGCCGTCGATGACGATGACGTCGGCCGGCGCCACCGGCTTGGTTTCCGCGGCCCGGAGGTGCTTCACGAAGTCGTACACCGGCTTGTCAATGGGTCGGCCGCTGGCGAGCTGGTCGAGATGCGTGACCAGCAGGTCGAGATCGAAGGCGTCGGGATGGTCCCAGTTGACCTTGCGGCGCTCCTCGATGGGGAGGTGCGTGAAGTTCCGGTAATAGGCGTCCATGTCGAGGAATGCCACCGATGCCGGTGTGAGGGCCTCGGCGATGCGGCGCGCCACCGTGGACTTTCCCGAACCGGTGCCGCCGGCGATGCCGATGATGAGGGGCTTCATGGGAAGCGGAGTGCAGGGGAGTTCATTGGACGATGCCCTGCGGGGAACGCGCCGGAAAGTGCCAATGGTGTCACGGTTAGGTATCGACGCGCCGGGTGGTAGGTGAAGGTTGCGGTCAACACCCGATCTCCGTCAACCGCCTCCCCTGCCGGCGCTCGGCTCTATAGTTTTCTTCCATGGTAACATCGTTCCGCGCGGCGCTCCTTGCGGGCGCCGCCTTCGTCTTGGCCCCGGCAGTCGTTCTTGCCCAGGGCATCCCGGTGGACCTCGTGGTCGCGGCCACCACCGACGTGCACGGCCGCGTGCGCGGCTGGGACTACTTTGCCGATTCCGCGGAGGCGACGCGCGGCCTCGCGCGCCTCGCCACGGCCGTCGACTCGGTGCGCGGCGCCAATCCGGGCCACGTCATCCTGGTCGACGCCGGCGACCTGCTGCAGGGCAACCCGTTCACGTTTGTCGCGTCACGTGGCGGAGAGGCCACGCACCCGGTGATGGCCGCCATGAACGCGATGCACTACGACGCGGTCGCCGTGGGGAATCACGAGTTCAACTACGGCCTGCCGTTGCTCAAGCTCGCTGCACGGGAGGCGACGTTCCCGTTTCTGGCCGCCAACGCACGGCGTCCCGACGGATCGCGCTACTTCCCGGCCTTCGTGATGGTGGAGCGCGTTGGCGTGAAGATTGCGATTGTCGGCGCCACGAACCCAGGCTCCAACGTGTGGGACCGGGGCAACCTTCAGGGCCGGCTGACCGTCACCGACATCGTTCCCGAAGTGCGCGCAGCGGTCGATTCGGCACGCGCCGCGGGCGCCGAACTCGTGGTGGCCATCCTGCATACCGGCCTCGGGGGCGCGAGCAGCTACGATGCCAGCGGTCTCGGTGAAGAGAACGTCGGCGCCCGGGTGGCGCGCGAGGTGCCGGGCATCGACGTCATCGTTCTCGGCCACTCGCATCGCGAAATCGCCGACACCACCATCAACGGCGTCCTGGTCGTTCAGCCGCGCCAGTGGGCGGGAAGCCTTGCCCTGGCCACTGTCCGGCTGCAGAATCGCGGCTCGTCGTGGAGCGTCATCGAAAAGCATGGCGCCCTCGTACGTGCCAGGGGACATGCGGAGTCGGCGGCGGTAGTCGACGCGGT
>DATCGU010000069.1:0-5759 GCA_036508735.1 Gemmatimonadaceae bacterium
GCTGCGCGGCCAGGGGGGCCAGGGGGGCCAGGGGGAGCGCGCTGGCGGCCACGGCGAGGACCATGAACAGACGCCGCACAGTGAAACGGATCGAACGGACTCGCTGCGTCATCACACCCTCGCGATGGAAAAAGGGGACCCGGCACGAAAGCTACTTGAAATCACTGCCACGCCCGCGATGAGCCGCTCCACTTCGTCCTCGGTCGTGTAGCACGAGCACCCCGCGCGGATCATCCCGTGCGGCTGCAGGCCGAGTCGTTCCACGATGGTCGAGGCGTAGTAGTCGCCGTGCGACACGAACACCGCCTGCTCGGCGAGGGCGCGAGCCGCCGCCTCGGGCGTGATGCCGTCGATGGTGAACGAGATGGTCGGCGTGCGCGGACGGCCCGGCGGCGGCCCGTGACGCGTGATCCCCTTGATGGCGCCCAGTCCCTCCCACATGCGCGCGAACAGCTGCCCTTCGCGCGCATGCAATCCATTCATGGCGCTCACCAGCTGCGCGCGGTGGTCGTGCCCCGAACCCAGCGAGCCGAGGAAGTGCACCGCCGCCGCGGCACCCACAATACCCTCGTGGTTCTGCGTCCCCGTCTCGAGCCGCTCGGGCACGGTGTCGGGCGCCGGTTCCAGCCTGGGTACATCAAGCGCGGCCAGGCGGTCGGCCTTGCCGTAGAGCACACCAATGTGCGGCCCGTAGAACTTGTATGCCGAGCAGGCCAGGAAGTCGCAGTCGATGGCCTGCACGTCCACCACGCCGTGCGGCGTGTAGTGCACGGCGTCCACGAAGCACAGGGCTCCCGCGTCATGGGCGAGTTCGGTGGCCTTGGCCACGTCCGGCATCGTGCCCAGCGCGTTGGAGCCGGCGCCGATGGCCAGCAGGCGCGTCTTCGCCGTGACGGCGCGCTCGAGTGCGCCCCAGTCGAGTTCGTACGTCTCGAGATCGAGGGGCACGACCCTGATGGTGATGCCGCGCTCCTTCTCGAGGGCTCGCCATGGCGCCTGGTTGGCATGGTGATCGAGCTCGGTGATGATCACCTCGTCGCCCGGTCCCCACCCGCGCCCGAGCGCGCGGGCAAGGTGGAAGGTGAGCGTGGTCATGTTGGCGCCGAAGGCGACCTCGTGCGGCGCCGCGTGCAGCAGCGCGGCCAGCACGGCGCGCGCGGCGCTGATGAGGGCGTCGGTCTCCTCGCTCGTCGGGTACGCCCAGCCCGTGTTGGCGTTGTGGTTGAGCAGGTAGTCGGCCATGGCATCGACCACCTGCTGCGGCACCTGCGTGCCGCCCGGTCCGTCGAAGTACGCAATGCGCTGCCCACGGTGCATGCGCTGGAGGGCCGGAAAGTGCGCGCGAATCTCCTCGACGCAGGGTAAGCGGTGCGAAGTGGTCATTTGATCTCCTCCCCGGCCATCGTTTCCAGGTACTTCACTGCCTCCACGTGGTCGGCCTGTTCGCCCAGCGCCACGTGCGCCGCACGAAAGAGCTCGGCCGTGAGCTGGATCAGCGGTGACGGCACCTTCTGGTCGCGCGCCACCTGCGCGGCGATGCCCACGTCCTTGTCCAGCAGCGCCAGCCGGAAGGTGCGCGGGAACGCGCGCGTCAGCACGCGCTCGGGAAACAGGTTCATGGAGCTGTTCGACCGGCCGCTTGAGGCGTTGATCACGTCGAGCGCCACTGCGGGCTTCACGCCGGCCTTCGACAGCGCCAGCAGTCCTTCGGCCGCCGACCAGATGTGCACCGCCAGCAGGGCGTTGTTCACCGCCTTGAGCGCATCGCCCGCGCCCACCGCGCCGCAGTGCACGATCTTCTCGCCCATGGCGCGCAGCACCGGCATGGCGCGGTCGAGTTGCGCCGCGTCGCCGCCGACCATGATGGTGAGCGCCCCCTTCTCGGCCCCGGCCACGCCACCGGACACCGGCGCGTCGATGAATGCGACACCCTGTTCGGCCAGTCGCGCGGCCATGCGCTTCGATGTGGCCGGATCGCCCGACGTGCAGTCGATGAACAGCGTGCCACGCGCGAGTCCGGCCAGCAGGCCGTCGGGGCCATCGAACAACGCCTCGACTTCATGCGAGGTCGGCAGGCAGGAGATGACCACCTGCGCGCCGCGCACGGCATCAGCCGGCGTGGCGGCGGCGCGCGCCGGATGCGCGGCGGCAAAGGCGGTGGCCTTGGCGAGCGTGCGATTCCAGACAACGAGGGTGAAGTCCGGAATGGCCAGGTGGCGGGCCATCGGAGTGCCGATGGCGCCCAGTCCGAGGAAGGCGATGGTGGTGGTCATGGTGGGATGCGGGATGCGGGGTGCGGAGTGCGGAGTGCGGGGGAACTCCCAAATATCGGTGCCTGCACGCCAAAACGAAAACGCCGCCCCCCACGAGGCGACGTTTCCGTTTCTTGAAGGCGACTGACAGTCAGCAGGGGGAGGCCGGCCCCCCACCAGCGCCGGCTTGTCCACCGCTGCCGACTGCCAGTCACAGGTTTAGTACGTACGAACCCCCAAAAGGTTGCGTTCGCGCTCTCGCGCTCTCGCGTTCAGTCCCCGCGCTTCCCCTCACCTCTGCTTCTCTATAGCTTGCCGCCACGTCGCCCGACGTCCCGCGATCTCGAGCTCGGTAGCCTGATGACCAACGAAGCAGACCGCACGGCGACCTGGCGCGCCACGCTGTTCGTGGTGCTCGCCGCCTGCGGTTTCGGCTCCATCAGCGTGCTCATGGTCGTCGGACAGCGGCACGGGCTCACGCTCGCGAGCGCCATGGCCTGGCGATATCTCCTCGCCACGCCCTTCTTGCTGGCCCTCGCCGGTACGAATCTCCGCATGGTGACCGTGAGGCGGGGTATGGCGCTGGTGGTGGTCGGCGGCGTCGGGCAGGTGGCCGTCAGCGCGATTTCACTGTCCGCACTTCAGTGGATCGATGTCGCCACGCTCGGATTCCTCTTCTACACCTACCCGGCGTGGGTCGCGCTTGTGTCGGCCGTGCGCGGCATCGACCGCGTCGATGCCCGCAAGGTGACGGCGTTGGCGCTCGCGCTCGGCGGCATCGTGACCATCGTCGGCGCGCCGCATACCGTCGCGCTCCCCGCCATCGGCGTCACCCTCGCGCTCAGCGCGGCGTTCATCTACGCCGCCTACATCCCGACATTGCACTGGCTGCGCGGACCGCTTGATGCGGCCACGGCCTCGGCGTTCGTCATCGCCGGTGCGGCGGCGGTATACCTCGCCGCGGCCGTCTGGCGCGGTGAATTGCACGCCTCGCAGCCGGGCGCTGCCTGGGCCATCGTCGCCACGCTCGCCGTCGGCTGTACTGTTATCACATTCATCGCGTTCCTCAACGGACTCGCCGTGCTCGGCCCGGTGCGCACGGCAATCATCTCGACGGTGGAACCCTTCTATACCACCGTGCTCGGTGCCATCGTGCTTGGACAGCTGGCGGGTCCAGGCACGATCGTCGGCGGCGTGCTCATCGCCTCCGCCGTGTTGCTCCTGCAGCGCCAACCCATTTCGCCATGACCAACCCCGCCTCCAGCGAGCCCGACCGCTCATCGCCACTTCGCGCCGGCACGGGCTTCACCCTGCTCGCCGCCAGCGGCTTTGCCGCCGTATCGATCCTCACCAGCCTTGCCACCCGCGCCGGATTGTCGCTGTCTACCGTGCTCGCCTGGCGCTACGTCCTGTCGGCGGTGGTGCTCGTGGCGTGGGTGGGCGCGCACAAGTATCCCAAGCGGATGCGCGGCAACGAGGCAATGCTGTGGATGGCCGTCGGTGGCGGAGGGCAGGCGCTGCTGGTCTATCTCGCGCTCTCGTCGCTGGCCTTCATCACCGCGGCCACACTGGCGTTCCTCTTCTACACGTACCCGGTGTGGGTGACGCTGGTGCAGACCGTCCGCGGCGCCGAGCGCCTCGACGCGCGCCGAGTGGTCGCCCTTGCCCTTTCGTTCGGCGGCACCGCGGTGATGGTCGGATCGCCGGCCTCGGGGGGCGTCGAGTGGCGTGGGTATGCTCTCGCCCTCGGCGCCGCCGTGCTATACGGATTCTACATCCCGGCCATGCAATGGATGCAGAAGGACTGGTCCGTGGCGGTGACTTCGGCCTACTCCAAGATCGGCGCCGCCGCGTGTTTCCTGCTGCTGTCGGTGGGCGACCGCACCTTCACCTATACGATCACGCCGGCCGCGTGGGGCGCGCTGGTTGCCCTCACGCTGTGGAGCACCGTGTTGCCGTCCGTCTTCTTCCTCAAGGGGCTGATGCTCCTTGGCCCCGTGCGCACGGCCATCGTCTCGACGGTGGAGCCGTTCCTTACGGCGATCCTCGGGGTCGCAGTGCTGGGGCAGGCATTGACCCTGCGCACCGCCATCGGTGGCATGGCTATTGTCGCGGCGGTAATCGTGCTGCAGGTCAAGCGGTCGCGCGTGGCCTAGCGAGATCGAGGTCTCTCACGAAGACCGGAGCGGTCCGCGAGTTCCTGCCGGACGAGCAGTGATCCTCCGATGATGGCAATCAGCGTGAACGAGAACCACTGGATCGCGTAGCTCTTGTGGGACCCTTCGCCGAGTGAGGGTTCTCCCAGGCGAACGGGCGCCGTCGGGGACACCGCCGAGTCGGATGTCTGCACCACGTAGTACGTCAGCACCGGCGAACCGACACGAACCGCCACCGCCGCCGAGTCGAGCGTTCGCACCGTGTGGAGCACGGTCGGCAGGGGCGCCGTTTCGCGTCCCGTCCACGTTTCGGCGTATCCGATGACGGTGATCGTGTCGCCTTCGTGCTCACGCCACTTCGTCAGGTCGACCGTCCGAGCATCCGGCGAGTACACCCAGCCCCGATTTACCATGACAATCGTGTCGCCGGCGAGTCGCAGCGGCGTGAGCACGTGCACGCCGGGCGACCCCTCGCTGCTGCGGGCGGCCAGAACCAGCTCCGCCGGGAAATCCAGGACGCCCCGGGCGTTGACGCGACGGTAATGTCCTGCCCCGGAGTCGGCCGGTAGCGAGGTGACTCCCACCGGAGGGGCGGCCAGTCGCTCCTCGAGGTGTGCGTTGTAGGCGCGACGCTCATCCAACCGGCTGAGTTGCCAGAAACCCAGCCGGGCGAAGGTGGTCGCGCCGGCGAGCGTAAAGACGATGGCGAACAGGGTCTTTCGGGAGAGTCGCATCGATGGAATTGGGAGGTCCAAGGCAAGCTAACCTCGAGGTCCCACCCGGGGTCTCGACTTGTGACTTGCGTCACCCTATTCTAGGGCATTGAGTCCTCGCGTACATGCGTAAGGATCCGTACCTTCTCGATCTGTATGATCACCCCCACGCCCGCTCGCCGTCTCGTTCTCTTTGCCGGACTGCTCACCGCGGTCCTGATGAGTTGTGGCCGGGAGCTGACCGGACCGCGGACGGCGCCGGTAAACGCGTTCAAGCGATTTGCGTCGGTCGCGTTCAGCCCGCAATACGAAACCGCCGTGCGAGGTGGGGCCTTGCGGGCGGCGCTGACGCAGGTGGCGTTTCAGCGGGTACGCATTACGCTGCGCCGCGAGGATGGCACCATCGCGCTCGACACGGTGGTCGATTTTCCTCCGGGCGCCGATTCCCTGACACTCGCTCTCAGCGTTGTGCTGCCGGCGGACGCGCCGGCGGGCGGCGTGCCGCTGACCCTGAACCTTGGCTATGTGAATGCGGCGGGCGACACGGTGTTCAAGGGCGGCCCAATCACCGTGATGGCCATGCCGTCCACCGGTGGCGGCACCCCGCCGCCGCCCGTGCAGGTGCCGGTGCACTACAC
>DATCGU010000070.1:0-2689 GCA_036508735.1 Gemmatimonadaceae bacterium
TGGTGGCGTCTGGACCGAGCGCTCGATGCGCCTGCGCTGCGCGCTTCCGCGCGCTGGTACGTGGCCGAGGCGCTGCGCCTTGGCACGGTGGGGCTGGTGGACCATCACGAGTCGCCCAACTTCATCGTCGGCTCGCTCGACGTGCTCGCCGACGCCTGCCAGGAAGCGGGCATGCCCGCTGTGCTGTGCTTCGGGGCCACCGAGCGCAACGGCGGTGCGGCCGAGGCACGCGCCGGCCTGGCCGAATGCCGCCGCTTCATCCGCACCAACCAACGGCCGCTGGTACGCGGCGTTGTTGGGCTGCACGCCTCGTTCACCGTATCCGACGACACCATACGTGAGGCGGGTGCGCTGTGCCGCGAGCTGGGCACCGTGCTGCACGTGCACCTGGCCGAAGATCTCGCCGACGTGGATGACGCGCGGCGGCGTGGCTGGGCCGGCCCGCTCGAGCGGCTGGTGGCACTCAACGCCCTGCCTCCGGGATCGATCCTCGCCCACGGCGTGCACCTCACGCAGGACCAGGTGCGCGAGGCGGAGCGCCTGGGCTGCTGGCTGGTGCAGAACCCCCGCTCCAACCGCGGCAACCGGGTGGGGTATGCGGGCGCTCTGCGCGCCAGCACTCGGGTCGCGCTCGGCACCGACGGCTACGAGTCGGACCTCGGCGCCGAGCTCGAGGCGTTGATGGAGGAAGCTACACTGCACGGCGACGACCTTGCGGCAGCGGGCCGGCGGCCCGACGCAGGCCACGCCCTGCTGGCCGAGCGCTTCGGCGGCGCGGTGCCGGCGGCGCGCGCGGCAGATGATACGAACATTGAAGCGATCCGGGCCGACGCGGTGGCCGAGGCCGAGCGGCTTTGGTCGCGCATGAGGGACCTGTGATCGAACAGATGACCGAAGTCGCCGACCGGGCGACCTACGACCGGGCTGTGACGAGGCTGCGCAAAGCGCGCATCGTGCTGCCCACCTTCGCGCAGCTCGCGGAGCCAGGCGCGGCACTGCGCGCCGGGCTCGCCGGCGTGGACGCCGACGCGGCCGACCCGCGCAATCTGTTCCGCGTGCACTGGTACAACGACGCCGCCCGCACCGGGATCGCCGAGCTTCCCGGGCATGTGGTGCTCCCGGAGGCGCTTACGGGCGTGGCGGCGCCCATCGTCGTCGCGCTCGGCGACCGCTTCCCGATGATCCACGCGCACAAGGTGCTGGCCGCGTACAGCTGCCTCGCCCCACGCCTCGTCACGGGACGGTTCGATCCCGAGCGGCAGCGCGCCCTGTGGCCCTCCACGGGGAACTACTGCCGCGGCGGCGTCGCGATTTCGCGCATCATGGGGTGCCGCGGCGTGGCCATCCTCCCCGCCGGGATGAGCGCGGAGCGCTTCGAGTGGCTGGAGCGCTGGGTGGCCGAACCCGGCGACATCATCCGCACTCCGGGGACCGAGAGCAACGTCAAGGAGATCTACGACGCCTGCGCCGAGTTGGCGCGCGACCCCGCCAACGTGGTGCTCAACCAGTTCAGCGAGTTCGGCAACCACCTCGGCCACTATGCCGTGACCGGCCGCGCCCTTGGCCACATCTTCGAGTCCCTCCAGGCGGCCGACCGCGACCTGCGGCTCGCGGCCTTCGTGTCAGCCACCGGCTCGGCAGGCACGATAGGCGCCGGGGACTACCTGAAGGACCGGTTCGGCGCGCGCATCGTTGCCGTCGAGGCCCTCGAGTGCCCGACCATGCTCTACAACGGCTTCGGCGAGCACAACATCCAGGGCATCGGCGACAAACACATCCCGTTCATTCACAACGTTACCAACGGCGACGTCGCCGTGGCCGTGTCGGACCGTGCGACCGACCAGCTGTTCGTGCTCTTCAACGACAGGGCGGGTCACGCCCTGCTCCGTTCGCGCGGAGTGGGCGAGACGGTGATGGCGTCGCTCGAGCACTTCGGGCTGTCGAGTATCTGCAACGTGGTGGCGGCCATCAAGACCGCGAAGCGGCTGGGCCTCGGTCCCCAGGACGTGATCGTCACGGTGGCCACCGACGGCGCGGCGATGTATGCCTCCGAGCGCCCCAAGGCCATTGCCAAGCATTTCGGCGGGACCTTCGACGCAGCGCGCGCCGCCGACGCCTTCGCGCGGCACCTGCTGGGCGCCGACACCGAACACGTCATGGTGATGGGTGACGTGGAGCGCACCCGCGTCTTCAACCTGGGCTACTTCACCTGGGTGGAACAGCAGGGCGTGTCGCTGGAGGACTTCGAAGCTCGACGCGACCAAAGCTTCTGGCGCGGCCTGCGCGACCTGCTCCCTGCGTGGGACGCGATGATCGAAGAGTTCAACGGGCGGACCGGCGTGGCGTGAAGGCGGTCGCGTCCACGCTGGTCTGCGCCGGCTGCGGCTGGACCGCCCCGCCGCTCGAACAGAATCGTTACCCGTTCCGGTGCCTTCGGGCCGGTAGCGACGACGCCGATCACGTCGTCACGCGGAAGCTCGACTCAGGCCGAGTCGAGTGGCGGAACGGCGACGACCCGAACCCGTTCATTCGCCACCGCGAACTGTTCCACGCCTGGCACACGGCGCGGCGTCGGGGGCTGTCCGACGAAGCCTACGTAGATCTGGTGCGGCAGCTCGACGCGGCAATCGCGGCCGTGGACGGGTGCGGCTTCCGCACCACGCCGTTCGGCCCGCAGGCTGCGCTGGGC